>PWON01000070.1 GCA_003557385.1 Bacteroidales bacterium | reverse complement strand
GTTTCCAGGATGTTCGATTGCTTCTCATGCACCTGTACGCTTTCTTCGTGGATGGCCTGATGCACGTCTGTCACTGCATTCAGCACTTCATACTCCACTTCAATCAGTTCAACTGCCCGGCGGGCAATGGCTTCGGTTCGGGCCACCACACCTGCCACTACATCTGCTATGCAATGATTAATCTTTCCTGTTTCTATCATCAAGGGCCAATCGCTGAATATCAATCCGGATGATGTTTCCCCCGGAATGTCTTTGGCGGTAATTATCCTTACAACACCTTCAAGTGCTTCGGCTTCTGATGTGTTTATGTGAATTATTTTTGACCGTGGGTGTTTGCAGAACTTGAGGACTCCGTGCAGCATTCCCTCAAATGACATATCATCCACAAAAGGCCGTTCGCCCAATGCGGTTTCAATTGATTGGTATTTTGGGAAAGCTTTTCCTATGCTGGCTGGTATCCGGGCGAGGTCAGGAAATTTATTGCGTTGATGATCCAGCAGGGCTTCCTCAATGGCCTCTACAATCTTAACATAGCCGGTGCAGCGGCACAAATTCGGATTGATGGTCCGGATTATGTCTTCTTTGGAGGGAGGTGATTTTTGATCAAACAATTTCTTTGAACGCATGATGAACCCAGGACTGCAGAAACCGCACTGAACTGCCCCGTTTTTTGCAAAAATGGATCCGATATATTGCCGGAATCCCTCCGGAAGTCCTTCTGTGGTGACAATCTCAGAATCTTTAAGCTCTTGCATCCGGGTGCGGCAAGCCATCCTGGGCTTTCCGTTGATTTCAACCGTGCATGCCCCGCAACTTCCTTCTCCCGAACAACCATCTTTGGGCGAGGTGATATGCTTATGCAAACGAAGCCATGTGAGGAGCTTTATTTCCTTATTCCCTGCGTAACGTTGCAAGGTTCCGTTCAGGTGAAATGAGATCATTTCCATATGCTTTCAGAAAATGAAGTATCGGGATCGATGGCTTCGGGCAAATGAATGATTTTATCGAGCGATTTCAGGTCTTTTAGCCCGGATCCCGTCGACATGACTATATTGTGGGTACCCGGTTCGATCCTGTCTTCACGGTGGTATTTAAGCAATCCTGCAAAAGCAGCTGCCGCAGCAGGTTCGGCAAATACCCCGGTATTGCGGGCCAAAATGGATGATGCCGAAAGAATGTCCGTGTCACTAACCGTGATGGCCTCCCCATGATATTTCAACATATATTGTTTTGTCAGTAAAAAGTTGCGTGGTATATCCACAGAAATGGAATCTGCGATGGTATCACTGGGCATGGACTCAAACTGGCTGCGACGGAGATTCCTGACCAGGTTATCACTTTTTTCTGCCTGTACCGCAACCATAATGGGGATTTTATCAATGATCCCGAGGTGCAGCAGGTCTTCAAACCCCTTGTAGAGTCCTGTGATGATCACACCATCGCCCACAGGTACGAAGATATGTCCGATGGTTCGACCCATCATTTGTTCATACAATTCATAAGCTGCTGTCTTTTTCCCTTCAATGGTCAAAGGGTTGTATCCGGTGTTTCTGTTGTACCAGCCAAATCGTTCACTTACGCGGATACTCAGGTCAAAGGCCTGGTCATACGTGCCTTTTACAGGGACAATGTGGGCGCCGTACATCATAATCTGGCTGATTTTTGCCTGTGGTGCATTTTCGGGAACAATGACCACGGCATTTTGTTGCATGGCAGCGCAAATGCACGCAATGGATGAACCGGCATTTCCGGTGGATGCGGCGACAATGGTGTTTATTCCCCGTTCTTTGGCAAAGGCAGCAACCAGGGCTGATGCCCTGTCTTTGTAGGAAAAACTCGGGTTTTGACTGTCGTCTTTCACATAGAGGTAATAGTGAAGTGCTTTCCCATCCAGCGCATGGCAAGAATAAAGCGGCGTGTTGCCCACACGAAGAGGGGGCTTGCAAGCGTGATCCGAAATGGGTAAAAGATCAATAAACCCATCATTTTTCAACTCTGTAAAGGTGGCTTTTTTCTTTCGAAGCAAACCATAATCGTAACACGTTTTCAGAACACCCCTGGGAGGCTGCGTTGCAATATTTTCCTGACTGCAGGATGGACATAAATATAAAATCTCTCCATGCAGGTCGAATTGCCGTTCGCAATCCGAGCACTCAAAAAAAACAGTGGATGACTTGCCCGCTCGTGTCATTGGCTTGTGCTTCTTTTGCCAATTTATTAAATTTTAGGGAAACTGGAGGCGATTTTCTTATTTTTGTTTTAGAGGATGTATGATATGTTTCAGAAAAGTCAGGGCATTTATGCGTTGATCGTCCTGGTTTGTTTTACAGCCCGGGCCGGCAATCTTCCTTTTGACAACAGTGGTGTGGCCACCGTCGAAGGTATACAGATCCATTACCGTCTCTGGGAAGTTGAAGGACGGCCTGCCAGGGGCAGTGTTTTTTTGGTACATGGATTTGCAGCCTCCACCATTTCCTGGGATCAGGTGGCCGACAGCCTGAATCAAACGGGTTATGAGGTGGTTGCCGTTGATGTTCCGCCTTTTGGCTACAGCGACAAGTCGCACCGGATGAACCAGTCAATTACCGCCCATGCCAGGCGTTTTCATCAATTGATCCAAGAGGTATTTCCCGGACGGGAATGGCATATGGCGGGTCATTCCATGGGTGGGGGCATTGTTCAGGCGTATGCGCTGATGTATCCGGACGACTTGCTTTGTGTCACCTTTGTGGCTGCATCCCTGTTCGATAAACTGCCGGGAACACCCCATGCTGTAAACCCTTTGCTGCGCTTTTCGACCGTACGTTTTGTAATTGGTGAGGTGGCCAGGGTATGGTACATCGGTCCCAGGAGGGTTGAGAGTCTCCTTGCTTCCGCCTACGGAATTGAACCCACAAAGGAACAGGTGTCGGGTTATTTGCAGCCACTCCTTGCACCGGGCATGGCAATGGCCTTATTGTCATCAGCCTTCCATTATTTTGAAATCGCCGATCTGGATGCATCCGGGCTGCAAATACCGGCTCTGGCCATCTGGGGAGATTCAGACAACTGGGTTCCCCATAAGTCACGCCAGCACATTCTTAAAAAAATGCCGGAAACAGAGCTCATCTTGCTGAATGGCGCGGGACACATTCCCATGGAAACCCACCCGGAGGATTTTATGCAAGCCTGGTTGCCCTTTATCCGGCAATGCCGTCGATAAAGCCCTGCCCCGGGTGTTCACTTTATCATAATTTTTGCAGCAAACCGGTGCGTTGGTTAAATTCATCGATCAGTTCATCCCAGCGTTCTACCTGGCGAAAAAGCCGCTCCCATATTTCCCTGTCATACCATAGCTGGTTCAGATCTTCCACCTCTTTCTGCTGTTGCTCCACCCAGGTGAAGTATTTCAGGTTATGAATGGCTTTTCGATCCTGGTATGAAAGCTCTTTTATATGATTGGTGGTACAACCCATCAGGCATTTTTCGAAATCTTTAATGGCCTGTATCCCTGTATAGGCCCCTCGTTGCTGGTTGAGTTCGTCGAGGCGTGATGCATACAGTTCTGCTGAGTCGGTGGCGATCGATAATATAACATCGTCCCCTGTCATCTCGTAGTACTTGGCTGTTTTTATGGCTGAGAGCAGATTGGCAATGCACGAAATGCCAAGCAACGAAAGCATACTGACCTGGTCATCATCCAATCCAAGTGATTTCAGGTACTTAATGCCTTCTTCTTCATTAAAAAGCCGGAAAATGCGCATGCAATCCTCATCGTCTATGGCAGTGACCATGTCGGTGTTTTTTACATTATGCACCCAGGGAACGTGTTTGTCTCCGATTCCCTCTATACGGTGTCCGACAAAGCCGTTCATCAAAAGGGTAGGGCACTGGAGGGCTTCTGAAGCGACCACACTCAATTGCGGCGCAATCTTGCGCAGGTAGTCCCCGGCCGCAATCGTCCCTGCAGAACCGGTGGCTGATACATAGGCGGCCAACCGGCTTTTGTCGGTTTTTGCCAGGCGAAAAGCCTCCTCCAGGGCGTCACCGGTAATTTTATAATGCCAGGCGGCATTGCCAAACTCTTCAAACTGGTTGAATATAAAACACTCGGGCCGTGTCCTGCGTATTTCCCAGCAGGCATCATAGATCTCCTTTACGTTGCTTTCGCACCCCGGGGTGGCAATCACTTCCGACCCAATTTCGTCCCTAAGCCAATCGAAGCGTTCCCGGCTCATCTCTTCTGGCAATATGGCTACGGAATCAGTCCCCATAAGTTTGGAGTCGAACGCGCCCCCACGGCAATAATTACCGGTAGAGGGCCACACTGCTTTGTGGTAGGTCGGATCAAAACCGCCGGTAATGATGCGGGGGGCCAAACATCCGTATGCTGCACCCACCTTGTGCGCTCCCGTGGGGAACCATTTGCCCACGATCATCACAATACGTGCATCCACTCCGGAAATTACTTTTGGTATTTCAATATAGTTTACTTCCTTGAACAACCCACCTGTTTCTTTGGGTTCATTTTTCCACGTGATCCGGAAAAGGTTCAGTGGATGTATCTCCCATAAACCAATCTTTTTAAGTCTGTTTAGTATTATATCAGGAATAAGGGAAGGATTACATTGCTGTTTAAAGGTAGGCAGGATAATTCCCTTTTCCCTGAAACGTTTCACGGCATTGTCAAGGAATTTTTCGTTGGTTATTTTTTCTATTGTTTGGATCATGTTTTTAAATTTAATGGATGATTCAAAGGCTTCTATTTATATGTGCATCAGTTGTTTGGCCCCCTGCAGAATCACTTTCATGATGGCGGCTTGCTGCAGTCGCAGTTCACGGTCATCTTCAGAGAGAAACTGTACGTCTTTGATGCGGAAACTGTTTTTTTCCAGTGTAACAATCGCCTTGCTGGTCTCAAAAACGTATTGATTTTCTTTGGCCATCAAGGTAAATCGTTGCCCGTTTTGTTTCCCGATCAGATGGTGGCTGTTTTCAAGGCAGGAAAGGTAATAACCCTGGTCTGAATCATAAAATGAGGGAATGCCCAGGTGAATTTTTGGCTTTGTTTGGTAAGGGGCATCGGCAGTAGGACAAAATGTCCGGCAATTTCCGCATTCATTGCAAAAATCGGCAATATTCAGAATTTGCACCTGTTGGCGTAAAGAAAACAGTTCATCATTGGCAATTTTGGTTTTGCCATCTGCCTGTCTGACTGCTTTTTGAAGCATGATTTCAAAGGGCTTGACCTGATAGGCAAAATTGGCCAGGTTTGGACAAACGCTCACGCAGGTATTGCATACCTGATCGCAGTGCAGACACCGTTTGGCTTCGCGGACAATATCTTTCTGGGGCATGTCCGGTTGCACCAGTTTGAAATTTCTTCGTTCTGTGAGCGGCAGTTCTTGAATGGCAGGTGCAAAGCTGCGTTTTGCCCGTTGAACCATAATTTCCCGGTACCCGGGAGGATTGTTTTTTGGCAGTTTCTCCACTTCCTTTTCCAGTCCTGCAGCTTTTATGATTTCTTTGGCTGCTTTTCGTCCATCCCCGATGGCATTAATCGCCGTGGAAGCCCCCCGCATGGCATCCCCCCCGGTAAATATCTGATCCATCCGGGTGTGGTAACTACCATTAAAGGTATTCAGCGCTTCATTGTCCATAAACCCGGTTTCCACTATCTGGCCAATGGCCGGGATAATTGTGTCGCATGCGATGTCAAATGCAGTGCCAGAGATCTTTACCGGCCTGGGCCGGCCCGAACTGTCGGCTTTTTCCAGGCGCATGCGAACTGCACGCATTCCGCATACGCGACCTTCATGACTCAGGACTTCTTCAGGTCCGCACAGTTCCATGAATTTTACCCCTTCAGCCATCGCTGCTTTGATCTCTCCCTGGTCGGCGGGCATTTCATTGATTGTCCGGCGATATACAATGGTAACGGTACCTGACTTACCCACCAGGCGGTAAGCTGTCCGGGCGGCATCCATGGCTGTGTTTCCGCCTCCAATGATTACCACCTGATTGCCTGTTTTAACAGGTTGTCCGGCCCGTACCCTGAAAAGAAAATCCAACGGATCCAGGACCCCTGCCGCGTCATGTCCTTCAATTGGCAATGGAGCGGCAAGTGGTGCACCCGTCCCCACAAATACGTAATCTGCATTATTCCTGAGCTGATCAAACAGTGTTTTGTCCACCTTTGTGTTGTAATGGATACTTACCCCAAGGGATGCAATGCGGTCAAGGTCTTTTTCCAGTGCTTCCGTGGTAAGCCGGAAACCCGGGATGGCAAACCGGACCATGCCCCCAGCCCTGGAGGCGCTTTCATACACCTCCACCGAAAAGCCGGCAAGGGCAAGAAAATAAGCACAGGAGAGACCTGCCGGCCCGGCGCCAATGATGGCGGTTTTCAATCCATTTTTGGGTGGGGTCTGCAGTGCCGGCTCGGGTTGCCAGGCATTGAAACGTTTTACTTCCCTGATCAGCAGTGGATTGTCGTAATGAACACGGGTGCATTTGTTTTGGCACAGATGGTCACAGATCATCCCTGTGACAGCGGGAAAAGGATTGGTGCGTAAAATGACCCCATGGGCTTTGGAGAACTGCTCTCTGGCCGTATACAACATGTATTCAGGGATGTCCTGCAATGTGGCACAGGTGTCGCGGCAGGGTGCTGAAATACAGTCAAATATTCCGAGCGGCCGACTGGTTTTAATATCAGGCGGCACCAGGTATTCCCGCTGGTATGCCTTGTTTTTCAATACTTCTGAGGCATAATGCTTTAAATTTTTCAGGATGCCCCCTTCTTGTTTTTTCTGACCGTTCAGCCCTTTGCTTGGTTTGCCCTCCGGTTGGGAGTGTATCAGGTCGGTCAGGTTTTCTGCCTTTGTTTTTTCCATCCTGCCGAGGATGTTTTCCAGGTATTGTGGCAGGCGCATCATGCCTCCGGGTTTGAGCAGGTCTGTACACACCGTGATCGTTTTAAAACCGCATTCCAGCAACCGCCCTGCATTAAAAGCATCTGCGCCGCCCGAAAAACTCAACTGTAACCGGCCATCAAAATCTTCCTGCAACCGGTGTGCCAGGGTAACCGAAAGCGGATGCAGTGCACGGCCACTCATGTACATATACTTCACCTGGCTGCCAAAAAAACTTTTGTTGTTCAGCGATTCCAGGGTATTGGTCAGTTTCAGGCCAAAATCCAGGTTGGTTTTTCTGGCCATGTGATGCAGGTTGCGGATGATGCGCTGCGCATCTTTGTATTGCAGGTCATGCTCAAAAGCCTGATCCGGCACAATAGTATTGAATCCAAGCGTATTGTTCAGTATTTCCCGGAGTTTTTCAGGCCCGAGCAAGGTGGGATTGAGTTTTACATAAGTGTGCAGCTTTTTTTCTTTCAGAAGATAGGACGCAATGTCTTCAATTTCATGGGCCGGACAGCCATGCATGGTCGACAGAGTAATGTTGTCGGATATCATGCCGGGGATGTGCACTTCATCGATGGAAGGGTATATGGC
Source organism: Bacteroidales bacterium (assembly GCA_003557385.1). Taxonomy (GTDB): domain Bacteria; phylum Bacteroidota; class Bacteroidia; order Bacteroidales; family UBA7960; genus PUPG01. The sequence continues at coordinate 22,714 of PWON01000070.1, read as the reverse complement.
CCGAATGGATTCTTTTTTTTCATGCAGTTCGCTGCTGCAACCGGCCATTTTATCAAGGAACCATTGCACATTATCCTTCAGGATGCCTTCCATATTGTACCCTGCACTCATATTGAAAATGGCCCCCGGATCAACAGACCAACCGAAACGGTGGTTGAGAATGTGGATGATGATCCATGCATTGAGGTATTCATCAAAACTCTGCTGGATTTTTAACTCTTGCGACCATTCGCAGTTATAGCCTTCATCCTGCATGTCAATGCAGGGTTTGGCAACTTCCAGATCATCAAGGGTCTGGATGGTTTTCAGTTCGATGTAGCGTGCGCCAAGCAACCAGGCAGCCACAATATTCTGTGCCATCTGGCTGTGCGGGCCCGCGGCAACACCAAGTGGTGTATGTATTTCTTTGCGAAATACATTTGTTCGCAAAACCCCTTGTTGCCCTCCAACGGCAATTCGCTCCGGATTGAAAAACAATTCACCGGGGATCCCGAAATAGCTATCTTTATGATCGAGTTCATGAAGAATGATTTCCAGGAACTGATCCAGGGGCAAAGGAAATAGTTTGTCTGACATGGTCGTTACATTGCTTAGGTGGCCTGGCTCCCAAAAATAGAAAATGTTTCCCACATGGAACCCAAAGACTTTTCGGCTGTTATTCTGGCTGCCGGATATTCGCAACGAATGGGCCGGCCCAAGCTTTCACTGCCTTGCCGGCACGACCGGTCTTTTTTGGACAGTTGCATCAATGCCTTTAAAGGATTTGGCTGCACCCAGATAGTGGTGGTGACCAATAAGACGGGGATGCATTGGATAAACGGCCGGGAGTGGCCTGATACAATGCTTCCGGTATTAAATGCATTTCCCCGGAAAGGCCGGTTTTTTTCATTACAGCTTGGCCTGATGGCCATTACAAAAGAGTGTCCGGTTTTTATCCATAATGTAGACAATCCGTTTATAACGTCAAAGACCCTGGAAAAGCTTGCAGCCTTTGCGGGCCATGCCGATTATATCCGGCCTGTTTATGACGGGAAACATGGCCACCCGGTATTGATTACCACAAAGGTTGTATCTGAAATCATCGCAGAAAAAACTGCCGGCGAAAACGTTCGTCACTACCTGGAAAAATTTGCCCAGGTGCTTGTAAATGTCAATGACCCTAATGTGCTGGTCAATATCAATACCCCGGCCGACTATGAACTATTTATAAAAAACCCCCGACCTTGCTGAATTCATTTTTTATCCTAATGAACCCGGGTGATTATTGATAGAGCCGCATCAGCACCTTTTCAGGGGTCATGGGTGCGTCAAAGTCGGGTACATAAGACGGGTTAAATGCCTTGATGGCATTTTGAATGGCAAAATAGGCGCCTATGCCGTACATGAGGGGCGGTTCTCCGACGGCTTTCGAACGCAGAATTGCAGGTTTGGGTCCTTTAACAGGCAGCGGGATGCACACAACCTGCCGGGGTGCAGAAAAGATATCGGGTACCTTGTAGGTGGACAGGCTGTTGGAAAGCAGCTTCCCTTCTTTATCGTAAGACACTTCCTCCATGGTCATCCAGCCAATTCCTTGAGCCAACGCTCCTTCCACCTGACCCATGTCGATGTCGATATTCATGCTGTTGCCGAAGTCATGTACAATACAAACCTTGTCAAAACGGTAGGTGCCCCGCAAACAATCCAGGTGTGTAACCAGCAGGGCCACCCCGTACACGTGGTAGGCAAACGGATGACCTTTGGCGGTTTCTTTATTGAAATGGACAAAAGGGGTGGCATAATGGCCTTGTTCTGAAAGGCATACCCTTTCGAGATGGGCTGTTTTTACAAGCTTTTCCCAGGACAGTTTGCTGCGTTTACCATCGCATGTAACCCAACCATCATAAATGGCCAGTCTTCCGGGATTTACACCCAATATGGAGCCCGCTGTTTTTATTAGTCGCTTCCGGAGTTGAATGCAGGCAATTTCTGTGGCTTTCCCATTGAGGTCAGCCCCGGAGCTTGCAGCAGTGGGTGATGTGTTGCTCACCCGTGTTGTGTTGGTGGATTCAATTTTTATGCGCTCCGGATCTATATTCAGGGTGCGTGAGGTTACCTGCAATATCTTTGTATTTACCCCTTGTCCCATCTCAATAGCCCCGGTACTTACGCCAACGCTTCCGTCCTGGTAAATGTGCACCAGTGCCCTGGCCTGGTTCATTGATTTGTTTGTGAACGAAATGCCAAAACATACAGGCATCAGGGCCATCCCTTTTTTGTGTAACACATTTTCCTGGTTAAAGAATGCCACTTCGCCGGCAATTTTTTTGATGCCAAATTCCTTATCCAGCATTTGATAGCACTTGCCAATGTGCACATTTTTAGCCACCTGGCCGTATTGAAACGGATCATTCTCACGCAGCAGGTTTTTTTCCTGGATCACGCTGGCCGGCACATTCAGTTCATGGGCTGCCTTGGCGATTGCTGCTTCTATTATATACATTCCCTGTGGACCGCCAAAACCCCGGAAGGCTGTATTGGGAGGCAGGTTGGTTTTGCAGCTGTATGCTGTAACCTCTGTATTGGGAATAAAATAACTGTTGGTTGAATGAAACAGGCTCCGGTCGAGAATGGCAGGGGAGAGGTCGGCGGCCGCGCCCCCGTTCTGATAAAATGTGGCCTGATAAGCCACGATCTTCAGTGCCCCTGACAGGCCAATCCTGAAATCAGCACTGTAAGGATGTCGTTTGCCGGTCATTCTCATGTCGTCCAGGCGATGCAGAATAAGTTTTACAGGCTTTTGCAGGTGCATTGCTGCCAAAGCTGCCATGCAGGCATATGCTGTGGCCTGGTCTTCCTTGCCGCCAAATCCGCCACCTAAGCGGGTAACGTCCACCTCTACCCGGTGCATGGGAATGCCAAGGATTTCTGCGGCAGATTTTTGTACGTGGGTGGGGCCCTGGGTGGAAGAGCGGATTTTGATGTGCCCGTTTTCCATCAGATAGGCATATGCTCCCTGGGTTTCAATATACAGGTGCTCCTGTCCGCCTGTTTCGGTTTTGCCTTCAAAGATATGGGCGCATTGGTCCCAGGCCTTATGAATATCGCCCGAACGGAATGTGGAAGGTGGAACAAGCAGCATTCCTTTATTGCATGCCTCCCGGGGGTCGGTTACCACCTCGAGGGGTTCAATGTCTGTTACGATCTTCGCGCATGCCTTCCTTGCTGTAAACTCATCTTTTGCGACAACCAGTGCCAGGGGCTGGCCGTGAAAAACCACTTTTTTGTCGGCAAACAATACTTCGTCCGGAATAATCCCGCCAATCTGATTTTCGCCGGGAATATCTTTTGCGGTGAATACACCGGTTACGCCATCCATGGACTCAGCTCCGGAGGTGTCCAGTTTGATGATGTTCCCGTGGGCAACAGGAGAAGTGAACACAACCCCATACAGGGTTCCTGTGCGTACAGGAATATCATCAACGTATAAGGACCTGCCGGTGACGTGGGATATGGAGTCAATATTCTTCATGGTCTATGATTCGAGCAATAATTAAAAAAACATCATAATATCTTTAGCAACTCCCTGTTGCAAAATTTTTTTGGGAAAAGTTCTGTAAAGTGGGCAATAAATAATTGTCTGGCCAACAGGGTCTTATATTCTTTGCTTCCACGAATGTCGCTGATGGGCGAGATCTCTTCGGCCAACAAGCCATATGCATCGCGGATGGTATCCAGCTCAAGCTTGCGTCCGGCAAGAAAGCTGCTTGTTTTTTCAAGGTATAAGGGGACTGGTGCCACTCCGCCAAGGGACAGATGGGCATTGCGAATGGTGTCCCCCTGCAAACGGATTCCCATTGCGCTGTTAACACTGGCAATGTCAAGGGTAATCCGCTTGCTGATCTTTTCAAAATTCAGGTGTGTGTTTTTGTCCGGAACGGGAAAAGATATGCTGACAATGATTTCTCCCGGATGTTTGTCGAGTTTTTTGTAGCCAAAGAAAAATTTTCTGAGTGCCACACTCCGGTGCCCACCTGTTCTTGTATTTTGCAAGTGCACTGTTGCGTTAAGGGCCAGGAACAAAATAACCAGGTCTGCGATGGGAGAGGCATTGCCGATATTTCCCCCGATGGTACCCATATTTCTGATGGGTTCTGATGACACCAGAAAGAAAAACGACTTAAGCCTGGGAAAATAGGAGCGCATCAGGGCTGATTGCATGATATCCTGAGCCGTAGCCGCTGAACCCACCACGCAATAACCATTTTCATCCCGGATCCCTTTCAGGTCTTTGCGGTCAAACAGCAAAAGGGGTTCTGTGTCAGCTATATCATCCGGTTTTTGCACCAGCAGATCTGTGCCACCCCCAATCACCGTTTTTTCCCCTTGCAAGCTCTCCGTTCCCTTAATAAGTGTTTTCAATCGTTCCGGGACAGACGTAAAATATGCGGGCAAAAACCCCTGACCTACCAACCAGCCAATGGGGTTGTCCGGATTTTTGGTCTTCAGCATATTGGAAACCGTAATGGCTGCGCGTTCGATCGATTTGTAGCCGGTGCAACGGCAGATATTACCGCCCATTGATTCTATGGCGGCCCAGGGTTCTGAAGGCTGCTGTTGCATCGTGTGCCCGGTAAGCGCCACCACAAAGCCCGGGGTGCAAAATCCGCACTGCGTTCCCGCATGTTGTGTTATGGCTTGCTGTGCAGGGTTAAGACCCGCTATATTGATGCCCTCAATGGTAACGATATGTTTGCCCGCTGCATTGCCCAGTGGTGTCAGGCAAGATACAATGCTGCGGTATTCGATTCGCCCGTCCGTCAGCTTTCCTTCCAGGACCGTACAGGCTCCGCAATCCCCTTCCCGGCATCCTATTTTTGTCCCGGTCAGATGCGCCCGGTAACGGATATAATCAAGCAAGGTTGAACCGGGTTTCTCCTCTGTGCGGATTATCTGGCCATTGAGAATGAAAGATATCATTGATTTGTGTTTAATAACTCACAACGCATTTAACTGTTTTTGTGCAGGTGAACATCCATTTGCGGGAATGGAATGTTAATGCCCTCTTTGGCAAAAGCCGCATACACTTTTTCCCTGATATCAAAGTTCAGGGGCCAGAAATCCGATGAGCTGGCCCATGCCCTGACAGTGATGTCCACAGAACTGTCGTTTAGTTCCGACAGAAATATCAGGGGGGCAGGTTCTTTAAGCACCCTTGGATCCTTATCCAGGATTTGTTGTAAAATGTTTTGGGCCTTTGTAAAGCTGTCGCCGTATGCAATACCAAAAACCCATTGTGCACGTCTGGTATCTTTGGATGAATAATTTGTGACGGTGCCTGTTGACAGACCCCCATTGGGTATGGTAATCACAATATTATCGGGTGTTTGAAGAACCGTATTGAATATCTGAATATTGGTCACGGTTCCCATAAAACCCTGTGCTTCAATAAAATCACCAACTTTAAATGGTTTTAGGATCAGGATCAGCACGCCACCCGCAAAATTCTGGAGTGTGCCCGATAAGGCAAGTCCAATGGCCAAACCTGCTGCACCCAGAATGGCAATAAACGAGGTCATGGGGATCCCCACCAGGGTGAGGATGCTGATAACGACCAGGATTTTGAGGGTAATGCTTAACAGGCTCTGCAAAAAGCTTCTGAGGGATGGTTCGATCCCGCGGTTTTCCATTGCTTTGCCTATCAATTTGCTGAACCTCACGGCCAGCCAGAGACCAACAATCAGTAAAACCACAGCGCCCAAAAAGCGCAATCCGTAATGCATGATCAATTCACCGCCGGTTTCCGCCAGCTTTTCCATGCTAAAAGACATCTGTTGCAGGATTTTCATAGGGTTCTGTTTTTTGGTGATACATTCAAATGACCAATGTCATGTCAACGCCACTTTAGACCGACACAGTAGCAATGACACCAGATGTATGGCAAATATATGGGAAATCTTTTCAAGAATGAATATGCCGCAACAAAATCCCTTTCTGCCGGTGAAATCTTCCTGGCTTTTTCCCGTAAAATAAGAATCGCAAAAAATGTGTTATTTTTATGGCAGGCGATTTTTATTTACTGAAAACCGGATGATATTATGAGGGGTTTGTTTGTTTTTTCCAGGTGCATGCTTCTGTGTATTTTCCTGACATGTGTTTTTGTTTCCATGGCAGTTACACTTGTAGCATCAAAGGCGGATCATCAGCTTGAGGAAAAGGAGAATCATCAGGTCACGTTAAAGGGTATCGATCCGGCAATCTTGCTCAGTGATTATGTGCAGGTTCCATCTGTATCGGGCCAGGAAAAAGAAGCAGGAGAATTTTTTGCACAATTTTGTCGTGATCATGGTTTGCATGTACACGTATTCACTGATGAAAAAGACAGTTATAATTTTGCGGCCTCACTGTATCCCCTGGAGATGCAAAAACCAAACATTGTCCTGATGACACATATTGACGTAGTGCCCCCCGGGGATCCGGAAGGCTGGACACATCCCCCGTTTTCAGGAAACATTGAAGATGGCATGGTATGGGGCCGTGGGACCATCGACAACAAGGCCATGGGGGTGATGCAGGTTCTGGCCATATTGCAATTTGTCCGGCAGGCAGCGGAAGAGGATCTTCCGTACAATGTTAGTTTGCTCGCTGTTTCTGGTGAGGAAACAGGTGGCTATATGGGTGCCCGTATCATTACGGAACATTTTCTTGACGAGCTGAACCCTTTGGTGGTTTACGGAGAGGGTGGTGCCGGGTTGAAAGGGCTTATTGGCCGAAACCCTGACATGCCGGTGTTTGGACTTGCTGTGGCCCAGAAACGAATATTGTGGCTGGCCATTGAATCCTCTGTGGCCGCTTCAGGTCATGGATCTGTTCCCCGGAAAAGGTATCCGACCAAAGAGGTGATCAATGCTACAAACGCTTTGCTGGAAGCCAAACCCAAGATTACCATTTCTCCCACGGTAAGGGAATCTTTGCTTAAAATGTCTGCCTACGAAACAGGGATCAGGCGCAGGGTCATGCGCCGGATCGATTTTTATGGTCCGCTATTCGGGCGATTTGTACGCAACGACCCACTCATTGCGTCAATGCTTACCAACACCATTTCCCTGACCAGCCTTTCAAGTGCCGAAGGGGCCTATAATCAGATCCCAACACATGCCCGTGCGGTGTTTGACTGCAGGTTGCTGCCGGAAACAGATGAGGCGAAGTTTTTGGCACATGTAGAACGCATTGTCTCACCCTATGAGGTAACGGTTAAAGTGATCCGCTCCAGTCCCGGTGCACCGACATCAGAACAGGGCATGTTTTATGCGGCCATGAAAAACAGCATTTATGAGGTTTATAAAGAAGGACTTGTTGTTCCTTTTATGTTTGTGGCCGTAAATGACAACCGCTTTTTTCGGCGTCATGGCATCCCTTCATACGGCCTGTTGCCGGTGATCATGTCTGAAGAGTTGATGGAATCGATTCATTACTTTGATGAACGGTTCCCTGTGGAGTCACTTTACAAGGGGATTGAGGTGTATGTCAATCTTATCAGGCATTTGCTCTATGATACACAAAGCAATTAACGGCTATGATTGTAACCCTGGGTGCAAAATTATTGGCAAAGCAGAACAAACCCCGTTTTGACAGATGGGGTAAGGATGCAACAGTTTTTCAGCAAAGGATTTTTAAACAATTGATTGTTGGCGGAAGACAGTGCAGTTTTGGCCATGAACATGCATTTGACCGCATTACCGGCTATGATGATTTTAAAAAACATGTGCCCGTGCGGGATTATGAGGGATTCAGGCCCTATATTGACCGGATCATGTCGGGTGAAAAAAATGTATTGTGGCCAGGCAAACCCTTGTATTTTTCAAAAACTTCCGGTACCACTTCCGGTGTAAAACACATTCCCATTACCGGTGACTCCATGCCGTATCACATCCGGTCGGCACGTCATGCATTGCTGATGTATCTGCTCAAAACCGGCCGTGCCGACTTTTTGCGTGGACGCATGATCTTTATTTCCGGAAGCCCTGAGCTGGATATCAGGGGTGGCATTCCCACGGGCCGTTTGTCAGGGATTTCGCACCGGCATGTGCCTTTTTATTTGAGATATCGCCGGTTGCCTTCGTATAGAGTAAACTGCATTCCCGACTGGGAAGAAAAACTCGATGCCATCGTGGAAGAAACCAGGCACAGGAATCTTACGCTCATCAGTGGCATTCCCCCATGGGTGGAGATGTATTTTGAACGTTTGCTTTCAGTAACCGGAAAATCCACGGTGTCGGACATATTCCCGGGTTTTTCGCTTTTTGTGTACGGTGGGGTAAATTTTCAGCCCTATGAGGAAAAATTTTACAAATTGATTGGGAAAAATGTGTCAACCCTGGAGACATTTCCGGCATCGGAAGGTTTTATTGGTTTTCAGGACGAATGGCCCTCCCAGGGTTTGTTACTTCTCCCCGACAATGGCATATTTTATGAGTTTATCCCTGCTGATGCATTCTACGACGAAGATCCTCCGCGCTTTTCCCTGGAAGGGGTGGAGCCGGGTGTGAACTATGTTGTGATCCTCAACACAAATGCCGGCCTGTGGGGGTATAACCTTGGGGATACGATACGCTTTTTATCGACACGACCCTATCGTTTTGAGTCAACCGGCCGCCTGAGTCAATATACATCAGCATTTGGGGAGCACATCATTGTGCAGGAAGCCGAGGATGCCCTTACGGAAGCGGCCAGGGAAAGCGGCTCGGTGATCACGGAGTTTACCCTTGCGCCACTGGTTAATAACCCGGACGGATTGCCTTGCCACCAGTGGTTTGTGGAGTTCAGCAAGGAACCAGGGGACATGCGACAGTTTGCCATGATGGTTGACAAAGCCCTGCAAAAGAGAAATCCGTATTACAGGGATCTGGTAACGGGCCATATTCTGCAACCTGCCCTTGTTGAAAAGGTACCACCAGGCACTTTCAAAAAATACATGAAGGCCATGGGCAAGCTGGGTGGTCAAAACAAAGTGCCTCACCTGTCAAACGACCGGAAGATTGCCGATTGGATCACAGGGAATATTTTAAAAAGATCATCCGGATAAAGCAGCCTTGATATGACACCGGGGACGCTATTGAATAATCTCACTCTCCTGAAGGCCAAACTCTTCTTGCATGCGGATATCCATTCTTTCCAGCGCATCCAGGATGGGGTTATAGATCTCCGGGATCACAGGTATATGGACACCTTTTTCTGCAATCTGCCCATCCAAAACCATTTCCACACCCACTGCAGCGGGCAATGCCACGGTACGGGCTATGGCTGTATCGGTTTCCTGGCTGCCAAAGTCCAGCATGGATGATTTGATTACTTCTTTTTTTCCATCGGGGTAAGCAGCCAGGAAAATATGCTGCATGGCTACCATGTCGCGTTCCGTTTTACCAATCATCATTTTTTCGATCATCAGATCCGACACAATCTCAAATGCTGAGTCCTGGCGGCGTCCCATGCGCTCATCACTGAATAGCCCGAGCCATTCTATTGCCTTTATGGCATAGGCATCCTTTGGAATATTCAAAAAACGGGCCGCTTTCTCCGTGATGTTATTTGCATTCTCCTCACCAATGAGCATGGCCACCATTTCGGCGTAAGATTTGCCCGTGAAATCATGGGTGTCATTTGTGATCAGCTTTAACGCCTTCATGGCATCCATGCTTTCGCACCAGCCTTCGTAGCGAAAAGTGCCGCGCATCATGGTTTTTGTTTCCGGAATGCCATATAAATCGATATAGGGCATGCTGTCGCGATTTGGATAAATGTCCAGTTTTCCCACCCTGGGAAAGTCTATGGAAAGCGGATTTTTGAAAAGATCCTCCGTTGGGATGTACACTTCTTTTCCGTGACGAAGAAAACGCCCGTCGTTGTTGCCAGCCAGAACCACACCCTTCGGGCTCCAGGAAAATTTATAACGGAAAGGATTGTCGCCGGCTATTTCCGGGGCTGGAAGTGCTCCGCAAATGCTGTAAAACTCTTCTATGTTGCCCCCCTTATCGTGCACATGGTCGATGATGCGCATGGCCGACATGTGGTCGATCCCCGGATCCAGGCCAAGTTCGTTCAGTATGATAATCCCTGCATCTTTGGCTTCCTGGTCAAGGGCTTTCATTTCCGGTTTTACATAGGAGGTGGTGACCATGTTTTTTTTGTGTTTGATACAATGTTTGGCCACCATGATATGGTGGATCCATGGTAGCAAACTAACTGTCAGGTCATTTTCCCTGATCATTATATCCAGACGTTCTGTATCGTCTACGGTCCATTCCAGGGCTGTGCCATTGGGATGGCCATCAATCATGGCATCGGCTTTCGACCTGGTCCGGCTTGCAACGGTAACAAGAACTTCTTTTTCTAACAAATAGGTAACAATGGGTTTAACCACCATTCCTGCTCCAAGGATCAAAACTTTTTTCATAAACTGGACTTTTTAAGGGTAAATATTGTGGGTTGACTTAAAGATATTGATTGATGTATTCGTATCCTGGTGTCAGTTTCCCCATATGCAATATCAGTGCTTTTTTGATGGCTGCCGGGAGGTTTAACGTTTCATACGGGGCTGAATAATCCGTTTCGGCAATGGCTTTTATGAAAGGAAACAGGGCGTCTGCAAAGGTGATGGAAGCATCCCTCGGCAATTCACTTGGCAGGATGTCGACTGCCATTACCAATATGCCGTGTCCCTTGAAGCCCATAGTGGGGTTGCCGGTAATGGGGTCGTACACGAATACCGGGTCTTCAATGGCCGTGCCTTTATGCGTGCACTCGACAGACCCATCCGGATCGCATGTTACATCCCCGATGACCGTAAGCTTTGGCCTCCCTTTGCCATAAAGGTCTTTCAGATATTCTTTTGTAACGATACGGGGGTACCGGGTGTCCCAATACATGCAATTCATTAAAATGGACAAATGTGGAATGTATTGTTCAAAGTCGTTTTCGTAGAGGTCCGGGTTGGCATAATAATCTGGCAATTCAAAATCACTGCCATCCCTGCGTTTTGAAAGATGCTCTTCTTTGAAAATGACTTTATAAATCAGGTTGTTGGGTAATTGTTTGCGGTCTTTCAGTTTGAGTAATTGTTCCGGGGTGATCTCCTTGGATGGCAACAGGTTGGCAATCTCCTGGGCGCCGGCCGACACATTCCCGTAACCGGTAAATCCTATGGTGAGCGGAAGCAGGTCCTGCGGAAGCCCGTTTTCAGCAATATGACGGCCTGCAGTTGAAACAGCATCCTTTGCTTCCATCAGCGAGGCATAATGCTGTGCCTGTTTGATCTGCAGGAAAGCATTGTCGTGATACCCATACTCTTTCAGGCGTTGGCCCATGCTCCATAGCGAGTTGATCATCCCCGCAAGGCCTGCATATTTGCCAAAAAAGATCAGGCGTTTGTCCTGGTCGTCCACAATGCATTCATAATCGATCAGGTTGCAGGCCTTCTCCATCATCTTCTTCAGCATCGGCATGTTGTAAGGCTGCCCCTTGATCACGTGGCTGAAAAACACATAGGTTTTGCCTTCTTCAAATGCTTCTGCGGGGATCTCTTTTACACCAAAGATCACATCACAAGCCTTCAGGTCTTTTTCAATCAATGCCCCTGCTTTCAGGTACTCAGTGTCGGGAAACACCCTTTTGGGTGACGTTTGGGCTACAATTTTAAGTCCCTCATTTTCTATCAGTTGTTTTGCATGGGCGGGGGTGATGGGTGTTCGTCGTTCCATCAGGTATTTGTCCTCATGCCTGATACCGATTGCTGCACACATAATCTGCATAATTATAGGAATAATAGTGTTTGCGGGGCAAACATACAAAAAATAAGTGTGAAACTGTCAGCCTGAAACCTATAACTCTTCCAGGAAACGCAGGCAATTGTCTTCGATACGCTGGCGGATGTTTCCGGCGGGTGTTTTGATGAACTTTTCACCTGTAATTTTTTCAAACAGCTCAATGTATCGGTCGGAAACCTGCTGTATAAAGTGGTCGTGCATGGTGGGTGCTGTTTGCCCTTCTCCTCCGTTAAATCCATGATCCATCAGCCATTCCCTCACAAACTCCTTGGAAAGCTGTTTTTGGGGTTTGCCGGCCTGCAGTCTTTCATTGTATCCGTAGAGGTAAAAATACCGGGAAGAGTCCGGGGTGTGAATTTCATCGATCAGGTATATTGTATCGTCTGATTTCCCAAATTCGTATTTTGTATCCACCAGAATCAGGCCCCTCTCCCTGGCCATTTCACTGCCCCGCTTAAAAAGGGCGCGGGTATAAGATTCAAGTGCTTCGTAGTCTGATCGATTTACCAGGCCTTGTTTCAGGATCTCTGCTTTGGATATGTCCTCATCGTGACCAATGGTGGCTTTGGTGGTAGGGGTGATGATGGGCTCCGGGAAGGCCTCGTTTTCTTTCATGCCCTCAGGCAAGGGTACCTCACACAAACTGCGCCTGCCTTTTTTGTATTCACGCCATGCATGCCCGCACAGATAACCCCTGATGACCATTTCGACCTTGAATGGTTCACAATATATGCCGGCGGTCACCATGGGATCTGGCGTGGCGGTTTTCCAGTTGGGAACTATGTCGGCGGTGGCATCCAGGAATTTGGCTGCAATCTGATTCAGAACCTGTCCCTTGTAAGGAATGCCTTTGGGCAACACCACGTCGAATGCAGAGATCCTGTCGGTAACCACCATCAGCATCAGCTTCCTGTTGATGGTATAAACGTCCCTGATCTTGCCTTTGTACACGCCGGTTTGGCCCGGAAATTGAAAATCCGTATCAACAATCGCAACATCCCTCATAGAATTAATGTTTTTATGACTAATTAATAAATACTACCCACCAATTACTAATTACTAATTACTAATTACTAACTACTTGTCTCCGCTTCCCACCTCTTCCTCTCCGCTTCCCACCTCTTTCTCCCCCTTCCGTCCCTCATACGCCTCAATGATCCGTGTCACCAGTTCATGACGTATTACATCTTTTTCATTCAGGAAAATAAATTCGATCCCTTTGATGTGATTCAGGATTTTTACTGCATTTAACAACCCGCATACCTGGTGGCGCGGCAAATCGATCTGGGTAATGTCGCCGGTAATGATGAAACGGGCAGATTTTCCAATGCGCGTCAGGAACATTTTCAGCTGACTTTCGGTGGCGTTTTGTGCTTCGTCAAGAATGGCGAATGCATGATCAAGTGTCCTTCCCCTCATAAATGCTAGTGGGGCAATCTCAATGGTGCCATCTTCAAGATAAGTGGCCAGCCTTGCCGGTGGAATCATATCGCGCAGGGCATCGTAGAGGGGTCTCAGATATGGATCCAGTTTGTCTTTAAGGTCACCCGGTAAAAAGCCCAGGTTTTCACCAGCCTCCACAGCGGGACGGGCAAGGATTATTCGCTTTACTTCCTTATTTTTTAAAGCCCTTACGGCCAGTGCGACAGCTGTATATGTTTTCCCTGTACCTGCAGGACCAATGGCAAAAAGCATGTCATGTTTTTTGGAACTGGCCACCATGCGCTTTTGGTTTGGGGAACGGGCCTTGATGGCCATCCCATTTCGACCGTATAGCAACAATTCTCCATTTTTCTCATCTGCAGAGAGTGCAACGGCATATCCGTTGTCGTGGGCCATGATTTCCAAAATGTTTTCTTCGGTCAGTTTTCCAAAACGTTCAAAATGCGCCAGCATCAATTCAAATTTGCCTTCAAAAAAATCAGTTTCACCCTGATCGCCTATTATAATCAGTTCTTCACCACGGGAAACCATCTTAAGTTTTGGAAATATGTTCTTGAGCAGTTGTAGTTTCTCCTCGCGCAACCCGAAAATATCCGGCGGGTGTATTCCCCCCATTTTGATTATTTTTTCGCCCATTAATTCATTACTTTTGAACAGAATGCAAAATAACAATATTTTTGTCATATAAAGCGGGATCTGAACAAATAACCTATGACAATCATTACCCTTACCAGCGACTGGGGCAGCGGGAACCATTATGCGGGATCTGTCAAGGGGGCATTGCTCAAACAAATGCCCGAAGCAAAAATCATCGATATAACCCATCAGATTCCTTGTTTTGATATCATGCAGGCCAGTTTTGTGTTAAAAAACACCTTTCAAAACTTCCCCGAAAACACCATTCACCTGATCGGAGTCCAAACAGAGGGCGGTATCGACAGCCCTCACATTGCCGTCAAGTATAGGAAGCAGTATTTCATTGGTGCCGATAACGGCATCTTTTCACTCCTGTTTGATGACAATCCTTTTGATGCAGTTGAACTGGATGTCATACAAGATTCCGACTTTTTTACGTTTTCTACCCGTGATGTATTTGTAAAGGCTGCGGCGATGATAGCTTCCGGCAAGACATTACAGGATATAGGACAAGGGTATTCTTCCCTGAATGAACGCTTTATGTTCAAACCGGTGGTATATCCCGGAAGGATCGTTGCAAAAGTGATCTTTGTTGACAACTATGGCAATGTGTTTGTAAACATCGATCAGGAAATGTTCAGAGAGGTTGGAAAAGGGAAAGATTTTCTGATCAGTTTCCGTGCCCCGGGAGATGGCATATCAAGGTTGCACCAATCCTATTCCGACGTGACGCCGGGTGAAAAAGTGGCATTGTTTGGCTCCACAGGTTTTCTGGAGATCGCCATCAACCAGGGTAAGGCTTCCTCATTGCTCGGTCTGCAGATGAACGATGCCATCACGGTTGAATTTTTGAATGAATAGCAGGTTATGTGGACCTTATTCAAAAGAGAACTGAATGGTTTTTTCAACAGCCTGATTGCTTACGTCGTCGTGGCGGTTTTCCTGTTGATCACGGCTTTGTTTTTATGGGTTTTTCCTGCCGGGTTTAATATCATAGAATCGGGATTTGCCAACCTGGATGGTCTTTTTGTGCTGGGTCCTTTTGTTTTTTTGTTCCTGGTGCCAGCCATTACCATGCGCTTTTTTGCAGAGGAAAAACGCTCAGGCACGCTTGAGATCCTGATGACCAAACCTGTTACTGATGTTCAGGTGGTCTTGGCCAAATACCTCGCAGGAGTAAGCCTGGTTCTGGTCTCACTCCTGCCAACCTTGTTATACCTGCTTACGGTTTACTTATTTGCCGACGCAGCAGGGGTCGACATGGGCGGTGTCTGGGGTTCGTACCTCGGATTGTTTTTCCTGGGAATGGTTTTTGTGGCCATCGGACTTTTTGCTTCCTCTCTTACAGAAAATCAAATTATTGCATTTATTATTGCCTTGTTTCTTTGTGGCTTTTTGTTCGTTGGTTTTGAGATGCTCCATTCGCTCCATTATTTCGGACAGATGGAGTTTTTTGTCAGGGAGCTTGGCTTATACTCACATTATTCGTCGATGGGCCGTGGTGTGGTTGACAGTCGCGATGTTTTGTACTTTCTGGGTCTGATTGTCCTGTTTCTGGCACTGGCCCGGTTGCGGATCGGCCAAAGATATACCCGGCGATCGGCAGGTGTCAGCATCCTGGTTGTGTTGATATTTGTCCTGGTCATCAATGCCCTGGGAACAAAACATTTTATCCGGCTTGACCTTACCAGTGATCAGCGGTATACACTTACCCGGGCCACACGCAACATGCTTGGTGAAACAGATGATATCATATACTTCAGGGTATACCTGGAAGGCAACCTGCCTGCGGAATTTCGCCGCTTGCGCAATGATGTCCGTGAGATGCTTGATGAATTCGGTGCCTGGTCTGATCATATTCAATTTGATTTTGTCAGTCCGTCGCAGGAAGCGGGTGACCGGCCGGAAGATATTGAACGCCTGTATCGCATGCTTGCCGGGAAAGGGCTCCAACCGACCCAGATCCAGATGCGGGATGGCGACGGCACTTCCCAGCGGGTCATATTTCCCGGTGCTTTGGTTTCGTACAAAGACAGGGAAGTCTCCGTACACTTTCTGGATGACCATCTTGGGCTATCCATTTCCGAGGTTATGCACAATTCATCCGTTGCGCTTGAATATAAACTGGCTTCGGCCATCCGTCGATTGACTGTTGAAAAAAAGCAACGGATTGCATTTCTGGAAGGCCATGGCGAGTTGCCTCCCCCTTATGTGGCATCCATCAAGGAAACCCTCAGGGACTATTATGAAGTGGAACGGGTGAAGATTGGCAACAGCTATGAAAACATAGGTCGCTTCCGGACGCTTATTTCGGCCAAGCCCCAAAAAGCATTCTCTGAAGAGGAAAAATTTTTACTGGACCAATTCCTGATGCGCGGGGGGTCTGTTTTATGGCTGGTAGACCCTGTGCATGCCGAAATGGACAGCCTGGCCCGGGCCCCGCAAACAATAGGCCTGGCCCGGGATATCAATATGGATGATTTCTTCTTTAATTATGGGGTGCGCTTAAACCCCGTCCTGCTAAAAGATTTGAATGCAGCCCCACACCCTTTTACCACAGGTTTTGTGGGTGGGAGGCCACAGATCAATTTGCTTCCATGGGCTTTTTTCCCGTTGATCACGCCATTGTCAGACCATGAAATTGTAAAAAACCTCAACCTGATCAGGACAGAATTTGTCAGCAGCATTGATACGGTCGATGTGCCGGATATTAGAAAACATATCCTGCTGGAAACGTCGCGGTATACACGGGTGATGCCTGTGCCGGTGCATATCAGCCTTGATATTTTGCAGCATCCCCCGGATGAATCCATGTATGCCGGCCCGCCTCAAACAGTGGCTGTTTTGCTTGAGGGACCTTTTGAGTCCCTGTTCAAAAACCGGATGATGCCTGAGGTAAATCTGCCCGAAAATTTCAAGAGAAAAGACAAGGGCTCGACGGCTGCCATGATCGTCATGGCTGACGGTGATGTCATCAAAAACCAGTTTGATGGCGATGGCAGGCCACTTCCACTGGGATACGACAGGTATACCGGCCATACTTTCGGCAATGCGGACTTTATAATCAATGCAGTGAATTACCTGAGTGATGATTCAGGCATTATTCAGGCCAGGGCGCGCGATCTGCGTCTGCGCTTGCTGGATAACCAACGGGTTGATGCCCACCAAATTAAAATACAGGTCTTCAATACCATATTTCCAGTTTTGCTGATCATTGCCTTTGGCGCCCTCAGATTGGCCTGGAGAAGAAGGCATTACTCAATATAAGCCGGTTTATGCAAAAGGTAAAAAACGGGTTGCTTTTGGTGTTATCGCTCCTTGTGCTGATTGTTGTTCTGCGGGTCTTTTTTACGCAAAGCACAAGCCGGCCGGGGCATCAGGAATTATTTCGTATCGGGTCAGATGAAAATGTGAGCAGGGTCAGGTTGCAGGATCAGCAAGGCAATATGGTATTGATTGAAAAATCAAATGACGGGTCATGGATCCTTAACGGAGAATACCCTGTAAGTATGCCTGTCGTCAGGGATCTTTTATTTACCCTGCATCGCATGGATGTGCGCCGGCCCGTGTCGTTCGAAAAGAGCACCCTGGTAAACCACTATCTTGACTCAGCAGGCATCCGGGTTGAAGTGTATGCAATCCGCCACAGAATCCGGTTGCCCGGGAATGTTGGGTGGCTGCCGCGTGACAGGAAAATTCGTGATTTTCTTGTGGGTGCAGACCTGGATGCCGGCGAAGGAACTTTTATGCGGGGGAGGAGTGATCGTATGGTTTTTGAAGTGTATTTGCCCGGTGTACGCAGTGGTATAAGGGAAGTTTTTATCCCGAAAGACCATATTTGGAAAAAGCCACAGGCACTCTCTTTGGCCCCCGGGCAGATAAAGTCCATTGCAATCCGTTACCGGAACAGGCCCGGGGAATCTTTCCGCCTGTGTGTTGACCCGGTAGAAGGTGTACGTTTGTATGATCATTCCGGACTGTTGCCTGAGAAGATGGCAATCAGCAATGAACGGATTGAACAATATCTTAAATCCTTTCGCCGGCTGCATTATGAACGTTTGTATCCATCATCCAGACATGAACCTCCTTTGGATCTGCTTTCTAATAAGGCTTTTATGGAAGTGGAAATCCAGGATGTGGACGAAAAAGTAACCTTGCTGACATTTTATAAACGGGTTCCTCCGGAAGATGGCTCGCTTGTTTCAGACAAGCATTCGTTTGACCCAAACCGGTTTTATCTGCGGATCAATGAAGGTGATTATGCCCTGGCCCTGTATTATGTATTTCATCCTGTGATGCGCCCCTTATCATGGTTCGCGGAATGATGGCCGGCCAGGGAAATTGGTTTTTTTGCCAAATAAGCAAATTTCTGTTGTAAATTGGGATTCTTTTTTAATAAAAAGCTATATTTGCTATTCATTTCAAAATCAGGAGAACTATGAAGTTTATTGTATCCAGCTCATTATTGTTAAAGCAACTTCAGGCAATTAGCGGGGTGCTTAGCGCCAACAATACATTGCCCATTCTGGACAATTTCTTGTTTGATATGTCTGATTCAGAAATACAAATATCTGCTTCCGATCTGGAAACCACCATGACAGCCCGCATCAATGTTGACATGGCCGAAGGGGAGGGCAGTGTGGCCATTACCGCCAAAATGTTGCTTGATACCCTGAAGACGTTTTCTGACATACCTGTGACCCTGGATATCGACCCCGAAAACTTTGGGGTGACCCTGACCGCCGGGGAAGGAAAATATCGTTTGGCGGGACACAACGGAGAAGAGTACCCCCAGGTACCACCCATAGAAAAAGCGGTCACTGTTTCGATTGAGTCGGATATACTTTACCAGGCCATTTCAAAAACCATTTTTGCCGCCAGCAACGATGATTTACGTCCGGTAATGGCCGGTGTGTTTTGTGAACTGGCAAAAGAGGGGATCACCTTTGTTGCCACCGATGCGCATAAACTGGTACGTTACCGCCGAACCGATGTAAAGGCGAGCAAGACAGCGAGCTTAATTCTGCCCAAAAAACCTCTGAACCAGCTGCGACAGATCCTTGCGCATGACAATATGCCGGTGGAGATTGAATACGGCGACACAAATGCACGGTTTACTTTCAAGAACATCATCATGACTTGCCGTCTAATAGAAGGAAAATACCCCAATTATTCAGCAGTAATTCCTTCAAATAACCCAAACAAAATGACTGTAGACCGGCAACCATTCATGAATGCCATCCGGCGTGTGTCTATTTTCTCCAACCAAACCACCTACCAGGTCAAGTTCAAAATAGCGGGAAGCGAGCTTTTGTTGTCGGCCGAAGACCTTGATTACAGCAATGAAGCCCATGAACGCCTTTCATGCCATTATGATGGCTCCGACCTTGAAATAGGTTTCAACAGCAAATTTATGGTGGAGATGCTTAACAACCTTGGCACCGACCAGGTAATGCTTGAGATGTCGGAACCCAACCGTGCCGGACTGATCATTCCGGTTGACAACGACAACAAGGATGAAGACATTTTGATGCTTGTAATGCCGGTCATGCTGGGAAATTAATCGGTGGGCTATTTACAGTCTTTTTTCAGGCCAGTTCAGAAAGCTCCAGCCAACGGTCTGATTTGGTTTCAAGCAATTTTTCTATTTCCCGGTAACGCTCAGATGCCCTGATCAACTCATCGGAGTTGAGTTTGCCGGCACTCATTTTTTCAAGTAAGACTTCTTTCTCGATCTCGAGGTTCCGGATTTCCTGCTCCAGGGCTTCAAATTCTTTTTGTTCCCTGTAAGTGCGCTTTGTTTTTTGTTTTGAACGGGGTTTTCTCTCCTCTTTTTTTTGTTGTTTTCGTACCGGAGGTGTTTTTTGTTCCTGTTGCTGCCGGTATTCGGAATAGTTGCCCGGAAAGTCTTTAATGTCTCCTACGTCCCGGAATATAAAAAGGTGTTCTGACAGGCGATCCAGAAAATAGCGGTCGTGCGAAACAATGATCAAACAGCCCGGGAAAGTCAGCAGAAAGTCTTCAAGAATATTCAAAGTATCAATATCGAGGTCGTTGGTGGGCTCGTCGAGTATCAGAAAGTTTGGGGTTTTCATCAGGATCGTAAGAAGGTACAAGCGACGCTTTTCACCCCCACTTAACTTTTCCACCCGGTCGTGATGCATGTGGTTTGGAAAATTGAAATGGCGCAAAAATTGTGCTGCACTCATCGACTGATCTTTTCTGAATCGTATCCGTTCAGCCACTTCGGTAATGACTTCAATGACCTTTTTCTGGTTGTCGAGCCGGATGCCTTCCTGCCGGAAGTATCCAAATCGTATGGTTTCTCCTGTGATGACTTTCCCGGCATCGGGAGGCAGGCCCTGTGTAATGATATTCAGCAAGGTACTTTTACCGGTACCATTGGGTCCTGCAATACCAACCCTTTCCCCCCGTTTGAATATATACGAAAAGTCGTTGATTACCCTTATTGGGCCATAGGATTTGCGGACATTCTGAAGCTCCAGGATCTTTTTGCCCAGGCGGGCCATGTCCATGCGTATTTCACCTGCTGTTTTTTCCTGTGTTGATTTTGCGTCGTCTTTTAATTCGTGGTATGCTTGTATCCTTGCCTTTGACTTGGTTGTGCGGGCCGGTGGACTGCGCCGCATCCAGTCTGTTTCTTTTCGCAACAAATTCATAGCCTTTTCCTGCCTCACCTGACCGGCCAGTATTCGAGCCTGTTTCTTTTCCAGGAAATAAGCATAATTGCCTTTGTAGGAATATACCTGTCCTTGTTCAATTTCTATGATCTCGTTGCACACTGCATCCAGAAAATAACGGTCGTGTGTCACCATCAGCAGGGTGATTTTTTGACGGGAAAAAAAGGTCTCCAACCATTCGATCATGTCAATGTCGAGGTGGTTGGTGGGTTCGTCCAGCAACAAAAAGTCAGGTTCTTCGATCAAAACTTTTGCCAGCGCCAGCCTTTTTGCCTGACCACCTGACAGGCTGCTCACCCTGGCTTTCAGATCGCCGATTTTTAGCATGGTGAGTATTTGTTTGACCCGTTGTTCATAATCCCATGCCTGGAGGGCATCCATGCGTTCAATCAGCGCCTGCAGTTTGCCTGCTTTTCCCGGATTGTCTGCATTATTCCCATCCGCAATAAACTCCTCATAGGCCCTGATTGTACGTGTTTGTTCGTTGTCGGCCGATAAAAGGGTTTCTGAGATGGTCAGCCCGCCATCAAAAACGGGCTCCTGTGGCAGGTAAGCTATGCGAAGCCCGGTTCTGTAAGTACAATAACCCTGATCAGGCTGATCCAGTCCTGCCAGAATATTCATCAGGGTTGTTTTGCCTGTACCATTTCGGGCAATCAGGGCTACTTTCTGCCCCTGGGCAATGCTGATGGAAACCCCCCTGAAGAGTTCCTTTTCGCCATAGGACTTGCTGATATCCCTTGCCTGAATGTAATTTACCGGTTCCATTGTGGGGCAAAGGTAGGAAGAAAGTCAAAGAGGTTTCTACTCTTTATACTTTACGTAGCGGTTGAACCACTCCAGCCATTCCCAGTGCATATGCAGCACCGACTCCCGTGCACGGTAGCCATGGCTTTCGTGGGGAAGCATGACCAGGCGTACCGTGGCGCCGTGGCCCCGGAGTGCATCATAATAACGCTCGCTCTGCATGGGGAAAGTTCCCGAATTGTTATCATCCGCACCATGTATCAACAGCATCGGAACTTCCATTTTATCAGCATGCATAAATGGTGACATGGTATGATACACTTCAGGTGCTTGCCAGTAGGTTCTTTCTTCAGCCTGGAACCCAAAAGGGGTCAGTGTTCTGTTAAAGGCACCGCTCCGGGCTACCCCGGCAGCAAAAACATCACTGTGCGTTAACAGGTTGGCTGTCATAAAAGCACCATAGGAATGACCGGACACGCCAACCTTACCGGGGTCTGCAACACCCATTTCCACCAGGGTGTTGATGGCTGCTTCGGCGTTGGCCACCAACTGCTCCACAAAACTGTCGTTGGGTTCACCCCCTTCTTCAGCCACCACCGGGAAAGAAGCATTGTTGAGGATGGCATACCCCTGGGTTGCCAGCATGACTATGGAGGTGGCTCCAAGCCTTGTGTATGTATATGGGGATCCGGTTACCTGCCCGGCTCCGTCAGCGGTAAGAAACTCACGGGGATATGCCCAGAGGATGGCAGGCAATGGTTCATCCTGCCCGGGCACATAACCGGCCGGCAAGAAAAGTTCGCCCGACAATGGAACACCATCCGCCCTATCATAATGTATCATCTCTTTATGCAGTTGACGCAATTGGGGGAATGGCTCTGGGAAGTCGGTGATCGGACTGATGCTGTTTTGAAGCAGGTCGCGGATATAGAAATTGGGGTGTTCCTCGACAGCTTCTCTGCGGGTGATCAATAATTGCCGGGCGACATCAATGATCCTGACAGGTACTTCGTAATATGTCGCTTCACTGCGCCAGAGCCTTTCTGTTTCATTGGTGCGGATATTGTATTTGTCAACAAAAGGACGGTTCCCTTCGGGTGAAGCCCCTTGTCCGATCAAAAAGAGCTGTTCTCCGGTGTCATCAAATAGCAGGATCCCCCGACCATATTCGTTAATGGTGGTTTGCAGGCTTCCGGGATCCCCGTAGCGGTCTTCTATCGAACGCTCCCTGATCATTGTCAGGCCGGCAGCAGGATCGGCCGGATTGAATGAACTTAGTTTGGCCATCCTTGTGGGGCGCCAAAATTCATTGACCAGGGCGAGATCGTCTTTCCCCCAGTTGATCCCTGAATACCTGTATTCTGTTTTAAATCCCGCCAATGGATC
>PWON01000204.1 GCA_003557385.1 Bacteroidales bacterium | reverse complement strand
GAAGGGTATTGATGGCCATGAGTGGCGGACTGGACAGCAGTGTGGCTGCCATGATGCTGCTGGAGGAGGGTTATGAACTGGTGGGCATTACCATGAAGACCTGGGAATATTCCGCCACCGGGACCCTGGGTAAGGAAACGGGGTGTTGTAGCCTCGACTCCATTCACGATGCACGGCATTTGGCTGTCAGCATGGGTTTTCCGCATTATGTGCTTGATATCCGGAACGAATTCAACCACTACATTGTCAAAGATTTTGTTGATCAGTATCTGAAAGGCCGCACCCCCAACCCATGTGTATTGTGCAATACACATATTAAATGGGCAGCTCTGCTCAAACGGGCCGGCCAGCTTGGCTGTGAATATATAGCCACCGGCCATTATGCCAACATAAGGAAAAAAAACGGCCGCATGATCCTCAGCAAGGGCGCTGACCCGGAAAAAGACCAGAGTTATGTCCTGTGGGGGCTTACGCAGGAGTTTTTGCGGAAAACCATATTCCCCCTGGGTGGGTACACCAAGCCCAGGATACGGGAAATGGCCAAAGCGGCAGGCTTCCAGACAATAGCAGAAAAAAAAGAAAGTTACGAGATCTGTTTTATCCCCGACAACAATTATAGCCGTTTTCTCAAAGAGCAGGTCCCCGGACTTGAAGAAAAAACCAAAGACGGGGATTTTGTTGACTCCAGGGGAAATGTCCTGGGAAAACACCAGGGCTACCCTTTTTATACCATCGGTCAGCGGAAAGGGCTGAATGTGTCTGCAGGTGAACCACTTTACGTTAATAAGATCATTCCCAAAACCAACACCATTGTACTGGGTACCAAAAAGGAGACCTTTAAGAACCGTTTTACGGTAACCGGATTAAATCTGATCAGCCATGAAACCATACCGGAACCACTTCATGTGCATGCGAAGGTCCGGTACAAAGACCCCGGTCATCCGGCCACCATACGCTATAATGAGCAAGATGAATGCTTGCTGGTGGAACTGCACGAAGCGGTATCTGCAATTACACCCGGTCAGTCGGCCGTATTTTATCAGGGCGACGATGTAGTGGGGGGTGGCTTCATTGAAGAGGCTTCTTTTTAAGTTCCCAGGATTCCACTCTACGATCCCCAGGCCAGGGATCATTTTTTTATGCAAATCTCACAGGGGTTTAAAAAAAGGGGAGAAGCCACCTGATCAAGGAGGCTATTCAATATTTTATACAGTTTACAAAAGCAAACAAACACAGAGTTCACAAAAAGAAACCACAACGCCTAACCCTACATAATATATTATAAACCATAACATTAGTTAGATTTATTGCAAATGTGAAATATTCACAATTATAACAATACCATAGGGTTATTGCATATAGCATATTATTTATATGTTAAAACAGTATTATTCAGTTAAATAAAGACATTATATTGAGTAATGCTTTAAATAAAGTGTTTTTTTACGCAATTTGATACGTTGTTTAATGTAAAAACATATAAAACACTGTATAATAGTATTATATATAGTATAACAGAAGTATTGCTTTAAAAAATACCAGCGTATACAAATGTAAACCGCACAGTATTCACAATGTTAAACTAAGTTTTGCTGGTTTTTTTATACATTTACACAAATGTAAAAACTGGTATAATGATTGAAAGGATCAAACAAATCATCACGGCCAAACAGATGACATCATCCGGTTTTGCCGATGTTGTCGGTGTACCCCGTTCTACCATTTCACATGTTTTGTCTGGAAGAAACAATCCGAGCCTTGAACTGGTGCAAAAGATTCTGGATGCTTTTCCGGATATCAGGACGCAGTGGCTTATTCGGGGTGAAGGAAACATGAGCGATCAAATGCAGGATCTGTTTTCGCAACCTGAAGGTACTGAGCACAGGCCAGGGAAAAAATCACGGGTAACTGTTGAATCTGCTTTAAAACAGCCGGTTAAGGTGTTAATACTTTATGATGACGGCACATTTTCATCCTATAAGCCGGATGATATCATCCGTTAACACACCTCATCTCAGAACCGCTCTGTTTCAGAAAAGAAAAAATTGGACTCCCTGATGGCATTCTCATCCGAATCTGATCCGTGCACGGCATTCAATTCTATGCTTGCACCAAAAAGCTTTCGCAACGTGCCATCTTCGGCTTTATGGGGATCAGTCGCCCCGATGAGTTTGCGATAACTGGCCACGGCATCTTCTTTTTCGAGCAGCAACACCACAACCGGGCCTTCAGTAATGAAGTTAACGAGCTTATCAAAATAGTTTTGCCCGTTGTGGATTGCATAAAATTTCTTTGCCTGGTTTGTGGATAGCTGTATGTACTTCATGGCAGATATCCTGAAACCGGCCTCATTGATTATTGCCAGGATTTGTCCGGCATAGCCATTCTTTACGGCATATGGCTTGATCAGGCTAAGGGTTATTCTTCCTTTCATTGCTGTGGTTTTGATCCTGCTTTCCTAATCATATTCAATATTAACGATTTATTTAATTGGTCGGGACACGGAGCCTGCATTTTTTTTACCTTTGTACAATTAATCGGGATAAGCGAATATTTTGAATAAGGAGCAGATCGAAAAACTGGGCAGGCTCTTGCTGGATAAAAACCAGCCAACAGCCATTGTAGTGCATGCCAATCCTGATGGTGATGCCATAGGATCTGCCCTGGGGCTATACCACTTTCTTCACCAGGAAGGATTTGCAGGGGTGCAAATGGTCTCTCCCAATGCGTATCCCTCTTTTTTACATTGGATGCCGGGAAATGATCACGTAATCGTTGCTGATGTGGCTCCCGGTGAGGCCATGGCCGTTATTTCCAATGCCGGGTTGTTGTTTTGCCTTGACTTTAACGGATTTGGCCGCGCAGATCAGCTCGAGCAAGTCCTGTCAGACAGCAAGGCGCACAAGGTGATGATAGATCATCATCCGCAGCCGGAAGACGGTTTTCATCTGGTGTTTTCAGATACCCGGGCCAGCAGCACGGCCGAACTGGTGTATGAGTGCATCGCTGCCCTGAAAGGGGGGGATGCGATAACCCTGGACATGGCAAAGTGCTTGTACGCGGGTATTGTGACCGATACCGGCTCATTCAGTTATGGCTGCAATAATCCGCGTACCTATGAAATTGTGGCCCGGTTGATCGAAAAAGGGGTGGACGGGGCTTACTTGCACCGTTTGATTTACAGCACCTACAGCGTAAACCGCATGCGTCTGCTTGGCTATTGTTTGAGTGAGAAACTTGAGGTAATCGAAACACACCGGACAGCTTACATCAGCCTGACAAAAAAAGATCTTGAGCGGTTTAACCACCGGGAGGGTGATACCGAAGGAGTGGTAAATTATGCCCTGGATATCGAGGGGATCAACCTGGCCGCTTTGTTCATCGAAAAAGATGGCCACATTAAGGTTTCGTTTCGTTCGGCCGGTGAGTTGGATGTCAACCGCCTCGCCAGGGAATATTATCACGGTGGCGGGCATAAAAATGCAGCGGGTGGAAAAAGTTACCACAACATGAAAAAAACCCTGGCTGGCTTTCATACCCTGGTAAAAAAAGGTTTCTGATATGAATAAGCAGCATAATACAGGCTGGTTACCACTGGTTTTTCTGTCTTTGGCAATGTTTTTTCCGTCCTGCCGGCAAGAAACAGAACCATCCGTGTTGCCCGATCCGGCCGGGCTGGAGGAGGCCTTCGCTTTAAGCAATATTTATTTGCTGGAGCTTGAAGAAGAAGCCATTGACGATTTTTTGCTGCGCTATGGCTGGGACATGCAGGCCAGCGGAACCGGACTGCGCTATATGATCATGGACGCCGGACAGGGTCCGAAGGCCTCTTATGGACAACGGGTAACCATGGATTATGATGTGTATCTGATCACCGGTGATCCGGTTTATTCGTCGGCTGATGATGGCCCCATGCGTTTTACTGTTGGCCGCGGTGGCGTTGAGCGGGGGCTTGAAGAGGGGATCCTGTTGCTGGCAAAAGGTGGCAGGGCCCGTTTTATCCTGCCCCATCATTTGGCCCATGGGGTGCCGGGAGACGGGCAAAAAATTCCCCGGAGGGCCACCATTATTTACGAAGTAGAAGTGTTGGAAATTCAATAAATTGTTTATCAAAACCATATTTGTATGAAAGCATTACGATATCTGATCATTGGCCTGATGGCCGTTTTGGGCGCATGTGGCCCTGCAGACAAGATAGAATATCAGGAGACCGAGAGCGGGCTTAAATACGCGCTGCTGGTAGAAACCGGCATGGAAAAACCGGAAACAGGAGATATTTTGTCCCTGGAAATGTTTTACAGTGTGCGCGACAGCGTTTTGTTCGACAGCCGCGACATGGGTATGCCTATGTTTTTGCAGATGATGGAACCGGAATACCCTGGTGATATTTATGAAGGCCTCGCTTTGATGGCAGAAGGCGACAGCGCGAGTTTCATCATTGATGCGGAGGTGTTCTTTTTCTATACGGTGGGCATGATGGAGCTGCCCCCCTTTGTACAAGAAGGCGACGAGGTGGTTTTCCATGTCGCTTTAAGGCAAATAATGGATGAGGAAGGGTTTGCGCTTGAACAAGAGCGCCTGATGGAGCAACAGATGCAGGAAGACATGTTGAGGGCGGAGCAGGAGGAAGGCCTCATGCTTGACTATCTCGCCGAGGAAAACATTACAGTTGCGCCTACCTCAAGCGGCCTGTATTATGTGGAACGCGAGCAGGGCGATGGAGCCCGTGTGCAGTCTGGCGATATGGTGGCTGTTCATTACGAGGGGCGGCTGCTCGATGGCACCGTATTTGATTCTTCCTACCAACGGGGCGAACCCATAGAATTTACTGTGGGCCGCGGACACGTGATCCCGGGTTGGGACGAAGGCATCGGCATGATGCAGGTGGGCGGCAAAGCCACCCTGGTCATCCCCTCATTTTTGGCCTATGGCGACCGGGGTGCCGGAGAAATGATACCTCCTTTCAGCACCCTGGTATTTGATGTGGAACTTGTTGAAGTGATTGAATAAAAACAAACCAGGCAAAAGAACATGCAACCCATACCAAGCTTTAAAACCGTCTGCATTCGTCAAGGGCTCAGGTTTTGCTGGATCCTGGTGGCGATGTTGCTGTTGACCGGGTTTACCGGATGCCGCCTGTTGCGCGTACCCGAAGCCGAACCCGAACAACAAATCACCGATACCGGCCTGGCCTACACTATCATTCGTGAGGGGGACGGCCTTATGCCCCAGGAAGGCGATCTGGTGACGGTGCATTACACCGGAAAGCTTTCCGACGGACGTATCTTTGACTCCTCGCGCGAACGCGGTGAGCCGGTACAATTTCGGATGGGAAGTGACCAGTTGCTGCCTGGTTGGGAAGAGGGCATCAGTTTATTAAGAGAAGGTGCACGGGCCACCTTTGTTATCCCGCCTCAACTGGCTTATGGCGATATGGGTTTTGGCCCGGTACCTGAAAACGAAACACTGACCTTCGAGGTCGAATTGTTGGGCATATACACCCCGGCCAGGATGCCTGAAACGGAAATTGTACCCCGCGAGGAAACCCCTTCCGGAGTTCAGTACAGTGTTCTGGAACAGGGAGATGGTCTCCGGCTGGATCCGGAAATGCTGGTGACGGTCAATTATACCGGCTACCTTGATGATACAGGGCAAACTGTTTTTGACAGCTCTTATGAACGTGACGAAGCGCTCACCTTTATCCTGGGCCACCGGATGGTGATTCCCGCCTGGGAAGAAGCCCTTCCGTTGTTTCATGTAGGCGACAAGGTCCGGCTTTGGGTACCCAATGAGCTGGCCTACGGGGCAAAGGGCAGGGGGCCTATTCCCCCAAATACCGACCTGGTATTTGACATCAGCATACTGGATGCGGGAATTCCTGAACCCCCGGTTCCCTTTCAACCCGAAGAGAAGGATACCGTGGAAACAGATTCGGGCCTGCGATACATCATCGTAGGCGAAGGGGAGGGGGATCCCCCACTGATTGGCCATGTTTTGCATGTACATTACAGCGGATACCTCCCGGATGGTACCCTGTTTGACTCTTCTGTCCAGCGGGGTGAGACCGTTCGATTTGTGCTGGGCACAGGACAGGTTTTGCGTGGTTGGGACGAAGCGTTTTTATTGTTCCCGAAAGGCACGCGTGCCCGTTTGATCCTTCCACCGCATCTGGCCTATGGCGACAGGGCCATCGGGCCCATTCCACCCGGGGCCACCCTGGTTTTCGATGTGGAACTGATCGATATTGGCCGATAAATTGTCTGGTGCTCAGGGCACTGAAAAAAACAGATCGTTGAATAAACATTAAATACATTTCCAATGGATTTACTGCAGATCACCTGGGATGCAAGTCCTGAAATCTTTCGCATAGGGAGTTTGGCTGTCAGATGGTATGGCCTATTTTGGGCATTGTCGTTTTATCTGGGGTATGAGATCATACTTCGGATTTTCAAAAAAGAAGGGGTCTCCCTTAAACAGGTCGACAGCCTGCTGATATTTATGGCCGTGGGGACCATCGTGGGGGCCCGTTTGGGACATTGCTTTTTTTATGATTTCGGTTATTATTCCCAAAACCTCATCGAAGTTCTGTATATCTGGCAAGGGGGTCTGGCAAGCCATGGCGGAGCCATAGGCATCCTGATCGCCCTGTACTATTATCAGAAAAAGATCAGCAGTCAAAGCTTTGTCTGGTTGCTCGACCGGCTTGTGATCCCGGTAGCCCTTGGGGCGTTTTTTATCAGGATGGGAAACCTGATGAACTCGGAAATTTATGGTATTGAAACATCCTTGCCCTGGGGCTTTATTTTTGAAAGGCGCGGTGAGACAGTGGCCAAGCACCCGACACAGATCTATGAAGGGCTGACCTACCTGGTGCTGTTTGTTTTGCTGGGATGGATGTATCTGAAAAAACGCAAATCCCTGGCCCCGGGCTTTCTTACTGCCTTTTTCGGGCTCTTTATGTTTATTGCGCGTTTTCTGGTGGAATTCATCAAGGAGCCGCAGTCTGCCTTCGAAGAGAATATGTTGCTGAACATGGGACAGATTTTAAGCATACCCATCATCATTACAGGGATTGTGGTGATGTATTATGCTTTGCGGCATAAAAAGAGGCAGGACGCGGCTAAAAACACCTGAGTTTCATAATTAATCCCTGTGTAAAAGCAGGAAGATCGCCGGACGCTTATGCAGCCCGGGCAGGCCCTCGCTGCGCCACCCGGCCACACTTTGTGTTTTAATGAATTCTGTTTCCATGGTCAGGTCCGCTGCGATGCATATTAACGTATCCGGACGGCACACTTTCAACAGGTCATTAAACAGTGCGTTGTTTCTGAAGGGTGTTTCCATAAAAACCTGGGTGGCGCCACTGCGCCGGCTCTCCTCTTCCATGACCCTGATTTTTTTTGACCTGCCCGCTTTTTGAATTGGCAAATAGCCGTGAAAGAAGAACTGTTGCCCGTTCAGGCCCGAAGCCATCAAAGCCAGGAGAATGGAACTGGGCCCCGTCAATGGTTTTACGGGGATTCCTGTTTGGTGGGCACGGGCCACAATACGCTGGCCCGGGTCTGCAATGCCGGGGCATCCGGCTTCAGAAAAAAGGCCGATGGAGTGACCTTCAAGCGCCGGTTGCAAAAACACTGTGTATTCTTCTTCTGAGCGATGCTTGTCGAGCAGGAAAAATTGTACGTGTTTAAAATCTGTATGGTAGCCGGCCCGTTTTAAAAAGCGCCGGGTGGTACGTATATTTTCCACAATAAAGAAATGCAGCCTGTTGATCAAATCATGATGCCCGGCTGGCCACACGGTATGCAGGTCTTTTTCACCCAGTGATGACGGGATCAGGTAAAGGGTTCCTCTTCCTGATGCTGTCCGGCTTTTGGGCTGCCCTTTTGAATCAGGCGTAATCCCGGTCTCAGCCTTACCCCCTGTTTCAGGCGTGCTCCTGGTGTTGGCCTGATTGCGGGCTCCCGGGGCAATTCCGGCCGGTGTGGGGTTGTATTGTTCTGATCGGTGTTTGTCCATGGCATGGTGTTTTAGTGCACGCCGCCTTGTTGTTCCAGCCAGGGCAGTCGAAACAGGTCTGCGTTACCACCCGAAAGAATGATCCCGGTGCGTTTTCCTGCAAACATCCCAGGGTGTTCAAGGATTGCGGCAAGTGGCACCGCCGCACTTGGTTCCACAACCACCTTCATGTATTCCCATATCAGCTTCATGGCTTCAATAATGCCCTCTTCGGTGGTGGTCAGGATATCTGTGGCCCCGTCCCTGATGATCGGGAAGGTCAGGCTGCCCAGGGAGGTGCGCAGGCCATCAGCAATGGTCTGTGGCTTGTCGGCGGGAATTAGCCGTTTTTGGCGGAAAGATTGCCAGGCATCGTTGGCCTTTTCGGGTTCAGCGCCATACACAAGGGTGCGGGGTGAAAAATAACGCGCACCCAGTATGCACCCACTGAGCAGTCCCCCGCCCCCTACCGGGGCCACCAGGCAGTCAAGCTGTACGGAATCTTCGATAAGTTCGGCTGAAACCGTTGCCTGTCCGGCAATGATGCGGTAGTCGTTGTAAGGATGTATCTCCCCGCACCCATATTCATTGATCACCTTTTGCAGAGTGGCTTCGCGATCGGCCAGTGTCGGTTTGCAGAACCGGATGATGCCGCCATAAGATTCAACAGCATCTATCTTGTTTTTTGGGGCGTTCTCAGGCATCACGATGCGGGCTTCAATGCCCCGCATCCTGGCGGCAAGAGCCAATGCCTGTGCATGGTTTCCTGAAGAATGGGTGGCGACACCCCTGCTTGCAATGGTTTCGGGCAAGGTCATAACGGCATGGCTTGCCCCGCGGAATTTAAACGCACCCCCTTTCTGAAAATTTTCACATTTAAAAACCAGCCGGCTGCCGCTTCGTGTGTCGAGTGTGGTGCATGTCATAACAGGGGTGCGGTGCGCATATGGTTCAATGATGCGCCTGACCTCCAGGATCTTTTCTTTTCCCGGCATCTTTTGCTTGGATGTTGCCACACTTGTGCTGTTCTAGGGTGATCTTGAATTTTTTTCCCATCCGGACCGGAAAACCGGCTCAGTTGCCCTGCTTTTGTCCGAGCATCTCTTCAACAATGATCTCACAGCTATCCTCCAGCAACTTGAACACATGTTCAAAACCGTCATGTCCGTCGTAATACGGATCGGGAACTGCCCGGTTTCCACCTGGGTGCAGCGCATTCATGATGAGGTCGACCTTCTGTTCTTCTTCAGGTGTGTCGGCAAGAACCACCACGTCCTCATAATTATACCTGTCCATTACATAAATCTTGTCAAAGGAGTCAAAGTCTGATTTGGTGAATCGGCGGGCTCGTTGATTTGAAATGTCTATGCCATATTTTATGGCCACCTGTTGTGAGCGACTGTCAGGCCTTTCGCCTTCATGATAGGCAGAAGTTCCGGCCGAATCAACCTCGGCCTTAAGTCCCTGTTCTTTTGCTATTTTCCTGAATATGCCTTCTGCCAGGGGTGACCGGCAAATATTACCCAGGCAAACCATTAAAACCTTCATACCAGATAAACATTAATTGCTTTCGTCTCCTTAGCTGATTTTGATAATATTTTCCAGCTCATCCACATACTTTTTGAAGCTTTTGTCGGTATCCAGCAGGTTCCTGACTGTTTTGCATGCATGTAAAACAGTGGCGTGGTCTTTATTGCCGCATTTGTTCCCGATCACTGCGAGTGAGGATTTTGTGTAAAGTTTACTAAAATACATGGCCAGCTGCCGTACCTGAACCGTATCACGCTTCCGGCTCTTGGACTTGAGTTTTTCCAGGGGGATGTCGAAATATTTGCATACGGTTTGCTGGATATAGTCTATGGTGATCTCCCTGGGTGTGTTCTTGACAAATTTTTCGATGACGTTTGCCGCCAGATCCGGGGTGATCTCTTTTTTATTCATTGATGATTGGGCCAAAATGGAGATCAGCGCACCTTCCATTTCCCGGATGTTGGTATCAATTTTTGAACTGATCAGTTCCAGCACTTCCTGGGGCATTTCAACCCCATCGTTGCGTATCTTTTTTTGCAGAATGGCCATCCTGGTTTCAAAATCAGGAACCTGCAAGTCGGCCGATAACCCCCATTTAAAGCGTGACAGCAGCCTGGGTTCGATCCCGCTCATCCCCACGGGCGGCATGTCGCTGGTGATGACTATCTGTTTCCCGTTCTGGTGCAACTGATTGAATAAGTGAAAGAATACATCCTGGGTTTTTGGTCTTCCGGCCAGGCAGTGTATGTCATCCACAATCAATACGTCCATCATCTG
Organism: Bacteroidales bacterium; assembly: GCA_003557385.1. GTDB lineage: Bacteria > Bacteroidota > Bacteroidia > Bacteroidales > UBA7960 > PUPG01. The sequence continues at coordinate 64,361 of PWON01000204.1, read as the reverse complement.
GTAGAAGTGGACAAAATCGTTCTGGTTGTTGTTCCGGATGCTGTCGATAAACTGGTTGGTGAACTGCTCTGCGGTAACGTATAGCACGGTCTTTTCCGGGTAATGGTTTTTTACCTCAATGCCGATGGCATGCACCAGGTGTGTTTTACCCAGTCCGTTGCCACTATAGACCAGTAGCGGATTGAATGAGGTTTTTCCCGGGTTTTGTCCTACGGCAAGTCCTGCACTTCGCGCCAGACGATTGCAATCGCCCTGGATAAAGTTCTCGAAATTGTAGGAATCGATCAGTTGGGTATGGATATTCAGCTTCTTTAACCCGGGGATCACAAACGGATTGGGCATCCCTTTTCCCGGCCCCATGTCTTTATTCAGGTCAATGGGGATGGTAATGGGTGGATTCTTTAATGCTTTTTTATTCAGTGTGGGGGCATGGACAGTAAACGGCCCGGGCTGATTTGCATGATAGGTGCTATCCATCACAATGCTATACTCCAGCCGCCCGTCCGGACCCAACTCTTTCTTGATGGTTTTTTTCAGCAGATCAATGTAATGCTCTTCGAGCCATTCATAAAAGAACTGGCTTGGTACCTGCAGGGTCAGGACATTATTTTTTAAACGAACGGGTTTAATAGGATCAAACCAGGTATTGTAGGCATTCGGACTGATATTGTCCTTGATGACCTTCAAACAACCCGACCAAACCTTTTCGTATCCCTGCTCCATTAATTGCTATCGGTTAATAATTATATATAGAGAAAACTCTTTGGGTTTTGATTATCAACAATTCGGGAAATTGGAATCTCCGCATCAAAGTTGTTAACAAATTTTGGTTAAAAAAAGTGAAAAAAAAAATCTTTTTGCCCTTGTATTTTCTAAATTTTTGTTGTATACGATTCGACAAAATTTTGTTCCTCCCGGCCGTTGAAAAATACACTCATAATACCCATGTATGTTCCCCCGTATCCAGCCTGGCCAATAAAGACCCGGTTTCCAATCTGGTTTTTAACCATTGCCGGAGGGTCAAGCCTCACATGGGTGTGGCCACCGATAATGATTCCGGTATAACGGGTGTGTCCGGCCACCATGGTATCACTGACCTTGTCGTCATTGTAATCGAATCCCAAATGCGACAGGCAGACGATCAGGTCACATCGTTTATTTTGCAACAAGTTTTCCATCTCCCTGGCCTTTTCAATCGGGTCCAGGTATTCGGTGTCTCCGTATAAATTCCGGCTTACCAGTCCTTCGGGATCTATGCCGAGCCCGTATATTCCAATTCTCCTCCCGCCCCTGCCCACCATCACGTAGTCCTTTACTTTGCCCGCCAGGATGGTTTGGCTGAAATCGTAGTTGGCAGCCAAAAAAGGGAACCCGGCGTGGGGCAATACTTCCTTAAAACCATCCAGGCCGTTGTCAAATTCATGATTTCCAAAGGTTACGGCGTCGTAGCCCATTTTGCTCATAAGTTTGAGTTCTGGTTTTCCCCCATACATGTTAAAGTAGGGAGTACCCTGAAAAACATCGCCGGCATCGAGCAGGATCAGGTCCGGATCGTTTCTCCGGTGCTGTTTTATCAGGGCAGCCCTCCTGGCATACCCACCCATGCCCGGAAAGGTCGGATCATTTGTCGGGTAGGGGTCAAGGCGGCTGTGGGTGTCGTTGGTGTGCAAGATGGTCAGATGACTGATCCCGGCATCGCGCAGGGCGAGGGCTGGAATACCTGCCAGGCTGGCTGCCCCGGCAATGCCCAGCGTCTTTAAGAAACTGCGTCTGTCGATATGCTGCATCATCATTCAGTTTTTATGCGTCCGTCCAGTTTGCTTTCAATTTGCCGACCCAGGTTGTTTTGTTTCACCAGGTAATCGATGATGGCGTCCCGTATCCTTTTCCCAAGCAGCTCCTCGTTTTCCGGGTTGAGGAAAAATACCATGTTGTCGCCGCCCCCGGCCAGGTAATCGGAGGTGAGGACCTTATAATTCCTTGATGCATCGAAAGGAGCACCCTGGATCGACACTTTCTTAACGGCATTGCTCTCCACGTGCAGACGAATGCCAGAAACGGGCATGCCTCTTTCTGAAGCGGCCAGGTACTCAAAGGCCCTGAGCGTGTTCCCGGGCGACAGGGTAAGCACCACCATTTCGTTCTCAAAGGGCATCAGTTCAAAGATCCTGGCACGGGTAACCGGGCCTTTGGGAATGCCTGTCCGCAGGCCCCCGTAATTCAGCAAGGTAAAGTCAATGGGCCTTCCATCAACAGGTGTGTAAAGTTGCTGGCCTGTTTCCATGATCAGGTCAGCCACAAAATTGTTCAGCAAACCTTCCGGGCTGCCCCGCTGCATTACATGTGCCGAGTGGGCAAGCACCTGGTTCATCTCCTTTTCCATGGCGACCCTGTAAATGGCGATCACCGAATCGACCTGTCTGTCCTTTTCCGGGATCGTCAGACTGTCAATGGCGACCAACCGGCCATCGACTTCAACCGTGGTGTGTGACGTACCGCAAGCCCATAAAATAAAGAGTAAAGAAAACACTTTACCGATTATGGAAATTCGGTACTTAAACATGGTAATTGTACGTTTTGTGGAAACAATGAAAGGCAATATTAAGCTTTATTCTGAAATAAAACAACCCTTTTCTGAAGAAAATCAAAAAATATATTTTCCGGCAAGTTAATCGGTGTGCAGAAGCCTGATTTGGATGTCCGGAATGCCCCTAAAACGTTCAATGACCTTGTGGCTCAAGCTTTTACGTACACTGAAATCAAGGGAGCAACGAAGGCCGAAATCCTGTCCTTCCTGCTGAAGATCAAAGGTTTTCATTACGCGCATGATGTCATTCATGGCCGGATAATCAAAATGCAGCCTGTAGTACTTTCGGAGGGTTTTTGTAATGATCCGGTTGTTTGCGATGGCTTGCCGGGCAGCCTGGCGGTAAGCATTGATCAGGCCCCTGACACCCAGTTTGGTGCCACCAAAATACCGGACCACCACAATCAGGATGTTGCACAGGTCGTGAGACAGGATTTGTCCGTAGATTGGCTGGCCGGCGGTACCGGAGGGTTCGCCGTCGTCGTTCGTGCGGTACAGGGCCTTATCTTGCCCCAGAACCCATGCAAAACAATGATGTCGGGCATCGTGGTATTCTTTTTTGATCCCGGCCAGCAATTCTTTTATCTTTTCCTCATCTTTCACAGGCCAGGCCAGTGCAATAAACCTGCTCCCTTTATCTTTGTAAAGGCCTTGTGAATGTCCCTGGATGGTTTTAAGCGTATCCTGCTCGTTTTCTTTCATTCCAATGGTCTGATGAAAAGGTTGTCCGGTTACCGGTGCCCTTAAGTGTTCCTGAAACAATAAAACACTTCCTGGCCAATCATTATTTGTGATACAGGCTTTTGGGGGGGAATATCCGGTGCTTCAAGGCCTTTGCCGAAAAACCCTGTGCCTGTAAACACCCTGGCTTCGTCCCAGAGATCCTGGTCGATAAATCCCTGCAACAGCTGCCGGCCGCCCTCCACAAACAGCGACTGCAGGCCTTGGTCGTAGAGTTTTGCGGTAAGTGTGTGCAACAGCATGTCATTGAAAGGAAGCTTCATATAGCGGGTTTTGCCACTGGTTTTTTCAATGATTTCGTTTATTACAATGGTAGACTGGCTGTTGTTTAGCAAATGCAGGTTGGCCGGGAGTTTTAACTCCCTGTCCAAAACAATGCGGGTGGGAGAGGGGCCGTTCCAGTCGCGGACATTCAGTTGCGGGTTGTCTTTTAATGCCGTCCGGGTACCCACCATGATGGCCTGTTCTTCGCTGCGCCATTTATGCACCAGGATGCGAAGTTTTTCGCTGGTGATCCAGGTGGGTTGCTGGATGGCACCCGGCCCCCTTTCCGCATCAATGAATCCGTCGGCGGTCTGCGCCCATTTTAGAATGATATAAGGCCGTTTTTTTTCATGAAAGGTAAAAAAGCGTTTGTTGAGCTGCCGGCATGCATCCTTCATGACACCAACCTTTACATGGCATCCGTGGCCCCGTAGCCGTGCAATGCCTTTCCCGGCTACTTCAGCGTAGGGGTCGGTGGTGCCGATCACAATCGACGGGATACTTTTTTCGATGATCAGATCGGTGCATGGCGGAGTCTTTCCATGGTGGCAGCAAGGTTCCAGGCTCACGAACAGTGTGGACTTGCTGAGCAAACGTTCATCTGCTACAGACATAATGGCCCGCACCTCTGCATGGTGATCACCGCAGCGCCTGTGATAACCCTCGCCGATGATCCGGTCGTTGTGCAACACCAGTGCACCCACCATCGGATTGGGAGCGGTCCGGCCCAGGCCAAGCCTGGCCAGTTCGATGCAGCGTTTCATATATAATTCTTCGTTAATCATGCCGGCGGATCATATATACCGTAAACTCACTTCTTTCAAAAACTTATCCTCCAGGATACGTGCAATCTTTTTCATCACCGACCGGCGAATCTCAAGTTCTACCGGCAGGTTTGGATCCTGGTGGGCAACATTGATGGCTGTTCCTGCCAGCAAGTGGATCTCATCACTTTCCAGCAATTGCCTTACAATAAGGTCTGCCGGCCCTTTTTCCAATTCGGTACGGGTGCTGTATTTATCCAGGATCTCTGCTGTTTTACTCAGGGTCAGGATGCCTTCCGTAACCAGGTCAATCCCTTTCATGTAAGAAATGGGTGGCAAATCAGGGTCGTCAAACTCCAGGGTGTCTTCAATGGCGATATCCAGTTCCCTTGAAACAATCTCTGCCGTGGTGCCACCCGATAAGATTTTTTTCCCCTTAAATTTTTTCACCACCTGTGCCAGTTCCTTGTCTTTTTTCTTTTCATACGGCGGACCCGAACAGATAAGCAGCCGCCGGGGTTCTCTAAAGTAGATCACAGCAGCACTGGTGTCGTCTTTTGCCTGATACCCGTCGTTGGTATGGGCCTTGTTCACCACCAGGGAGGCCAGCCTGGAGGCGGAAATGTCGGGCTGTTCATTTACCAGGTTAAAAAAGTGTTTTTCCACAGCTTCGGCGCCCCAACCCAGCAAGAACTGATCACGACCAAGACCCGATTGGGTGATGCCGTCGGTCATCAGCAACACACGGTCTTCCTTAAGGGCCTGGAAACTGCAGGCTTTGATCTTTTTCCGGGAATATTCACCCGCTTCTATGGTGATATGTTGCCAATCGGGCTGATAGGGCTCTTTGCCGCGCATGACGATGGCATCGGGATTGTCATAGTTCAGTATCGTGCACTGCCCTTCCTGTTCGATATCCACAATGGTAAAGGTGGCATAACTGATCTTGCGTTCGCTGCAAACGGGCAGGGTATTCATGATGATCTCTGCGATCTTGTGTGCATCCTTGTGTTCTTTGGTAAAGTTCAATGCCATGGTGGCTGTCAGGGTAGCCAGCAGATTGGCTTTGACCCCGTGCCCCATGCCGTCTGACAGCACCACCACGGTCCGACCTTCCTCACGGACTCTTTCAGAGAGAAAGATGTCGCCGCAAATGCGCTCTCCGGCATGATTACGCAAAGCCGACCCAACTTCTATATAAACACCCTCACCCATACCATTTTTCAACCAAAAACTTACACCTGTGTAACCAACGCCCAACAAGTAATAAATTCATACTAAATACTAATTACTAACTACTAATCACCTCTTACTTGCTATTCCTTCTTCTTCTTCATCCGATAAGTCTCAATAATGGAATTCAGCATTTTCTCTGTCGTACTTGCCCCTTCGCCCAGGGAAAAGGCGATCTGCTGGACCATTTTCAGGTTTTCATCAATGACCTCATTCACCCTGTTGATGATCTCCTCCTGGCGCACCTCTGCCACATACATGTCGCGGAACACCCCGCCAACGATTTTGTTTGGTTTCAGCGAATAAATGCTGACATTGAGCAGGCGGTCGTCATGTTCCACATCCTTGCCCACAATGTTCTTGTCATTTTCCAGCACGTAGGTAAACAAATTATAGAGGTTATAGGGTAGCAGGGTTTTTAAATCGGCACCAACCAGGCCTGGGATCACTTCGTTGATCATTGCGGCGTCTTCGCCCAGCACTTTGATAAAACTGTCGTTGGATTCTATCACTTTCAGTTTGTCGTCAACAATCACTGCCGCGGAGGGCAGGTTTTTTAGCAAGGCGGATATGGTGTCGGATTGCAGTTTTAGTTTCTGGTTTTCTTCCAGAAGCGATTGTTCCTTGTCAAGCAATCCCTCTTGCTGCTTTTTCAGTTTTTCGTTGTTGTTTTTTAGTGTCCTGATATAATCCTGCTTATTTTTTATGGAGTAGTTCAGACACATTTCGGGCCTTGATAGCCCCTGGGAAATGGAAGCGGCAAAATCGCGGCAGCTCCTGAACCCACAGGCCGTACAGGCGGCATTGAGTTCGGTGGTCTTGCCCAGGCTCTTTAAAATCTCTTCTATCTGCTCATTGCCAGGCTGGGGCAGACGCTGGTCATCCTTGTTGAAAGTGCGCGACAGATCAAGCCCGAGGTATTCATCCATGTCATGTTCCCATTGGTTCTTGTCAAAATCTTTCAGGCGCTTGTGTACATAATCTACCACCATGGTCCGTCGCAGGAACTTATTGGAGGTATCGGTGGTACCCGGCCCTACGATACACCCGCCATGGTAGAACACATTGAAGTGTTTTTTCAGGAATTCGGCCTGCTCATTAAATTCATCCACCAGGTCGAGCATATTGTTTTTCCCTTCTACTGTGATCACCTTCCCGTCAAACAACGAATCATCCAGTCTGGCTGCATACACAATGCCCTTGCTGATAGGGAACAGGGAGCCGAGATAGCCGATGGGCTTGTCAAAATCGGAGTACTCCACCTTGGCTTCTTTGATCTTGAAACGGGTAAATAAAGTGCGCAACTCTTTAAAGGTCAATACCGCATCCACTTTTCCGGTGCCCCTGTGCAGTTTGGCTTCGTGCTTTGCAGAAAGGCAGGGGCCTATGAAAACCACTTTCAGTTCTTTCCCGAATGCCTTGCGGACCACTTTGGCACTGGCTGTCATCGGGGTGACAATGGGGGAGAGGTTTTCGGTTAGTTCCGGAAAAAATTTTTCCACATACGATACCATGCTCGGGCAACCGGACATCAGGTAATATTTGCCCTTAAAATCGGACAGCAGGTCATGGTATTTTTTCGCCACAAGATCCACCCCGAACGATACTTCATTAACATAATCAAAACCGAGTGTACGAATCATTTCGACGAACTTCCGGTAGTCGGTAATGTCGGGGAACTCCCCGCTGATGGTGGGGTCTACAATGGCCGCCACCTTATGTTTTGATTCAAGGAGCGATGCCGTATGTTCCAGGTCGCTGAAGTGGGATACGGCGCTGGCGGCACATACCGTTAAACAACTGCCACAGCCAATGCAGCGTGCATGGTTGACTTCCGGCATGCCGTTCCTGCCATTGGTGGTGATGGCTTTTACCGGACAGGCCCTGATGCAGGCATAGGACCTGGTGCAGCGGTCATGGTCTATTTTGATGATTTTCATGCCCTGGTTTGGATTGGTTAGGCGGTTCAATGGTTGGCAAAATGATTCTCCATCAATTCGGTGATCTTGTCAGGCTGAACCTCTGTATACCTGATGCCATCAATAATCACAACCGGTCCGTGTTCGCATTCCCCAAAACAATGTGACCCCTTGAACCTGAAGGTGTCTTTCAGCCCCCTTTCCTTCAGGTATTTTTTTATCAGTTCAAGGCTGTATTTGTTTCCCCTGGAAAAGCAACTGCTGCCCATGCAAATAACTATTTCACCGGTTTGTGTCTTGCCCATGCTTTCTTCATTGATGATTCATGAATGAATCCCCTGGGGGTTAACAAAAATAAGGAAAGCTTTTAAGAATACCAGTTAATTCCTTCACATCTTTATTTTATTGTGCTATTTAAGACTTAATCTAAATAACATTAATGGAGAAATCCACCACTTTTTACACACATGCAAGGCAGCTCTCTTTTTTTAACTATCTTTGTTCCATTGATTACTAATAACTTAAATGATTGACTATAATCTTGTTATTGAGTATTAAAAAATTTCTCTTATATTGTGAATTGAATATCAACACTCAATAATCCAACCATGGAGCTAGGGCACATACTGAATAAATTCCCCAATCGCCGTCGTGAAGACCTGATCTCCCTGCTGCAGTCCATTCAGGATGAATACGGTTTTTTGTCGGAGGAGATCATCCATATTGTAGGAGACTATCTGGATATCAGCATAAACAAGATTTTTGGCGTGGCCACTTTTTACGACAATTTTCGCTTCGGGCCGCTGGGAAAATACCATTTCCGCCTTTGTCACGGAACGGCCTGTCATGTAGCAGGATCGGCAACAATTTTGAAGGAACTGGAAAAATTGCTGCAGATTAGCCATGGCGAAACCGATAAAAACGGCCTGTTCAGCCTTGAGGTGGTCAGTTGTATCGGTGCCTGCGGGCTTGCCCCCCTGATTGAGGTCAATGAGACGTTTTATACAAATATTACCCTGGACATCTTGAAAGACCTTGTACACTCGTTCAGGGAAAAAGAAAGTGCTGCCCTATGAGTCCCGAACCAGATAAAGACATCCGGCAATTCCTTACCAAACAGGTATTGTCAGACCCCCGGAGGGATGACCGCACTGATATAAAAAAATCATTGTCTTACATCGCCGGTGAGCGGGTTCATAAGCCTATGATTTATGTGGGTATGGCTACCTGTGGCCGCATTGCCGGTGCGGATAAAACATTTGAGGCCATCCGGGAATATTTGCAGGAACACGACATTGATGCCGACCTGGTGGAAGGTGGGTGTGTGGGGTTTTGCATGGAAGAACCCCTGGTGGATGTACAGCTGCCCGGCAAGGCCAGGTTGTCTTTTTCGCGTGTCACAGCCGAAAAAGTACAGTCGCTGCTGGATGATATTCTGAATGATAATTTGCCCGACCTGCCTGTATTGGGTCAGTACACTGACACCATCTTGCAGCCCTGGGAGGATGTGCCTGGCATTGAATCGCATCCATTTTTTTCCGGCCAGCACAGGATGTTGCTGGAACATTGTGGGATCATAGACCCCGTATCAGCTGCACAATATATCGCGAAGGGCGGTTACCAGGCATTTATCGACACCATTGCACGCCACACACCTGCCGAAGTATGCAGGATGATAGAAGAAAGTGGTTTGGCCGGCCGGGGTGGCGGGGGATTCCCGGCGGGGAAAAAGTGGAGTGCAGCACTGAACACAGTGAGTGATCAGAAGTTTTTTGTGTGTAATGCCGTGGAGAGTGATCCGGGCAGTTATATGAACCGTGCCATTATAGAAAGCAACCCCCACCGTTTGATAGAGGCTGTGCTGATCGCAGCATACGCCACCGGTGCTAACAAGGCTTATATATTTATCCGCAAAGAATTCCGTCTGGCCATCAAACGCTTGCAGGCAACCATTGGGCAGGCTGGTGCATACGGCTTGACCGGGCATCATATATTTGATTCAGGGGTGAATATCGATGTGGTAATCAGAGAAGGTGCCCGTGCGTTTGTTTGCGGTGAAGAAACTGCACTGAACAACAGCATTGAGGGCAAACGGGCCATGCCTGCCTCGAAACCGCCCTATCCGGCAGAAAGAGGTCTGTGGAATAAGCCCACTGTGGTGAACAATGTAGAAACATTGTTTAATGTTCCCCTGATCGTTAAAAACGGTCCCGAATGGTTTCGCTCACTGGGTACCGAAAGCAGCAAGGGGACAAAGTTATATACCCTTTCCGGCCGGCTGAAGAATTATGGGACGGTTGAGGTACTGATGGGGACCACTTTCAGGGAAATCATCGAAGGGGCAGGTGGCGGCCTGGCGGGCAAACTGCCATTCAAGGCCATCGTTCTGGGCATCAACAGTGGCAGCTATATTACAGCCGAAAACCTCGACGCAAGGGTGGATTATGAGTCCCTGGAAAGCATCGGTGCTGCCCTTGGCAGCGGTGCTTTTGTAGTGCTCGACCAGGCGACCTGCATGGTGGATCTGGCCCGCTATTTCACAGCCTTCTTTAAAAAAGAAAGTTGTGGCAAATGCATTCCCTGCAGGGAGGGGACAGCACGGATGCTGGAAGTCATGGAGCAAGTTACCCGCAAGCCTTCCGATACCAATTCATTTCAAACGCTGGAACGTTTTAAAGGGGTCATGCAACTGAAAAGCCTGGCCTCTGTGATCAGTGACACATCCTTATGCTCGCTGGGCAAGTCGGCACCCAATCCTGTCCTCAATACACTGAAGCATTTTAAGCACGAATTTGATGCCCATATCTTTGACAGGAAATGTGAGGCAGGCGTATGTACCGACCTGAGGGTTTATGAAATTAACGTGGATGCTTGCACGGGCTGCGCGGTCTGTTTTAAGAAATGTCCGGTCGACGCCATCATCGGAACGCCCCGGTACCCGCATTTTATAGTGCAGGATAAATGCATCGGTTGCGGAACTTGTTTTGACGTTTGCAAATTCAATGCGGTAATCATTAAATAGCGCCTGTCATCGCGCAATTTTTTGTTGTTATGGAATTCCAGATCGAAATAAACAATAAACAAATCCTTGTAGAGGAAGGGGAGACATTGTTGTCTGCCTTACGTAGAAATGCCTTCCGGATTCCCACGCTCTGTCACATGAACCGTTTTTCACCAACAGGTGCCTGCCGTTTGTGTGTTGTGGAGGTCCTTGGCAAGCGCGACCTGATCACATCCTGTTCCCATCCTGTGGAGGAGGGCATGCGGGTCAGGACCAATTCACCACGTGTGATAAAGGCCCGCAAATCACTGGTGGAACTCTTATTGTCGAATCATCCGGACGACTGCCTGTATTGCCAGCGCAACGGACACTGTGAGCTTCAATGGTTGGCCGAAGAAATGAATGTGAAGGAGCGAAGGTTTTTTGGAAAAAAGAATACCTGGTATCCTGATTATTCCAGTACCAGTGTGGCCCGTGACCCTGCAAAATGCGTACTGTGCAGCCGTTGTGTCCGCATTTGTGAGGAGGTGCAGCGGGTTACTGCCATTGATTTTATTTCACGCGGCAATCAGACCAGGGTGAACAGTGCTTTTAACAAAGGGCTCAACGAATCAAGTTGCATTCATTGCGGACAGTGTATACAGGTTTGCCCTACGGCTGCCCTGCTGGACATTTCGCATGTGGAAAAAGTACAGGCGGCACTGAGTAAAGACAAAAAACAGGTCATATTTTTCATCAGTCCTGCTGTGGTCGCTTCGGTAACGGATACACTGGGGTTTAAATCGAAAGTAAAAGCCAGGGACCGTATTGTCGCGGCCCTGAAAAGATGTGGGGCGTTCAGGGTGTTTGACCTGGGTACCGCCCACGATGTAAATGTGCTTGAGGAAGCCCGCATACTCTCTGACAGGCTTGCAGAAAGGGGTGGTGGCGCCCTTCCTTTGATGTCGTCCTGTTGCCCATCGTGGGTAAAATATGTGCAATCGTTCCGTCCCGGCAATCTTGTGCACCTGTCAGAAGTTAAGTCTCCGCAACAAATCCTGGGTACTTTGGTCAAAACCAGCTATGCAGTTCAGGAGGGAATGGACCCGGAATCGATCTTTTTGGTGGCGGTGATGCCCTGTGTGGCTGAAAAATACGAAGCCTCCCTGGAAGAAAACACCCACAAAGGGGTATCGGATGTGGATGCTGTGTTGACAGTCCGGGAATTTTTCCAGCTCATGAGAGGGTTTGGCCTGGATATTGCCGAAATGGAAGAGGAACAGCCCGACAGGCCTTTTGATACCGGTTCATCAGCCGGATGGCAAGCCGGTTATTCGGGCGGCAAGGCCGAAGCGGTTGCCCGTGAATTGTTCCGGATAATGGCCGATCCGAAAAAAGAGCAATTTAAATTCAACCTGCCCAAGAATCTGTCGGGGCGGCGCGAAATAAAAGTGCCCATTGGCGGAAAGGAGATCGGGTTTGCCTGGGTAAGCAGCATTGCCGAAGCGGAAGATTACATAAGACACCTGGAGGACGAACAAAGGGAGGATATCCATTATATTGAAGTGATGGCCTGTTTGGATGGCTGTGCAGGTGGTGGAGGACAACCTGTCAGCCGGGGGTTTGAGCATGTGAGATCGCGTAAGAGAATATGCGTGGAAATGGGGAAAGCCAACCCAATTAAACATCCGGGAGAGAATCCCGCCATCAAATCCCTGTATAAGGGCAAACGGCTGTTGCCTGATCACCCCACAGCCCTGGATTGGTTGGGCAGGCAATTCAATAAAAAATAAGGTTTGGATTATGTCGGAAAAGAATAAAGAGATCATTTATACCGTGAAAGACCGGTGCAAGGTTTGTTATACCTGTGTGCGTGAATGTCCTGCCAAGGCCATCCGGATCATGAACGGCCAGGCTGAGATCATACCCAGCAGGTGCATTGCCTGTGGCAACTGCATCCGGGTGTGCAGCCGGGATGCAAAAATGTTCGCTTTCTCTATCGATAAGGTAAAGGTTCTACTTAACAGCCAGGATAAAGTGGCTGCCATTGTGGCGCCCAGTATTGCGGGCGAATTCACAGATATCAAGGATTACCGGCATTTTGTGGGTATGATCAAGGCCCTGGGCTTTGACTATGTCAATGAAGTGGCCTTCGGAGCCGAACTCATCGCGAATAAATACAAGGAATTGCTGGAATCAGGCCCCAAGCGTCCATTGATCTCCACATCCTGCCCGGCTATTGTGAGTTATGTGGAGAAGCACCACCCACAGATCATTGATTCGCTGATGCCGGTAGTTTCGCCCATGATTGCTACGGCCAAAGTATTGAAGGAAAAATACGGCGATGGAATAAAAATTGTTTTTATCGGACCCTGTATCGCCAAAAAGGTGGAAGCAGCCGAAGATCAGTTCAGGGGATTGATTGATGAAGTCATCTCTTTTGTTGAACTGCGCCGGATGTTTGCCGAAAAGGACCTGGATGAAAATAAGGTACAGCCCCATGAGTTTGATCCCCCGGTTGCCGGCAAAGGTGCCATTTTCCCTATCAGTGGGGGCATGTTGCAAACAGTTGACCTGGAAGAAGATTTTGTGAAGGGCGACATCGTGGTGGCTGAGGGCCGGCACGACATCATCGAAGTACTGCGTGAATTTGAAGAGGGCTACCTTGAAGCCAAAATGTTTGACCTGCTTTGTTGCAACGGATGCATCAACGGGCCGGGCATGAGCAACAAACACAAGTTTTTTTACAAGCGAAAGAACATCTCCAATTTTGCCCAAAGGCGTTACGACCTGATTGATTTGGAGCAATGGCAGAAAGATCTGAATACTTTCCTGCAATTAAAACTCGACCGCAGTTTTGAAGCTGATGACCAGCGCTTTCCAGGCCTTCCCAGGGAAGAGGAGATCCGTGAAGTTTTGCAAAGGTTTGGAAAAAAAGAAGCGGAAGACGAACTCAACTGCGGGGCTTGCGGTTACGACACCTGCTATGAACATGCCGTAGCCATCCTGCAGGGCCTTGCCGAATCGGAAATGTGCCTGCCCTATACCATAGATAAACTGCATGAATACATCACGGAACTGGACGTGTCAAACAAGAAGCTGGCCTCCACGCAGGCTGCGCTGAAGCAAAGTGAAAAACTTGCCTCCATGGGTCAATTGGCCGCCGGGATCGCCCATGAGGTGAATAACCCCCTGGGGGTGGTGATCATGTACAGCCATATTTTGCTGGATGACATGGATCCTTCTTCACCCCTGTACCGCGATCTGAAAATGATCGTTGAACAGGCCGACCGGTGTAAAAAGATTGTAGGCGGACTGCTAAACTTTGCCCGGAAGAGTAAGCTGACCATTGACAGGGTAAACGTTAAGCATTTGATCAATAATGGGCTAAAGGCGATCGTGTTGCCAGAAAATATTGACCTGGACATCCGGATCAACACCCAGAACCCCATGTTTGAATGTGACCATGACCAGATGGTACAGGTGTTTGCCAACTTGTTTAAAAATGCCGTGGATGCAATGCCAAAGGGAGGCAAGCTTATTGTGGCAGTTGATGACAAAGAGAGAAGTAAAACACTGGAATTCCGTATTGCAGATACCGGTACGGGTATTTCCAAGGAGAATATAGAGAGGATGTTTGAACCTTTCTTTACCACCAAGGAAACAGGTCAGGGAACAGGGCTCGGGCTGCCCATTATCTATGGCATCATCAAGATGCACCGGGGCAATGTCAGGGTAGAATCCAATAATAATCAGGCCAAAGGCCCTACCGGATCTACATTTTTTGTGAGTTTGCCCCGAAAGTCGGAAGAACAGCAAAAAAAAACACCGGATGAGGCGCTTATCCGCTAAAAAAATAATTATGCTAAAAAAAGAGAAAAAGACCATTCTGATCGTTGACGATGATGCCGATTATCTGTTTCAACTCAGGCATGGGGTAAAGGATATGGGATTTGAGGCAATATCGGCGGGAACACAAAAAGAGGCCGAAGACATTATCCAGCGCATGCGCCCCGACCTGGCCATCCTTGACCTGATGATGGAAAACCAGGACACTGGCTTCATCCTTTGCCACAAGATCAAAAGCATGTATCCTGATCTGCCCATCATCATCGTTTCTGCCGTAACGGCCGAAACAGGCATGCTTTTCGATGTGACCACAGAAGAAGAACAGGACTGGGTGAAGGCAGATCTATTCCTGGACAAAGGTATCCGGATGGACCAGTTGCACAAGGAGATCAATAAATTGCTAAAACTCTGATGTGATGGAAACTTTAAACCTCCTGGTGGTTGATGATGAACCTGGTATCCGCAGCGGCGTTTCCCGGATCCTGGAGAATTATACTGTGAGCTATCCGTTTATGGACGAGGATATCGGGTTTATTGTAGAAACCGCTGAAAGTGGCGAAGAAGCCCTGGATATCCTCAAGAAAAAACCCATGGATATTGTGTTGCTCGACAACAAACTTCCGGGAATACAAGGGATAGATGTGCTGGAATACATCAACCAGCAGAACATGGACCTTGTGGTGGTCATGATCACCTCATATGCATCCCTTGAACTGGCCGTGAAAGCCACCCGCCAGGGAGCCTACGATTTTGTTCCCAAACCATTTACCCCAAAAGAATTGCGTGCATCCATCGAGACCATTACAAAACAGCGTTTTCTGCAGCGCATGACGCAAAAAATGAATGTGGAGGGACGTCAGGTGCGTTTTCAGTTTTTGTCGGTGCTGTCGCACGAACTCAAGGCACCGATCAATGCCGTGGAGGGGTACCTTGAAATGATGCAGAAAAAAAAGTTCGGCGACCAAATGGACGATTACAGGGAGATCATTGACCGTTCTTTACACAGGATACAGGGAATGCGGAACCTGATTATGGACATGCTCGATTTTACACGCATTGAAAGCGGCAAGAAAAAACGCAAGCTGGAAATGATCCACCTGTGCGAGATTGCCCAGCAATGCATAGACTCTTTTCAGCCGCTGGCTATTCAGAAAGACGTGGATGTTTATCTGAATTGCAGTGAAAAAATCGCCCTGCAGGCCGACAGCCAGGAGATGGAGATCATACTGAATAACCTGGTATCCAATGCAATAAAATACAACAAACAGGGTGGAAGGGTAGATGTGAACATTCGCAAGGAAAACGGGCTATTGATGCTGAGCGTCGAAGATACCGGCATCGGGATGAAACCGGAGGATACCAAAAAACTGTTTGAAGATTTTGTCCGGATAAAAAGTGAACATACCAGGCATATCAGCGGCAGCGGGCTGGGCTTGTCGATCGTTAAAAAGCTGCTAGACCTGTATCAGGCAAATATTGAAGTGGAAAGTACACCGGATCAGGGAAGTTGCTTTACCATAATATTCAAACTCGAAGATTAATCCAAATAAATTATTGATCCCATGGCAAAAAATACCTATTTAGAATTACCGGGTAAAACGATTGAGCGCCTGAGTCAATACAGGCGGATTTTATACAACAGCATCCATGAAGGCAAAACGAACATATACTCACATGAGCTGGCCAAAATGATGAATCTGACACCGGTACAGGTTCGCAGGGATCTGATGCTTATCGGCTACTCAGGAAGCCAGAGCAAGGGGTATGTGATCAAGGACCTGGTGGCGCTGATCGGAAAGATCATTGACAGCGAGAAAGGCCAGGACATCATCCTGGTGGGGATGGGTAATCTGGGCAGGGCCATTACCAGCTATTTTTCCGGAAAAAGAGACAAACTGTCTATTGTGTCCGCTTTCGATAATGACTTGCAGAAGACCGGCCGCATTGTGGCCGGCATCCCATGCCACCACATCAGCCAAATCAAGGAGTTTGTTAAAAAGGAAAACATTCAGATTGCCGTGTTGACGGTATCTCCGGAAGCTACTCATGATGTGGCAAAAATGCTACTGGATGCAGGGATCAGGGGGATACTGAATTATACATCGGTACCCCTGACTGTTCCGGAGGGCATACACCTGGAAGAATACGATATTGTAACATCACTGGAAAAACTGGCATATCTGGTCAAATGAGGGTATTTTATCATACAGCCGAGGCTGCAGGGAAAATCA
Organism: Bacteroidales bacterium; assembly: GCA_003557385.1. GTDB lineage: Bacteria > Bacteroidota > Bacteroidia > Bacteroidales > UBA7960 > PUPG01. The sequence continues at coordinate 47,793 of PWON01000204.1, read as the reverse complement.
GCAGGGCGGTGGTCACCACCGGTAGTTTTGATGGGGTCCATATCGGACATAAGCTGATTATTAACAGGTTAAATGAAATTGCCCGGGATATTGACGGGGAGTCTGCGCTCATCACTTTTTATCCCCATCCCCGCAAGGTATTGTATCCCGATCAGGAAAATCTGAAAATGATCAATTCACAGGAGGAAAAGATCGAACTGCTGCAAAAGGCTGGGTTGGAAAACCTGATCATCATCCCCTTTTCACTGGAATTTTCGAAGACGACATCCCGGGATTTTGCCGTCAACATGTTGATTGGGCACCTGGGCGCCAGAGTGGTGGTTGTTGGCCACAACCATCATTTTGGATATGCCAGGAAAGGTGACTACTCCTATCTGCATCGCCTGAGCCGCGATATGGGATTTGGAGTGGAAGAGATTCCCCTGCAGATGATAGAAAATGAAACGGTCAGTTCCACCAAGATCAGGAAGGCCTTGTCGGAAGGCAATATTCAGCGCGCCAATGCATACCTGGACCACCAGTATATCATCAAAGGCACTTTGTATATAGGGACCCTGGCTGAGGGCATGGAATCCAGCCATGTGGTGGTGGGCAGCACCACCGATACCGAAGAAAAGCTTGTACCGCCTCCGGGCATATATGCCACCAACCTGGTGTCGGGAGCAACCTGGATGAAATCGATGACCCTGGTCACCCACTGTGCCGGCCACAGACCCCGGATCGAGAGCATTTTGCTTTATGATAATCTTGATCCTGAAGTGCAGCTGGGCACACTGTATTTTTATAAACGTGTATGGGACGGGGATCCCGTAAATAATGGCCTGGCCAACAGGAATGCCATGGAAGAAGCCAGGGAGCAGGTTGAAGAATTGATCTATTAATCATATTTATACGATATACGTTACTTATGCCTCTGAACAAACCAATGACCATCACTTTTCTCGGCACCGGTACATCAACGGGCGTACCCGTGGTTGCCTGCGACTGCCGTGTTTGCACCAGTGATGACTCGCGCGATTCCAGGCTGAGGACTTCCGTGATGCTGGAGGTAGAGGGAACCCATTATGTGATTGATTGCGGGCCTGATTTCCGTTACCAGATGATCAGGGAAAAGGTAGAGGACATCGGTGCCATATTATTTACCCACGGGCACCGCGATCATATTGCCGGCCTGGATGATGTGCGTGCATTCAATTATGTATTGAACAAAACGGTGGACATTTATGCCAGCGATGCGGTTATAGACAGTATCAACAAAGAGTTTCCGTATATTCTCAAAGAGAAACGATTTTTCGGCGCCCCGCAATTGCATTTTCATATCATTAACCACAATCCTTTTTCCATTAACGGTTTGTTGTTTACGCCCATAGAGGTCGAGCACCACAAAATGCAGGTGTTTGGTTTCAGGGTGGGTGATTTTTCCTATATTACCGATGCCAGCCATATCAGTGAACAGGAAAAAGAAAAAATAAAAGGCAGCAATGTGTTGGTTATCAATGCGCTCCGAAAATAAAAACACATTTCTCATTTTTCACTTGAAGAGGCGTTGCAGGTGATCAAAGAGGTTAACCCGAAGCAAGCCTATATCACCCATATGAGTCATTTTATTGGTACGCACAAGGAGGTTAGCCGGGATCTTCCTGAGCATGTTCTTCTGGCTTATGACGGCTTAAAAATTCGCCTGTGATTCTTTTCCGGTATTCTGGCATTTAAATTACTTTATTATCTGAATATTGCTTAATTTTGTTTGGGCAATAGCAAATGTTTTTATAATGATTTACCACCCTGAGAAATACAGCATTGCAGACAAACGCATGGCTCCGTTTATTGATTCAGGAGAGATATGGAATTTTATAAACAATACAAAAGCAGATAAGCAACGGGTGCGGGACGTAATTGGGGCTTCGCTTGATAAAAAACGCCTTTCGCTCGAGGAAACGGCAGTGCTGATCAATGCCACAGACCCCGGACTGGTCGAAGAGATCAAGGAAGGGGCACGCATGCTCAAGGAAAAAGTGTATGGCGAACGCATTGTGTTGTTTGCTCCGCTTTATGTGGGTGATTTGTGTACCAATAATTGCCAGTATTGTGGCTTTCGTGCTTCCAACAAAGGGGTCAGGCGCATTACCTTAAGCCGTGAGGAATTGATCGCCGAAACCAGGGCGTTGATCGATCAGGGTCACAAGCGGCTGATCCTGGTGTATGGTGAACATCCAAAATATTCTGCCGGGTTCATAGCCGAAACCGTTGAAATTGTGTATGGTGTTAAGCATAAGAACGGGGAGATCAGGCGGGTAAACATCAATGCAGCGCCTTTTGACATCCCGGGATTTCGTACCATCAAGGATGCCGGCATCGGGACTTTCCAGATTTTCCAGGAAACATATCATGAACCAACTTATAAGAAGGTTCATCTGGGTGGCATCAAAAGAAATTATGAATGGCGTTTGACTTCGCTCGACAGGGCGCAGGAAGCAGGTATCGATGATGTGGGCATCGGCGCTTTATTCGGGTTGTACGATTGGCGTTTTGAAGTGATGGGGCTCGTGAGGCATGTAAACCACTTCGAAGCGGTTTACAATGTGGGTCCGCACACAATCTCTTTCCCAAGGATACAGAATGCCATGTCGCTCGACATTGATAAAAGCCGGCTTGTCAAAGACGATGAATTCGTGCGGCTGGTATCGATTCTTCGCCTGGCGGTCCCATACACAGGCATGATACTTACGGCCCGCGAACCGTCTCATATCCGTGATCAGATCCTGCGATTCGGGGTTTCGCAAATTGATGGTGGTACCAACCTTGAGTTGGGCGGTTACTCCAAAGGAAAGCATGATCAGCAGGATTTAAGCAAGGGCCAGTTCCAGATCAACGACAACAGGTCACTGGGCGAGATTATGGACGAACTGATCAAATCGGGATACATCCCGTCTTTCTGTACGGCCTGTTACCGGCTCGGTCGCACCGGCGAACACTTTATGGAATTTTCCGTACCGGGCTTTATCAAAAGGTATTGTACACCCAATGCATTGCTTACACTGGCTGAATATCTGGAGGATTATGGCGGTGAGGAAACCAAAAAAGCGGGTTACAGGCTAATTGACGACAAAATCAAAGAGCTTGGGCAGGAACAAAAGGTGGCCAAGCTCAAGGAAAAGATCGGACAGATCAAATCCGGAAAAAGGGACTTGTATTTTTAAAAAATGATAGATTATGCAACAAACCATGATTCTTGGCATATTGGTTTTTGACCGGATCAAAGAAGCCGGTCGCACGCAAGAAGTGCTTACCAAACATGCGGACGTGATCAGAACCCGTCTGGGTTTTCATGAACTGTCAGACAATATCTGCAGCCGTGTGGGAACCATCTTGATCGTCCTTCAGGGCAAACCCGGGCAGTGGGAAGAATTGCAAGAAGACCTGGCCCGGATTGGCGGAGTGGAAATCAAAAAAATGAAATTTGATTATTTGTTTAAGTAAACTTGCTTGAAATGAATGAAATCAGAGTATTAGGAGTTTTGGTCGAGTCCAGAACAGAAGCCGCTCAGAAGGTACAGGAAATCCTTACCAAATACGGGTGCTCCATCAGGACACGCCTTGGGCTGCATACCCTCGACATGCCCGATTGCAGCAGTTGCGGACTCATCATACTGGAGCTGACCGGAAACCAGGATGAATGTATTCGACTTGAAAATGAATTGTGGGCGCTGGACGGGGTGAAGGTCCGGAAAATGGTTTTTTAACCCTTTATATTATTTTTTATGGCAAAACTGGTTCATTTCTCGGAGGCTGCATCTCTTGCATTGCATGCCATGGTATTGATCGCCAAAACAACGAATCACATAAATGTGAATAGCATAGCACAGGAAATGGGCGCTTCGAAAAACCACCTGGCCAAAGTGCTCCAGCAATTGGTCAAACACAATTTCCTGAAGTCTGTCAGGGGCCCCAGCGGAGGCTTTGTGTTGAGTAAACCGGCTGATCAGATCACTATCCTGGAGATCTATGAGGCCATTGAAGGCAAGATCGATCTGCCGGAATGCCCCCTTGATCGAAAAATTTGTCCTTTTGACAAATGCCTTGTGGATGGCCTGGTTCGCGACGTAACCGCACAGTTCAAGAAATATTTTCAGGAACAAAGCCTTGAAGATTTTGTTACACGCTCTTAGTGCCTTGTATGTTTGATTCCACCTTCAGTACGCAGCAAATATTGATTGCTTTTGGCCTGACACTGTTTGCGGGGTTGTCTACCGGTATTGGCAGCGCCATTGCTTTTTTTGCAAAACGGACCAATACAAAATTCTTATCCATTGCGCTTGGTTTTTCTGCCGGGGTAATGATATACCTTTCATTCGTAGAGATTTTTCCGAAAGCAAAAGAGATCCTTGGGCAGGAAATGGGGTTGCAGGTGGGTTATCTGATTACGGTGGTTGCCTTTTTTTCGGGCATTGTTCTGATTGCCGTCATCGACAGGCTGGTCCCGGCATTTGAGAACCCCCACGAACTCAAAAGGGTGGAACGCATCCGGGACCGGGAAGCGGAAAAAAATACAAAGCTATACCGCATGGGGATAATGTCAGCCGTTGCCATTACCATCCACAATTTTCCGGAAGGCCTCGCCACCTTTTTGGCGGCACTTCAGGATTTGAAGCTTGGCCTACCCATTGCCATTGCCATTGCCCTCCACAATATACCGGAAGGTATTGCCATTTCAGTTCCCATCCACCATGCCACCGGAAGCCGCCGGAAAGCTTTTTGTTACAGTTTCCTGTCGGGCCTGGCTGAACCCCTCGGCGCCCTGGTAGGGTTCTTTATCCTGATGCCTTTTATGAATGATGCCGTGTTTGGTGTTTTGTTTGCCTCCGTGGCCGGCATTATGGTTTTTATTTCGATTGATAACCTGTTGCCGGCTGCCAGGGAATACGGGGAACCTCACCTGTCACTCTACGGCCTGACGGCCGGCATGGCCATCATGGCCCTCAGCCTGGTCTTCTTCCTCTGACGGGCCCCCTTCTTCATCCTCTTTTTTTTCCTCAAGCTCCCAGGAGTAAAGTGGCCGCTGTGGGCCATGCTTCTTGAAAAACAGGGCCAGTATGATGCCAGACAACATACCCATCAGGTGCGATTCCCACGAAATGTGCTCCCTGATGGGAAAAATACCCCATACAATTCCTCCATAAAGGAATGCTACCAGTAATGACAGGGCCATCAGCCGGGGATGCCGGCGGATGATGCCGCTGACAAACAAAAAGGCTGCCAGGCTGTAAAGGAGGCCTGAAGCCCCAATGTGAAATGATGGCCTGGCAACGATCCAGACCCACAAACCGGTGATCAGCCAGCCGTAAATGCTAACCTGCAGGGCAATTTCGCGGTAGAAGTAAAACAGTGCCGCTCCCAGTACCAACATGGGCAACGAATTGGATGCAAGGTGCGAGAAACTGCCGTGGATCAGTGGAGAGAACAAGATACCCTTTAGACCTGAGAGCGTTTGCGGAAAAATACCATAGGTGTGAAAACCCAGGTCAAACAATGTTTCTGCCAAATGCACAATCCAGAGAATAACCACAAAAACGGCAGGATATACCAGGCTAACCAGAAAACGTCTCTTTTCCTGCTTTTTCTTAACTTTGTATAAAATATCCTGCTCCAGTTCCAAAATATTGACTGAGGCCTGGATTTTGGCCCTGTTTTTGTGATTTTAAACAAAAGTACGCATAGTTTTATTAATCATTCTGTCAGAACAATCAGAATATACCAAACAAGCAATCATACAATGAAGTGTTTTATCATATCCCGGACGATTATTTTAACGGCAGCCTTCCTTTTGTCAACTGTCCTGCCGGTCTATTCGCAGGTTAGCCAGGCGCAGATGGAAAAATTGCAGAGGGCCCTGCAATTTATTGAGTTTGCCTATATAGAAAAACTCGAGGATGAAAAACTGGTGGAAGATGCCATCAGGGGCATGCTCAGTGAACTGGATCCCCACAGCGTGTATTTATCAGCCGATGAACTTCGCCGCGCCAACGAGCCCCTTGAAGGAAGCTTTGAAGGCATTGGCATTCAGTTTAACCTGATCAACGACACCATTGTAGTGGTCAGCCCCATTCCGGGCGGTCCCTCTGAAAAAGTCGGGTTGAGGCCCGGCGATAAAATCGTCCGGATTGATGGAGAAACGGCGTATGGATCAAAGATAAACAATCAGTATGTTCAGGACAGGTTACGTGGGGAGCGTGGATCAAAGGTAGATGTGGTCATTTACCGCGCAGGTGTTGCCGGTTTGCTGGATTTTACCATTACACGGGATAGAATTCCGATCAATTCGGTAGATGCGGCGTTTATGGCCACACCTGAAATCGGTTACATTAAGCTGAACCGTTTTGCCCGCACCACCATGCGTGAATACCGCGAAGCCAGCCAGAACCTGGCAGACCAGGGAATGAAACATCTGATCCTGGATCTTAATTACAATTCCGGTGGTTATCTGGATGTGGCGATTGATCTGACTGATCAGTTTCTGGAACGCGACCAGATGATTGTTTACACCGAAGGGCATGCTACTCCGAGGCAGGAATTCAAAAGCACATTCAGGGGCAATTTTAAAAACGGCAAATTGGTGGTATTGATCAATGAAGGGAGCGCTTCTGCCAGTGAGATCCTGGCCGGGGCGATCCAGGACTGGGACAGGGGTTTGCTGGTTGGCCGCCGTTCTTTTGGCAAGGGCCTGGTTCAGCGGCCCTTTGAATTGCCCGATGGCTCCGCCATCCGCCTGACCACGGCACAATATCATACGCCGACGGGCAGGAGCATTCAGAAGCCATATGATGAGGGGACTGAAGAATATTATAAAGACCTGTCAGAACGCTTGTCGTCAGGTGAACTGATCAGCCCGGAAAACATTGCATTTCCCGATTCACTGAAACATTTCACCTTGCATAACAAACGGGTGGTATATGGCGGTGGCGGCATCATGCCTGATTTTTTCATCCCGCTCGATACCAACAGGGTATCTGATTTTTATTCCAGGCTTTTACGCCGCGGCACATTAAACAATTTTGGCATCGAGTATACCAACAGGAACCGCATCGCCTTGTCTGATGCCTATCCCGATATACAGGTTTTCCTGGAACATTTCCGGATTGATCAGGCGCTCATGGACGAATTGTATGCCTATGCAAAAGAACAAGGGGTGACACCAGGTGACGAAGAACAAACAGAGGATACCATTTTGTATATGAAAAATCAACTCAGGGGGCTTATAGCCCGCAACCTGTTTGACTTTGCTGCATATACCCAGGTGGTCATGCAGGCCGATGAGGCTTTCCGGGAAGCCATTCGTATCCTGGAAGATGATACCTTTGATGATCTAAGCATACGCCATTGATAACAATATGCTCGGTATATGAAGATCATATTGGTCATTTTATTCCTGGCACTTACCCCAGGTCTTATGTCCCAGCCTGCCGACCGCCAGGCAAGGCAGTCCAGGGAGGCATTTAGCGAAGGGATCCGTAAAGGCATAGACAAGGATTTTGAAGAAGCCTTATGGTGGCTCAACAGGGCCATTGAACTTGACTCGCTGTATGCTGAAGCCTATTTTTACAGGGGGCTGGCACATTTTGAACTGCGGCAGTACACCAGGGCACTGGCTGATTTCAGGGTTTCCATCAGGCTTGATCCGGACAAAGAAGAGCAGGCTGAATATTTTATGGAGTTGAGCACGGAAGCCCTGCGAGAAGTCATACTGGCCCGCGAGGCATTGGATGCGCAGGATATCATTGTCCGTGAGACATTTGATGCACAAGACTCCATTGCCCTTGAGTCATTGGATGTACAGGATACCATCGCCTGCGAGACATTGAATGCACACGAAGGTGCCGAAATGAAATCCGGGACACCGGATCTCAGGGAACTGGCCGAAGGATTTTTCAATGCTTCACTGGAGAAGGTAGAACCCTCAGGGATCGGTGTGCAGATTGCCATTTTGACCAATCCCGGTCAGGTGGAAGAGATCAGTGCCCGCTATTCTGAAAAATTTGGTTTCCCGCTTTTTATCCAGGTGGTTCACGAAAACGGCGGGATTTTATATAAAATTTCTGTCGGCAATTTCAGGCAACGGGAGCAAGCTGTTCAGCTGCGCAGTGTTATGCGTGATGAGGGATTTCTGGATAGTTTCATCATCAGTTACCCCTGAAAAGACATATATCAAATATTGCTTCTGTCTATTTCGCGCTGAATGTCTTTTTGCTTGATGGCATCCCGCTTATCGTGCATTTTTTTACCCCGGGCCAGGGCGACATTCAGCTTGGCCAGGCCTTTTTCGTTGATATATAATAATACCGGAATAAGGGTGTAACCACGCTCATCGATCCGTGTTTTCAGTTTGCGCAACTCCCGGGAAGTGAGCAGGAGCTTTCGCTCCCGCTTGGGTTCGTGATTGTTGTAAGTTCCATGGGAGTATGGAGCAATATGCATATTGCGGATAAACAACTCATATCCTGTAAAAGCGCAATAAGCCTCATTCAGGCTGGCTTTGCCCGCCCGGATAGACTTGATCTCCGTCCCTGTGAGTACAATACCGGCAGAAAATTCTTCCAGAAGATAGTACTCGAAAGCCGCTTTTTTATTTTTTATCTGAATTTTTGCTCCCATCAGCCTGCATTGATCTGCGAAGTTAATAAGAAAATGACGGTGTACAGAAAAATTGTTAAAGCCAAAACCAAATCATAAAATATTTGTTGTCTAAATGATAAAAAAATATACTTTTGCAAAAAAAACCAACCCCGTACAATATGTATTGGACTTTAGAATTGGCATCCAAGCTGGAAGATGCACCATGGCCGGCCACCAAGGAAGAATTGATCGATTATGCACTGCGTTCGGGAGCGCCCATGGAAGTGATTGAGAATCTTCAGGAAATTGAAGATGAGGGTGATGTTTATGAGAGCATTGAAGACATCTGGCCCGATTATCCTACCAAGGACGACTTCTTCTTTCATGAGGACGAATACTAATACGCCATATCTTATTTTTATTCTCAGGACCGGCCTTGTGCCGGTTTTTTATTGGGATCCCGGCTGTTATTCTGGCCAGATTTGATTAACTTTGCTTTTTGCAAAAACGAAAGCATTTATGCTCACTTTAATAAAGAAAGTATTTGGCAGCAAGGCCGAACGGGACTTCAAAGAAATCAAAGGAATTCTTGACAAGACCCTGCAGGCATATGAAGAGATTAAATTGCTCGACAACGACCAGTTGAGGGCCAAAACCCTGGAATTTAAAGAGCGTATTGCCAAACATATTGCCGAAGAACAGCGTCAGATCGATACCCTGAAAGAATATCTGGAGGCCAATTACGACATTGACGTGGAGGAAAAAGAACGGATATATGAACAAATTGATCAGCTTGACGACCGGCAGAATGAAAAAACGGAAGAACTTCTGGAAACACTCATACCTGAAGCATTTTCCGTTGTAAAGGAAACAGCACGCCGTTTTTACGAAAACAAAGAGGTGCTGGTCACGGCCAATGATTTTGACAGAGAACTCGCATCCACGCGCCCCAGCATTGAAATAAAGGGAGATAAAGCCGCCTATAAAAACCAATGGATGGCTGGCGGCAATATGATCACCTGGGATATGGTGCATTACGATGTACAGTTGATCGGGGGGATTCATCTGCATAAGGGAAAGATCGCCGAGATGGCCACGGGTGAGGGCAAGACCCTGGTGGCCACCCTGCCGGTGTATATGAATGCCTTATCGGGAAAAGGGGTGCATATTGTTACCGTGAACGATTACCTGGCCAAAAGGGATTCGGAATGGATGGGCATGCTGTTTGAATTCCATGGGTTAAAGGTAGATTGTATTGACAAACACACCCCGCATTCACCCGAGCGACGGGCAGCATACAAGGCCGATGTAACCTACGGGACCAACAATGAATTTGGTTTTGATTACCTGCGCGACAATATGTCGCGTAACCCGGAAGAATTGGTGCAGCGGAAGCTGAACTATGCCATTGTGGACGAGGTAGATTCGGTGTTGATCGATGACGCACGGACCCCACTGATTATTTCCGGACCTACCCCGCAAGGTGAAAAGCATGAGTTTCATGAGATGAAACCCAAGGTGGAAAAACTTTACAGCGCGCAGCGCATGCTGGTAACCAACTTGCTTGCAGAGGCCCGGAAACTTCTTTCACCCAAAGAGGGGGAGCCCGATGAGAAAAAGGGGGGTGAACTTCTGCTGCGCACACACCGTGGCTTGCCAAAAAACAAGGCCCTGATCAAATTCCTGTCAGAACCTGGCATGAAGACCATCCTGCAAAAGACAGAAAATTTTTATATGCAGGAGCAGAGCAAACACATGCACATCATCGATGATGAACTCTTCTTTGTTATTGAGGAAAAAAACAATTCCATTGAACTTACAGAAAAAGGAATTGACCTGATTACCAGTCAGACAGACGATCCGGGCTTCTTTATCCTCCCTGATATTGGATCAGAAATGGCCGAGCTGGAAAAGTCCGGTTTGCCGGCCGAAGAAAAACTGGATAAAAAAAACCAGTTGCTCGGTGATTTTCAGATCAAAAGCGAACGGGTACATACCATCAATCAGTTGCTGAAGGCTTACACCCTTTTCGAAAAGGATACCGAATACGTCATCATGGACAATAAGGTCAAGATTGTAGATGAGCAAACGGGCCGGATCATGGAGGGGCGGCGTTATTCCGATGGACTGCACCAGGCCATCGAAGCCAAGGAAAATGTAAGGATTGAGGCAGCTACTCAGACCTATGCCACCATCACCCTGCAGAATTATTTCCGCATGTATAGAAAACTGGCCGGGATGACGGGTACGGCCGAAACCGAAGCCGGCGAATTCTGGAATATTTACAAGCTGGACGTGGTTGTCGTACCCACGCATCGATCGGTAATCAGGGATGACCGGGAAGACCTGATATACAAAACCAAACGGGAAAAATACAATGCCATCATCGATGAGGTCAGCCAGTTGGTCGGTGCAGGCCGTCCCGTACTGGTCGGAACAACCTCGGTGGAAACTTCAGAATTACTCAGCCGCATGCTTAAATTGCGGAATTTGCGCCATAACATACTAAATGCCAAGCAGCACCAAAAAGAAGCCCAGGTAGTAAAAGAGGCCGGGCAGGCAGGTACCGTGACCATAGCCACCAACATGGCAGGCCGGGGTACGGATATTAAACTTGGGTCCGGGGTGCGTGAGGCCGGAGGTTTGGCTATTCTTGGTACGGAACGGCATGAATCAAGAAGGGTTGACCGGCAATTGCGCGGCCGGGCGGGCCGCCAGGGAGACCCGGGTTCATCACAATTCTTTGTATCTCTTGAAGACGATTTGATGCGGGTATTCGGCTCAGGAAGAATATCTTCGTTGATGGACAGGATGGGCCTGAAGGAAGGTGAGGTGATACAACATTCGATGATCACCAAATCGATAGAGCGGGCACAAAAGAAGGTGGAAGAAAACAACTTTGGGATCCGTAAACGCCTGCTGGAATACGACGACGTGATGAATGCGCAGCGTGAGGTGATCTATAAAAAACGCCGGAATGCCCTGTTTGGCGACCGCCTGGCGGTTGACATAGCCAACATGATGTTTGACACCTGCGAGCAAATGATCATTGAATACCAGGAAATGGGGGATTTCGAAGGATTTACCTTTGAACTGTTGCGGACTTTTGGTGTTGAACCCCCTTTCAACCAACAGGAGTTCATTGAAGGGAAGTCAGAAAAGCTCAATGACATGTTGTATGCAAAAGCCATTGAGTCTTACAAACGCAAAAATGAGCAAATTGCTGAAACAGCATTTCCTGTCATCAAGGAGGTATATGAAAAGGCTGCCCAGAAATATGAAAACATAGCCATCCCGATCACAGACGGCATCAAGACCCTGAACATGATCGCCAACCTTAAGAAAGCTTATGAGACCAATGGCCGGGAGGTATCCCTGTCGGTCGAGAAAGGAATCACACTTGGGATCATTGACGATGCCTGGAAAGACCACCTGCGGGAAATGGATGACCTGAAGCAATCTGTACAAGGGGCGGCGTATGAGCAGAAAGATCCTTTGCTGATATATAAGTTTGAGTCCTTTGAATTGTTTAAACGGATGATTCAGAAGGTCAACAAAGACATCATTTCATTCCTTGGAAAAGCCCGCTTGCCAGTGAGGGATCCTGCCCAGATACAAAAAGGTACCGAAAAGGAGCGTACCGATATGAGCAAGTTGCAGACCGGACGAAGTGATCTTCCCGGCGGAAGGGCAGGAGGAGAGAAAGTTCAACCGGTGAGGGTTGAAAAGAAGGTTGGCCGGAATGAACCGTGTCCGTGCGGAAGCGGCAAAAAGTATAAACAATGTCACGGCAAGTCAGGATGATGATCCTGATCGCCTGCCGTTGAGATTAACCAGATAATAAAACCAGGTACAATGTTTTCTTCAATGACTCAATTGCGGGTGCGCTATGCAGAAACCGACCAGATGGGATTTGTTTACTATGGCAATTATCCCCAGTATTATGAAGTGGGCAGGGCCGATGCCATGCGTCAACTGGGAATGACTTACAGGGATATGGAAGAGAAGGGGGTGGTGATGCCTATTGTTGACATGAAAATTAAATATATCCGTCCGGCACGATATGACGATCTGTTGACCGTTAAAACAACCGTTTCTGGATTACCAGCCTCACGCATGCATTTTGACTATGAAATTTATAATGAAGACGGTGTGTTGCTAAACAAGGGGTATACAGTACTGGCCTTTTTGAATAAGCAGAATGGCCGTCCATGTGGTGCGCCCGTGTGGTTTTTGGAAAAATTTCAGGAAAAAATAAATGCAGGCAAATGAAAACCCTGGTAATCGGAGCCAGTCCGAACCCATTAAGGTATTCGAACAAAGCGGTAAAACACCTTATTGCTTATGAGAAGGAAGTGGTTGCCATTGGTAAACGTGAAACAACCATCGGGGATGTGGAAGTGCTTACCGGCACCCCGCCTTTAAAAGATATTCATACCGTAACCTTGTATGTGGGTCCTGCCAATCAGGAAGATTACCTGGATTATATTATTTCTCTGCGTCCTAAGCGAATCATTTTTAATCCGGGGACCTACAACCGTGTTCTGGAGGAAAAAGCCATCCAGGACGGTATTGAATGCATTGAAGACTGTACCCTGGTGATGCTTAATATGGAAACCTTCTGAAAGACAGTTTGCTAACAATAAAATACAATCTTATGGATACCAAGGATCTCGGCTTTGATTCAAAGCTTATTCATGCCGGAATGTTTGATGATCAGTTTGGCAGCGCCACAGTGCCGATCTACCAGACAAGCACCTTTAAATTCAAGAATGCCGACCATGGGGCTGCCTGTTTTGCAGGTGAGTCGGACGGATATATATACACCCGCTTGAACAATCCCACAATTGATTCTTTGGAGAAACTGGTTGCGGCGCTCGAGAACGGATACCGCGGCATTGCCACCAGTTCTGGCATGGGGGCTGTAAACACCATTTACAGCGCTTTTCTGAAGCAAGGCGACCATATGGTCAGTACCGCCGCGGTATACGGACCGTCAAGGGTGGTAATGGAGAAACATTACAGCAAGTTTGGCATCGAATCCACCTACGTCAATACCAGTGACCCGGAGAATATTCGCAAGGCGATCCGTAAGAATACAAGGATGCTTTACATTGAAACACCGGCCAATCCAACCATGGACATAACCGATCTTGAAGAAGTGGTTAAAATCGCCAGGGAACATAAGCTGATTACCGTGGCAGACAACACTTTTTGCAGTCCCTACCTGCAGAAACCGATTGATTATGGATTCGACATAGTATTTCATTCCATCACCAAGTTTCTGAACGGGCATGCTGATATTGTGGGTGGCGTCATTGTAAGCAGGGATAAACCGCTGGATGAGTTGATGCGTCCTGTGATGATCAACCTTGGATGCAACATGGATCCGCATCAGGCATATATGGTGATCAGGGGTTTAAAGACCTTGTCTGTCCGGATTGACCGGTCGCAGGAAAATGCCATGCATATCGCTCAATTTCTCGAGGGGCATCCCAAGGTAAAATGGGTCAAATATCCAGGCCTTGTTTCCCATCCCCAATATGTCCTGGCGCGCAAACAGATGGATGGTCCCGGCGCCATGATCAGCTTTGAGATGAAGGACGGGTTGTGTGCTGGCAAAACACTGATGGATCGTGTAAAACTTTGTATCCTGGCGGTTTCGCTGGGGGGAGTAGAAACCCTCATACAGCATCCTGCTTCCATGACCCACTCCAAAATGGACAAGGAATCCCGTGAGCGGTCGGGCATCACAGACGGTTTGGTCAGGTTTTCGGTGGGTATAGAAAATGTGGAAGACATCATTTCCGATCTGGATCAGGCCATGAAGTGTATATAGTGCCTGATTTTATGGGAAATGGCCTGAAAATGCTATGATGCCCTTAAAAATATTTCTATTTTTGTACAGTATAATTGAAATACAGGTTTGCAAGCACATGCCCGGTTATTACAGGGCGCTCACACTATAGGATGAAATAGTGTTTATATAGCGTAGACATGCTTCTTGACTTTAATTAGTAACTGAATCTTATTTTAATGGAAAACAAGGAACAACTGGACCCCAAAGTTGGAGAAAAACAGGCAGTTGTTGGGGAGGAGAGTCTGGCCGATAATGCGGCAACCGATCAGGACAAAACAACCAAATCAACCACCCCGGAGAAAAAACCCGGAAAAAAACCCGCTGCAGAAAAACTCCCTGCGGAAGAAGAACCCGTAAAAGAGCCACCTGCCGCAGAACTTCTCCCCGCGGAAGAATCGCCTGCTTCAGAGGAAATCCCGCCGGAAGAACTTCCCCCCGTGGAAGAATCGCCTGCTTCAGAGGAAATCCCGCCGGAAGAACTTCCCCCCGCGGAACAACCCCCCGTTGAAGAAAAGGAAAAAACACCGGACCCGGAAGCGGAAGACAGCGACACCCTGACGGAAAAATATGGTGCCATGAACCGCGAAGAACTGGTAAGCAACATCGAGGCGCTTGTCATGAACGATGATGTGGCCCACATACGGAGGCATATTGGTTTTATCAAACTTGCCTACCGCAAACTGCTGCGCGACGAAAACATGGCTTCTTACGAGCAAAAATTGGGCACACCCACCTCAGAAGAAGGCGAGGAGGCGCTTGCTGATTCTTTGACTGAACGGTTTGATGCGGCTTTTGCTGTCTATAAGGAAAAAAAATCTGCTTTCGACAAGGCCCTGGAAGCTGAGATGCAGGATAATCTGAAGGCCAAGGAAGATATTCTCGAAGAATTACGCCAGTTGATCGACTCAGAAGAAGAACTGAAGAAAACCTATGACCAGTTTCATTACCTTCAGGATCGTTGGCGTGCAGTAGGGCCCGTTCCCAGAGGGGCAAAGGGGACATTATGGAATAATTATCACTTCCTGGTTGAGAAGTTCTTTGATAAAGTAAATATCAACAAAGAACTCAAAGACCTGGATCTGAAAAAGAACCTGGAAGCCAAAACCGCTTTATGTGAAAAGGCCGAAGAACTCTTGCTTGAATCATCCATAACCAGGTCTTTCCAGCAACTGCAGAAATTACATGAGGCATGGAAGGAAACCGGTCCGGTCGCCCAGGATAAAAAAGATGAGATCTGGGAACGTTTCAAGGCAGCTACCGACAAACTGAACAGGAGGCGCCAGGAACATTATGAGGGCTTGCGTGAAGAGCAAAACAAAAATTATGCGGCAAAGCTTGTCTTGTGTGAAAAGGCCGAAGAGATCATAGCCTTTGACCCGAATACGCCCAGGCAATGGCAGGAACAGACAGATGCCATCAATGAGTTATTCAAAGTATGGAAGACCATTGGATTTGCACCAAAAAAAGTGAACAATGAAGTATGGAACAGATTCCGTACTTCGCTGGATACCTTTTTTTCCAATAAAAAAGAGTTTTTCCGTAAATATAAAGACCAGCAAAAAGACAACTATAACCAAAAACTGAACCTTTGCCTGCAGGCAGAAGCCTTAAAAGACAGTGAAGATTAGCGTGCCACCACAGAGGGCCTGATACATTTGCAGCAGGAATGGAAGAAAATCGGACCTGTGCCGGCCAAATTCAGCGATAAAATCTGGAAACGGTTCCGGCAGGCTTGTGATACTTTCTTTAACAAAAAATCAGAACATTTTGCGAATATTGGTGAGAAGCAGGATGAAAACCTTGCCAAAAAGCTGTCGGTGATTGAGGAGGTCAAAAAGCATCCATATACCGATGACAACAAGAAAAATCTGGATGTTTTGAAGGATTTTCAGCGTCGTTGGATGGAAATTGGTCATGTGCCTATCAAGCAGAAAGACAAGGTGCAGCATGAGTTCAGAAAAGCGATAGACCATCAGTTTGAGGTGTTGAACATCAGTAAAAAAGTTAAAAGCACTTTATCGTTCCAGTCGAAAATTGAAAATCTCAAAAATGTGCCCAACGCAGGGAACATCATTCAAAAGGAACGCAATATCCTGAATAACAAAATCAAAATCCTGGAGTCAGACATCAAAGTCCTGGAGAACAACATCGGATTTTTCGCGTCCAGCAAAAAAGCGGATATCCTGAAGAAAGAATTAGAGGAAAAGATCGATCGGGCCCGCAATGAAATTTCCGTGCTGAAAGAAAAAATGAAGATACTCAGGGAGGCCTGACGCATTTAAATGTTGTTATTTTATTCATCCTTAATTCATAAAAAAAGGCATGTTATGAAAAAAACCACCAGATTATTCATCGTAATTGCATTTATTCTTTTCAGTGTTCAGACATATGCCAGTGGCATTGGCTTTGGGATACGCGGGGGGTTAAACTTTTCGTCGGTGCCTTCCGCTGATGAGTTCTCATTCATTGGCAATAAAACCGATGGCAGTATGGTGAACCTGGAATTATTGCCCGGCTCATACACAGGTTTTCATTTTGGTCTTTTCGGACGGCTTATGCTGGGAAATATATTTATTCAACCCGAACTATTGTATGTTGAAACCGGGCAGAAGATGGCTGTAAACAATTCTGACCTGAATGGGGGGGGTACAACAGAGTTTACCCAGGAGTTCAGTCATCTGAAGATACCGGCACTTGCAGGTATCCAGTTTGGCCCCATCCATGTGGGTGTTGGCCCTGTGGCGTCTATTTTACTGGATAGCACCAAGGGGCACATTGAAAACCTGACTTTAAACTATAATACTGCCACCATAGGGTACCAGGCTATTGCAGGTATCAAGTTTGGCAACCTCATGCTGGATTTTCGCTTTGAAGACAACTTAAGTGAATTTGGCGACGGCATTGTGATCGGCAGCGAAGAGTTTGATTTTGATTCCAGGCAGCGGTCGTACATTATCTCTCTTGGAATCCTCGTTTTTTAAACCGGTGCATTAAGCTATCTGTATATTATTGCCCGCACCGGAGAGATCTTGGTGATGATGTATGAAGGGGCGATCAGCATGGCCATGGATAGAATAAATGTTCCGGCATTGAGTAAAATGATGTGATTCCATTGCAGGTTTACCGGTACTTCTGATACATAATACGATTCGGGCGACAAGGTGATCAGGCCCCAGTGACCCTGAACCAGGCAGGCCAGGATCCCAATCAGATTTCCCCACAAAAGCCCTTTGGAGATAAGCATTCCTGCATGATACAGAAATACCTTCCGGATCATGTTGTTGCCGGCACCCACTGCTTTCAAAATGCCGATTGCATTTGTCTTGTCCATCACTGAAATCAGCAGGGTCGTGATCATATTGATGCCGGCAACCAGTATCATCAGCGCAATGATCACGTATACATTCATGTCAAGCAAAGAAAGCCAGTCAAAAATCTGGGGGTAGAGCTGCCGGATGCTTTTCGCATCCAGGTGATAGGGGAGTAAGTCAAAGATCGCATCAGACATATCCGGTATGGCGTCATAATCTGATACCAGGACCTCAAAACCACCAATCTGATCCGGATTCCAGTCATTTAAACGCTGAACGTGTCTGATATCGCCCAGCACAAACAACCTGTCCAATTCCTCTAACCCGGTGTCATAAATCCCGGCTATGTTCAGTCTCCTGATCCTTGGGGGGTCCTGAATAAAGTAGATGAACAGGTCATCGCCTTTTTCCAGTTGCAACCGTCTTGAAATAAGGCGGGATATGATGGCTTCTTCCGAGCGCAATGTGTCGTCCATGGTGAGGATATTCCCGGTCACCAGGCGGTCGGAAAAAAACGACCAGTCAAAATCCGGCCCCACCCCCTTGAATATTATGCCATGGATGTCATCGTCCGTTTTGATGATGCCGGGTTTGGTGGCAAATACCTGGATATGTTTTACCCCGTTTAACTTCCGGATATCATCAAGGAAGTCTTGCTGACTGCTTATGGGTTGCGGTTCAAAGGAAATATTGTAATCAAAGTTGGTGATCTGCACATGTGCCCCGAAGCCGATAACCTTGTCGCGAATTTCGTTTTGAAAACCGGTTACCACGGCCATGGAAATGATCATAACGGCCAAACCAAGCGAAATGCTGACAACGGCGATCTTTTTGATCAGCGAGGAAAATCCCTTGCCTTTGCCGGCACCTCCTATTCGCCTGGCAATAAATAGAGAAGTATTCAAGGCGTTGTGCTTTTTGTCAAAAATAGCAATTTTTACCTCACTGTAAACGTCAGTGCATCGCTTTCCCTGTCTACTTTTACGGAATCCCTGGGTTTTAACTTATCGGCAAGCATTTCTATGGATAGTTTGTTTAACAGACTTCGTTGAATAACCCTTTTCAATGGCCTGGCTCCAAATTGCGGGTCAAACCCGGTATCAGCGATCCAGTCCACGGCTTGTGGGGTAACCTCAATGCTGATTTCATGTTCCCTGAGCATTTCCTTTACAAGCCGGAGTTGAAATTCCACAACTCCCTTGATCTCTTCCCGTGTCAGCGGCTTAAACATGATGGTTTCATCAATCCGATTCAGGAACTCCGGCCGTATGGTGCGTTTCAGCAAAGCAAATACTTCCTGGCGGCACTGATCAATGGTTTCTTCCCTGTTTTTATCTGTCATGGCTTCCATACGCTCCTGGATAAGACCCGATCCCACATTTGACGTCATGATGATGATGGTGTTCCTGAAATCTGCGGTGCGTCCCTTATTGTCAGTCAACCGGCCATCTTCGAGCACCTGCAACAGGATATTAAATACGTCGGGATGCGCTTTTTCTATCTCATCAAGCAAAACCACTGAATAGGGTTTTCTTCTGACAGCCTCGGTCAGCTGTCCGCTTTCCTCATAGCCCACGTATCCCGGAGGGGCTCCAATCAGGCGGCTTACGGCATGCCTTTCCTGGTATTCCGACATGTCGAGCCGGACCATGGCATTTTCGTCGTTAAACAAAAAGGCTGCAAGGGCTTTTGCCAGTTCCGTTTTTCCAACGCCGGTGGTTCCCAAAAAGATAAATGATCCAACAGGGCGCTTTGGATCCTGCAACCCGGCACGACTTCGGCGAATGGCATCCGACACGGCATTGATCGCCTCATCTTGTCCAACAACGCGTTTATGCAATTCATCTTCCAGTTGCAACAGCTTTTCGCGTTCACTCTGCAGCATGCGGCTTACAGGGATGCCCGTCCAGCGCGAAACCACATCTGCGATGTCTTCGGCACTGACTTCCTCTTTGATCAGCGCACTGTCTGCCTGCATTTCCTGCAGCTTCATGTGTAACTGCTGAAGCTTTTCTTCTGCCTCTTTTATCCGCCCATAACGTAATTCAGCCACCTTGCCGAAGTCGCTGCCACGCTCGGCCTGTTCAGCTTCAAACCTGTATTGTTCGATGGCCGCCTTGTGTTTTTGTATTTCATCCACGATGGCTTTTTCGCTTTTCCAGCGGGCCTGAAGCCTGTTTTTTTCTTCATGAAGGTTGGCCAGCACACTGCTCAGCCTTTTAAGTTTCGCTTCGTCTTTTTCGCGTTTGATCGCTTCGCGTTCAATCTCCAACTGCCTGATCTTTCGTTCGGCTTCGTCGAGTTCTTCGGGTACTGAATTCATTTCAAGCCTGAGTTTTGAGGCAGCTTCGTCCACAAGGTCGATGGCTTTATCGGGCAGGAAACGGTCGGATATATAGCGGTGCGACAGGTCTACCGCGGCAATGATCGCTTCGTCCTTGATCCTTACCTGGTGATGGGTTTCATACCTTTCCTTAAGTCCCCTTAGAATGCTGATGGCATCCGGTTTATTGGGTTCGTCTACAATGACGGTTTGAAAGCGGCGTTCAAGGGCTTTGTCCTTTTCGAAATACCGCTGGTATTCTTTGGGGGTGGTTGCGCCTATGGCCCTCAATTCGCCCCTGGCCAGGGCCGGCTTTAGTATATTTGCGGCGTCCATGGCCCCCTCGCCGGCAGCACCGGCGCCTACCAGGGTGTGTATCTCGTCAATGAACAATATATATTCGCCGTCTGACGATACCACTTCTTTTACAACGGCTTTGATTCGCTCTTCAAATTCACCCTTGTACTTGGCTCCGGCAATGAGCGCCCCCATGTCGAGTGAAAAGATCTTTTTGGATTTCAGGTTCTCAGGTACATCCCCATTGATTATACGGTGTGCAAGACCTTCTGCTATGGCTGTTTTGCCCACGCCGGGTTCGCCGATCAGGATGGGATTGTTTTTGGTGCGCCTTGACAGTATTTGCAATATGCGCCGGATCTCCTCATCACGGCCGATGACCGGGTCAAGCTTGCCCGAAAGGGCCATATCATTCAGGTTGTTGGCGTATTTGCTTAAAGCATTGAATTGTTCCTCGGCCGACGGGCTGTCTACCCTGGAACCCTGGCGCAGTTCACTGATGGCATCTTTCAGGCCTTTTAAGGTCAGGCCACTGTCTTTTAAGAGTTGGGCTACATTATCGGAACCCGATAAAATACCCAGCAAAAGATGTTCCACAGATATATATTCATCGCCAAACTCCTTCAACTTCGCCATGGCCGACCGGAGGGTTTTTTTGGCTGATCCCGCCAGGTAAGGTTCTCCGCCATCAACCCTGGGATAGCTTGCGATAATGCGGTCAAGCGCCTGCTGCAGCCTGCCGGTGGGGATATTGTTTTTCTTCAGCAAGTAAGGCGTCACGTGGTCATCAACACCCATGATGCCTTTAAGCAAATGAGCGTTCTCAATGGCTTGATGATTATATCCCATGGCAATTTCCTGGGCTTGCTGAACGGCCTCCTGCGATTTTATGGTCAAACGATCGAAATGCATGTATTTTTTTCCTTTTTATGAACGTAATGATTTGATTTTATTACCAGTAGCAGCAAATTACACACCATTTGAAGTGCGGCCCTGTCTTTCGGACAAAATGGCATGAATCAGGAACCGCAAATGACAGTCCTGCATTAGCATAATTTCATTTGTTTTTGTAATATTGCCCGTTCAATTTGTATGCAAACCAAACATTATCCCTTTTGTCCATGAAAAAAATCAAACTGCACTGGCAAATACTCATCGCACTGGTCCTAAGCGTTGTTTATGGGTATTATTTTTCGGATTATGTATCTTATGTGACCTGGATGGGCAACGTGTTTCTCAGGGCCCTGCAGATGATCATTGCCCCGTTGATCTTTTCTTCCATTGTGGCCGGCGTACTTGGCCTGGGCAGCGCCCAGAATCTGGGAAGGATGAGTGCCAAAACGTTCGGGTACTATGCCGCTACAAGCCTGGTGGCCTCCATTGTGGGTTTGTTTGTTGTAAACATCATGCGCCCTGGTGTGGGTGCAGATCTTGGGCTCACAGAAGAAGGGGTGGTGCTTGAAGCCGGTGCTTCAAATTTTGCGGATACGCTGATGAACATTGTCCCTACGAATATTTTCCAGGCATTGGCTGAGACCGATATGCTTTCTATCATATTTTTTGCCATCTTGTTTGGATTTTTTGCCACCCGGGTGGGTTCCCGATACCGGGATGCACTTGACAAGGGATTTAATGCGGTATTTGAGGTGATGATGCGTATTACCATGTTTGTAATCCGTTTTGCACCCCTGGGGGTATTTGGGATCGTATCAGGGATTGTGGCCGACCAGGCACACGATTTGGTGAATGTTTTCAGCCGCATGGGCATGTATATGCTCACAGTGATCATTGCCCTGTCTATCCATGCCTTTGTGGTACTTCCTGCCATTGTACGGATTATTGGCAAAGCCAATCCACGCAAACATTTCAGGGCCATGACCGTACCATTGCTGACAGCTTTTACCACCAGCAGCAGCAGTGCCACACTGCCACTGGCCATGGAAGCCGTGGAACAAAACAGTGGTGTGTCGAAAAAGGTGACCAGTTTTGTATTGCCCATCGGTGCTACAGTCAACATGTGCGGCACTGCCTTGTATGAGTGTGTGTCGGTTCTCTTTATTGCCCAGGCCTATGGCATTGAACTGACCCTGTTGCAGCAGTTTATTGTGGTGTTTACTGCATTGCTTGCATCCATCGGTGCTGCTGGAGTACCCATGGCGGGGCTTGTGGTCATTACGATCATTCTCTCTGTGCTTGGCATGCCGCTTGAAGGAATTGGGCTCATCCTGGCTGTGGAACGTATCCTGGATATGTTCAGGACTTCGGTAAATATATGGAGTGATACTTGCGGGGCGGTGACCATCGCCAAAACAGAAGGGGAAACCTTAAAGGTTTAATGATACAGGTATTCAGGTCTTACATATAAAGGTCCAGAAGCCCGTCCGGAGGATTGAAGTCGATTCGCCGTTTATCGTGGTCGATATTCAGGATAAAATCATTGTTGACCGGAATCATGATCTCCCTGGTGTCCTTGTGGATTAAAAATACAGGATTTCCGGGATAATCGAGGATCTTTGAAATATTGCCCAGGTGAATTCCCTGACTGTTGTATGCTTTATAATCTCTCAGGTCATGGTAATGAAATGCTTCACGCCCGGATCCTGTGGCTTGATCGTGGGGAAGGTACATGTCGTGGCCGCATAGGTCACGGGCTTTTTCTATGCTGTCGATATCTTCAAATCTTATAAGCACTTCGTTTTTAGGGGAGCGGGCACGAAGTTCTTCTATAAAAAAAGGAACCAGCTTTCCTTCAATCTGAATGAAAACTGATTCCAGGTCTTTGTAGTTTTGTATGTCATCTGCTTCAAAAGAAGCAATTAGGGATCCGTCTACCCCTACCGTCTTTACGATGTAACCCAGATAATAACAATCTTCTGTTCTCATCCTGGCGGGTTTGTTCGAAGGGATTATTCACCCTTGGGATCTTCCTTTTCAGGTTTGTCTTCTTTTTTGGCCTCTTTCTCTTTAGCAGGTTTTTCCTCCTTTGCCGGCTCTGTTTCGGCTTTTTCTTCTGCCTTGGGCTGCTCTTCTTTCTTGACCTCTTCCTCTTTAGCAGGTTTTTCCTCCTTTGCCGGCTCTGTTTCGGCTTTTTCTTCTGCCTTGGGCTCTTCTTTCTTGGCCTCTTCCTCTTTAGCAGGTTTTTCCTCCTTTGCCGGTGCTGCTTCGGCCTTATCCTCTGCCTTGGGCGGTTCTTCCTTTGTTACTTCCTTTGCTTCTTCTTTGGTTCCGGCTTCATCCTTCGGGGCTTCTGCTTCCGCTGCTACCTTGAGGGTTTCCTGGGCACGTTTTTTTGAAATTTCAGCGGCCCTGGTTTCGTTGATTTTCCGTTCGGCCTCAAGTTGTTTTTTGCTTTTGTCTTTATCGGCCAGTTCGGCATCTTTGCGGGTTTTTTCCAGCTTTTCCTGTTTTTCTTTCAGCCATTCCTGGAATTTTTCTTCAACCTGTTCTTCTGTCAGTGCACCTTTTTTTACGCCTTTCAGTAAGTGGTGCTTGAGCATTACGCCTTTGCTGGAAAGTATACTGCGTGCAGTGTCAGTGGGTTGTGCCCCAACCTGAATCCAGTATAGCGACCTGTCAAAATTAATTTCAATGGTAGCCGGGTGGGTCAGGGGGTTATAAGTGCCAAGTCTCTCAATAAATTTTCCGTCTCGGGGTGCACGACCATCCGCAACTACCAGGTGGTAAAAGGGCTGTCCCTTTTTACCCTTTCTCTGTAGTCTGATCTTTGTTGGCATTGAAATAGTTTTTAATGATAAATAAATCAGGTGTTTTAACAAGGGTGCAAATATCGACTTTTTTTTTCGAATAAAAAAATGATCTTTACGAAAAAACTCCCTGCAATTCCCCCCGATTTTGTATAATTTTAAAGGTTTAAATCATTTCAGATGCCCGAAACAGAATTCACTCATTTACACGTACATACACAATACTCCATCCTTGATGGTGCCGCCGCCATTGATCAGTTGTTGAAAAAAGCGTCCAAAGATGGTATGAAAGCACTGGCTATCACAGACCATGGCAATATGTATGGGGTACTGGAATTTACCGAATTGGCCCGCAAACATCGCATCAAACCCATCATTGGTTGCGAAATGTATGTTGCCGGGGGAAACCGGCTCGAAAAAAGGGGCAAGGAAGACCGGAGTGGTTATCACCTCATTTTGCTGGCCAAGAATATGCAGGGTTATAAAAACCTGTCAAGACTTTGTTCCCTTGGTTATCTGGAAGGCTTTTACTATACGGCACGCATCGATAAGGAATTGTTGTTTCGTTACCACGAAGGCCTGATTGTTACCTCTGCCTGTATCGGCGGTGAAATTCCGCAGACCATTCTTGGCAAAGGGGAAGAGGCCGCAGAAAAGGTTTTGCTTGAATACCTTGATGTGTTTGGGGATGACTTTTACCTTGAACTGCAAAGACATGGCCTGGAAGAACAGGAATTAGTCAATAAGGTACTGCAGCAATTTTCGAAAAAGCACAAAGTGCCTCTGATCGCCACCAACGACTGTCACTTCATCAATGAATCGGATGCCAGGGCCCACGATATCCTTGTATGCCTGCAAACCGGACGCGACCTGGATGATGACACGCGCATGAAATATACCGGGCAGGAATACCTGAAAAGCCCCGGGGAAATGGAAACGCTGTTTTCTGATGTTCCGGAAGCACTGGCCGGTACCATGGAGATTGCCGGCAAGGTGGAAGACTATGACATCACCACCCGGCAGATCATGTTGCCCGGATTTCCAATGCCTGGGGGTTATGACAATGAAGATGCGTATTTACGTTACCTGGCTTACGAAGGGGCAAATAAACTGTACCCTGAAATTACCGATACTATGAGGGAGCGACTTGATTATGAATTACAGGTCATCAGGGAAATGGGATATGCCGGCTATTTCCTGATTGTTCAGGATTTTATAAACAAGGCAAGGGAAATGGACGTGGCCGTGGGGCCTGGCAGGGGAAGCTCCGCGGGTTCTGCGGTGGCTTATTGCACGGGCATTACCTCCATTGACCCGATCAGGTACAACCTGCTCTTTGAGCGATTTCTGAATCCCGAAAGGATATCCATGCCGGACATTGACATCGATTTTGACGACGAAGGCCGTGACAGGGTCCTGCAGTATGTAATTGATAAATATGGCCGTGACAAGGTGGCTCAGATCGTTACATTCGGCACCATGGCTGCGCGTTCATCAATCCGGGATGTGGCCCGCGTGTTGAGGTTGCCGCTGACGGAAGCTGATCGTCTGGCCAAGCTGGTCCCCGAAAGGCCGGGCACAACATTAAAGAAAGCTTATAAAGAAGTGCCCGAACTGGCCAAGGCACTCAAAGAAGCCCCTCCGCTGGTTCAGGAAACCCTTCAGTATGCCCAAAGCCTTGAAGGCTCCATCCGTCAAACCGGGGTACATGCCTGTGGGGTGATCATTGGCCCGTCCGACCTGGTGGACTGCCTTCCGTTAAGTACCCAGAAAGATACCGACCTGCCAGTTACGCAGTATGAAGGAAAACTGGTAGAATCGGTGGGGATGCTTAAAATGGACTTTTTAGGCCTTAAAACCCTGTCGATCATAAAAGAAGCCATAAAAAACGTTGAAAAACGTTACGGCAGCAAAATAGACATTGAGAACATCCCGCTGGATGATGAAGAAACCTATACATTATATCAGCGTGGCGATACCATCGGTACTTTTCAGTTTGAATCGCAAGGCATGCGGGAATACCTCAAAGAACTAAAGCCTACCAACATTGAAGACCTGATTGCCATGAACGCACTGTACCGGCCTGGTCCGATGGATTTTATCCCATTGTATATCAAGCGAAAACATGGCCGGCAAAAGGTAGATTATCCACATCCCTGGCTGGAAGACATTCTCAAGACCACCTTCGGCATCATGGTTTATCAGGAACAGATCATGCAAGCGGCACAAATCATGGCAGGTTTTTCTTTGGCCAATGCGGACATTTTGCGCAGGGCCATGGGCAAGAAGAAAAAGGACGAGATGGAACGCCAGAAGGCATTTTTCATTGATGGCGCACTGAACAAAGGCATAGAGAGGGGCAATGCGGAGAAAATTTTTGAGATTATGGCCCGCTTTGCCGAGTACGGGTTTAACCGTTCACACTCTGCGGCATATTCCGTTGTAGCCTATCGCACCGCATATTTAAAGGCAAATTATACGGCGGAATACATGGCGGCTGTATTAACACACAATTTCAGTGATATAAAAAAGATCACCTTTATCATGGAAGAGTGTCAGCGCCAGCAAATCCCCGTACTTGGCCCGGATATCAATGAAAGTACCTTTAACTTTGTTGTTAATGACAAAGGGGAAATCCGTTTTGGCCTTGGGGCGATTAAAGGGGTTGGCGAAGGGGCTGTGGAAAATATTGTCATGGAACGTGATGCCAACGGCCCCTACAAAAACATATTTGACTTTGCCAAACGTGTAAACCTGCGTAATGTCAACAAACGTGTTTTTGAAGCCCTGGCCAGGGCAGGTGCATTCGACTGTTTTGATGGTTCGCACAGGGCCCAGTTCTTTTTTTCGGAAGACAACGGCGCCAGTATTTTTATTGACAAGATCATCAGGCACACACACAATATTCTGATGCGGGAAAATACCTCCCAGATGAACCTTTTTGAAGAAACCAATGAGGTTTATTTTCCCGACCCTGAACTCCCGGAATGTGCCCCCTGGTCAACACTCGAAGTATTAAGGCAGGAAAAAGAGGTTACGGGCATGTATATATCAGGTCATCCGCTCGATAACTTCAAAATCCATATCAAAAGTTTTTGCAACCATGGTGTAGGCGACCTTAAAAACCCGCACAGCCTAAAAAACAAGGAAATCATTTTTGCCGGCATCATTACAGATGTGGCACATAAACACACCCGCAACGGCAATCCATACGGGGTCATTCAGGTTGAAGATTATACCGATTCCTATGCGCTTTACGTGTTTGCGGAGGATTATCTCAAGGTAAAACATTTTATGGAGGTACAAAACACAGTACTGGTCAAGGCCAGGGTACATGTCAACAGGAAAGACCCATCCCAGCTCGACATCAGGGTAAAGTCCATGAATTTGCTGGGCGACCTGGTAGAAAGGGATGAATCTGACCTGGTACTGCAGTTGCCTGTAGCCGATGTCAACAAAGACCTTGTGGACCGTATGAAACGGACTGCTGAAAAACACCGTGGAAAATCGCGCCTGAAGGTTTTGCTCATGGATCCGGTCGAAAACTATTCCATAGAGATGATCTCGCGCACGGTCAAAGTGGAACCGGTCGGATTTTTAAAAGAGATGTTAAAACATTATGAGATCAGTTACCGTTTAAATTAGTGCCGGTTTATAGCATTTATTAACGGCATAAAGAATATATTTGCATCATTGACAAAACATATTTTGCATTATGACACATGAATTTACCGATGCCAATTTTGAAGAGCTCGTTGTAAAAGCAGACAAGCCCGTTCTGGTTGACTTCTGGGCGGAATGGTGTGGTCCCTGCCGGATGGTTGGCCCCATTGTTTCCGAGTTAGCCGAAGAGTATAAAGACAAGGCGATCGTTGGCAAGCTCGACGTGGACAGCAACCCCGACGTGTCTATGAAGTATGGGATCAGGAATATTCCGACCATTTTGTTCTTTAAGGACGGGGAGGTGGCTGACAAACAGGTAGGTGCTGTACCCAAATCTGTCCTGGCGGGAAAACTCGAAAGTCTCTTGTAATCATATAAGACATTTAAATCTTCTGTTTTTGATTAAAAAAATTGATCCTGAGGTCCCGGGGCGCTTTGGCACGCTCGAACTATTGGCCCGCCAGGTGGTTGAGGGTTTCATTACCGGTATGCATAAAAGCCCTTTTCATGGGTTTTCTGTTGAGTTTGCCGAGCACAGGATTTACAATCCCGGCGAAAGCACCCGGCATATCGATTGGAAACTTTATGGGCGTACTGAAAAATTATTTGTGAAGCGCTTTGAGGAGGAAACCAACCTGAGATGCCAGATCGTCATTGACAATTCATCCTCGATGCATTTTTCAGGCCGTGATCCTGCAGGCCGTCAATCTTCCAAACTGGAGTTTTCCGTTGAATGTGCTGCAGCACTTATTTACCTGTTAAGAAAACAAAGAGATGCCGTAGGCCTCAGTGTGGTTTCCGATAGGATGGATCTGCATACCACGGCCCGCTCAAGCAGCGTGCATCATAAAATGTTGTACAGCCAGCTGGATCGTTTGTACAGGTCAGACAACCAGGGAGTTCAGAAAAAGACCAATACAGCTGAGATCCTGCATTTGCTGGCGGAAAAAATACATAAACGGTCACTGGTGGTTATTTTTTCCGATATGATGGACAATGAAGCGAATCCGGAAAATATGTTTTCTGCCCTTCAGCACCTGAAACACAACAAACATGAAGTGGTCCTGTTTCATGTGTTTGAAAAGCAAAAAGAACTTACCTTTGACTATCAGGGCCGGCCGTTTCGTTTTATCGATATGGAAACAGGAGACGCGGTCAAACTCAATCCGGCTGATCTGAGAGACAGTTATGTGCAGAAAATGGGTACGTATTATCGCGATTTACGACTTAAGTGCATGCAATATAAAATCGATTTTGTACCTTCAGACATTAATCGGGGTTTCGAAAACATACTGCTCTCATTTCTTTTGAAAAGATCAAAACTGTATTAATTCAAGTTGTTTTTACGACCTGTATGAATTATGACTATACTGTATTTTTTAACAGGGCTGTTCACAACCGAAGTGCTGTTGGCCCTGGTGGTATTGTTTTTGGTACTGTGGGTTGCCACATTTGTCATTTACCTGAAGTCGCGAATGCGTTCAAAACGCAAGATCCATAAATTGCTCGGACGACTTGCCATAAAAAGCAATCAGACCACCAAGGCAATGTTTGCCCATGAGGAAAGGTTCAGCAAACTGGTTGAACACATGAACGAGGGGCTTTTTCTTGTCAATTCCGACAACGAAATTGTGTATGCCAACCAGTGTGCCTGCGATATTCTGAAGCGATCCAATGAGCAGGTGATTGGGCGGAAATTATCCGATTTTGCGGTCGGGGCATCCGAAACGAGTTGCCTGGAAGGCATCCTCCGGAAAATAATCCCCGGGGGCAAATGTCGCGATGAGTTACACCTGATCCGGGGCGACAATGAAATGTTCTGGGCAAGCCTTAGTTTCAGTTACCCCCAGGAAATTAAAGACATTAATGGTGCCGCCATTGTGGTGATGACCGATATATCTGACCACATCAGGCTGGAAAATAAGATGCACAAATATACCGGTTCGCTGGTGCAAAAGGTGAAACAGCAAAACTGCATGTTTGCCATGCAGGACATGACCTCCAATTCGGAGCTAACAACGGATGAGATCTTTCGACGCGCCCTGAAAATCATTCCTGAGGGCCTTCGATACGGGGGAGAGGCAGGGGTGGAAATCGTATTTCAGGGCAAGCGGTTTGCTTCACACGGCTTTCATTTGACAGAATGGAGTTTTAAAGCCCCCATAAAAGTTGGCAACAAAAACGCGGGCCATGTTTTGGTGAGTTATTCAACCAATGGAATATCAAACCAGATCAAGCCTTTTCGGGTCGGAGAGAAGATCATGATCAAAAGCCTGGCAGACAAACTGGCCCATGCCCCTGCAGTTCAGCAAGCCGTTTTATAACACATCTGCAATCTTGCCTGTGGCATACGAGCCTTTATCCAGTTTGTCTTTTACCTTTGAAAATGCATCCAGGGTGTATTCGACATCTTCGAGGGTGTGCACGGCGGTAGGAATCAGGCGCAGTATGATCATCCCTTTCGGTATCACCGGGTATCCCACCACGGAACAGAAGATATTGAAATTTTCCCTGAGGTCATGGGTGAGGTTGGTGCCCTCGTAAGTATCGCCACTCAGCACAACCGGAGTTACGGGCGATTGGGTGCTCCCAATATTAAAGCCCCTTTCTTTCAGGCCGTTTTGCAGTGCCCGGGCAATGGTCCATACTTTTTCGCGCAGTTCGGGCTTTTCTCTGATAAGTTCAAGGCGCTTGAGTCCGCCTACAACCAGGGGCATCGGCAATGACTTGGCATAAATCTGGCTGCGCATATTGTACATCAGATAGGTGATTACCTCTTTTGGTCCGGCCACAAAAGCCCCAATGGATGCAAACGCTTTAGCAAAAGTGCCAAAGAAAACATCCACTTTGTCCTGAACCCCGAAGTGCTCGCCTGTACCGGCTCCTGTTTCCCCCATAATGCCAATTCCGTGTGCATCATCCACAAGCAGGCGAAAGTTGAAGTTCTTTTTCAGTGCCGCAATTTCATCCAGTTTGCCCAAATTGCCCGACATGCCAAAAACTCCTTCGGTGATCACCAGGATGCCACCACCGGTTTTTCCGGCCAGTTTGGTGGCGCGTTCCAGTTGCACCCTCAGGTTTCCCATATTGTTGTGCGGATACACAAACCGTTTTCCAAGATGCATGCGCAGACCATCAATGATGCAGGCATGTGATTCTGAGTCATAACCCACCACATCCTGCCTGTCGAGCAGGGCATCGATGATGGACACCATGCCCTGGTATCCGTAATTGAGCAAATAGGCGGATTCTTTACCAACAAAAGCGGCCAGTTCATTCTCCAGTTTTTCATGCATCGTGGTTTGCCCCGACATCATCCTGGCACCCATCGGGTAGGCCATGCCATATTCCCTGGCTGCTTCGGCGTCTGCTTTGCGAACTTCCGGGTGGTTTGCCAGGCCAAGGTAGTTATTCAGGCTCCAGACAAGTTTTTCTTTTCCTCGGAATTTCATGCGATTGGATATCTCGCCTTCGAGTTTTGGAAAAGTATAATAGCCGTGTGCCCGGCTGGCATATTGTCCTATAGGCCCCATTTTGGCCGTAACTTTCGTAAATATATCCATACTTATAACTATAGATTTAAAAAACAGTATTTATCTGGCAAAAATAAACTATTATCCTGTTTGTGCAAAAAATCAGGAAAATACTTTGTCAGGGCCTGGGAAAAGTTTTTGGAAAAAAACCGCCGGATCCGGACATATCTTTTGATAGGTATGCTTTTCGCGTGGATAGGCCACACCGGGGAAATCTCCTGTGTTGCCTTTCATGTCGGTAATGATCTGAAAATGCAGGTGTGGTGGCCAGTCTCCGTTTTCCGGGGCATCGCCTATGTGGCAAAGCATTTGACCTGCTTTCAATGGCATGTGTGTTTCGATGCCATTTAGAGAATCTGTGGTAAGATGCCCGTAGAGGGTAAAAAATGATATTTCCTGCAGGTGGTGGCCGATGATGATGGTGGGGCCGTAATCGCCATGTTGCGCATTGTTCTGAAAACTGTGAACATATCCGTCGAGTGGCAGGTAAACCGGTGTGCCGGCTGCCGCCCACAGGTCGGTTCCCAGGTGAATACTCCGGGAGTCCGCGCCGGGGCCACCAAAAAGCGAACTGCGGCGGTATACCGCGCGGTCTTCCAGATAACCGCCATAGGCATACATGGCCTGCTGTGCCTTCATCCTGCTAAAGATGTATTGTCCGAGTATTTCTGTCGTATTCTTGACTGAATTTTGTATGTCCGGGTTGTTTTCCGTGAGGTCAAGCAACAGGGTATTGTCCTGACCTGGTTCTGGCAGGCAAATCGGATGCAGCGATGTGCGTTGTTGGTATAGACGTTCGGTGAGGGTTGTCATAGGAATCTTTCCCTGAATATTTTTTCCAGTGCATACATGTCGTCGCGATATTTTGCCGCTTCGACGAAATCGAACTCTTTTGCCGCTTTCTCCATGAGCCGCCTGCTCTGGTTGATGGCCTTTTTCATTTGATCCCTGCCCATGTATTGTATAACCGGATCAGCCGCCAGGTCTGCTTTCTGTTGGCCGGCATATACCCCGGCCCTTGTTTTCTGGTCAGCCACGGTGGTCTGGCCATGGATGGCTTCGACCGATTTCATAATCTGTGCAGGGGTTATGTTGTGTTTTTTATTGTAGTGTAATTGGTTCTCGCGCTTTCGCTTTGTTTCATCAATGGCCGCCTGCATGGAACGGGTAATGCGGTCGGCGTACATGATCACTTTGCTGTTGATATTGCGGGCTGCACGCCCTGCAGTTTGTATCAGAGAACGTTCAGAGCGCAGAAACCCCTCGTTGTCGGCATCCAGGATGGCTACCAGCGATACTTCCGGCAAATCAAGTCCTTCGCGGAGCAGGTTGACCCCAACCAGCACATCAAAGTTGCCCAGGCGCAAATCGCGCAATATTTCAACCCTTTCAAGGGTATCGATGTCAGAATGGATGTAGCGGCATTGGATGCCTGCACCGGTCAGGTACCTGGAAAGCTCTTCCGTCATCCTTTTGGTGAGAGTCGTAACGAGGGTGCGTTCATGATTGCCGGTACGCAGGTTAATCTCCTCCAGGAGGTCATCTATTTGATTCTTGCTCGGTCTGACCTCAATGGGTGGTTCGAGCAAGCCGGTTGGACGGATCAGCTGTTCCACCACCACGCCTTCGCTTTTTTGCAACTCATAATCGGCGGGGGTGGCACTGACAAAAATGACCTGATTCATCAGCTGCTCAAATTCATCGAACTTCAACGGACGGTTATCAAGGGCTGCCGGCAACCGGAATCCATATTCCACCAGGTTCTTTTTTCTGGAAAAATCGCCGCCGTACATACCGTGTACCTGCGAAACCGTTACATGGCTTTCATCAATGACCATCAGGTAATCATCCGGGAAATAATCCAGCAGGCAGAATGGCCTGGATCCCGGTTTGCGACCGTCAAAATAGCGGGAATAGTTTTCAATCCCGGAACAATAACCCAATTCGCGAATCATTTCAAGGTCATAATTTACGCGATCTTCCAGACGCTGAGCCTCCAATTGCCTGCCGTTGTTCCGCAGAAAGGCAGCCTGTTCCACCAAATCGTCCTGGATGCTACGGATGGCCTCCTTCATCCGGTCGGGGCTGGTGACAAAAATATTTGCCGGATAGATGGTCAGTTGTTTCAGTTCTTCGAGTGATCTGCCTGTTTCAGGATCGAAGAAAACAAGCGATTCAATCTCATCGCCCCAGAATGTGATCCTGCATGCTTTGTCAGCGTATGCAGGGAAAACATCTACCGTATCGCCCGTTACACGGAAATGACCCCTGTTGAATTCTATGGCAGACCGGCTGTATAAGCTGGCTACTAGCCGGTGAAGCAATTTATTGCGGCTTATGATGTCTCCGGCTTCCAACCTGATGGTGTTTTTGCTGAAATCATCCGGGTTCCCAATGCCGTAAATGCATGATACTGAGCTTACAACAATTATGTCGCGACGACCAGACAACAAGGCACTTGTGGTACTAAGGCGCAATTTCTCGATCTCGTCATTGATCGAAAGGTCTTTCTCAATGTAGGTGTTTGTAGTTGGGATATATGCTTCCGGCTGATAATAATCGTAATAGGAAACAAAATACTCCACGGCATTGTCCGGAAAAAAATGCCTGAATTCTCCATAGAGTTGGGCAGCCAGCGTTTTGTTATGGCTCAGTACCAGGGTGGGTCGCTGGACCTCTTGCAGGACGTTGGCAATGGTAAATGTCTTTCCTGATCCAGTTACCCCCAGCAAGGTTTGAAAAGGCAAACCATCCCGGATCCCGCCAACCAGTTCGGCAATGGCTTCGGGTTGGTCGCCGGTGGGAGAGAAGTCAGAAACAAGTTTGAAAGGCATGCCGTTTTATTTATCACCCGACCTGAACAATATCTCTTTTTCTTCTTTTGTCAGGCTATCGTAGCCACTTTTGGAGATCTTATCCAGGATCTTGTCTATTCTTTTTTGGTGATCTGCCCTGTTGCGGTTGTATTCATCGTCTGTCACGGGCTGCTTACTTGTGTATTCGACCCTCAGCCGGGGGTTTTTTTGAAAGAGCCTGCCAAATTTGCTCAGATAGAAACCGATGACAAGTGCCGGGTCTTTGCCCGATTTCAGCATACTGGCGTATGTAAACCCCCATAAGGCGCCGCCGAGATGTGCAAGGTGTCCGCCGGGGTTGCCTTTGTCTATACTGATCACATCCAGAACAACAAAGAAAATGGCAATGTATTTGAGCCGTATGCGGCCCAGCAGCAGCAAGGGCAATTGGTAGTTGGGCATATATACGGCAATTGCAATAAAAATGGCCAATACCGAAGCTGAAGCCCCAATGGCCACCGCAAATGCCACGACATCTTCAAACACAGGGAATATGTTGAAGGCGGCTATGTAAAACAACGCTCCGGCCAGTCCCCCTAGCAGGTAGGTAGCTGTAAGACGGTCCTGGCCAATAAAATCGCTGAACAACCGGCCCCCGACATAAAGCACGATCATGTTAAACAGGATGTGAAAAAACTCAATGTGCAGGAACATGTATGTGAGCAGTGTCCATGGGCGTTGAAGTACCACATGGATATTGGAGGAGATACCCAGCCAATGGGTCATGGATTCTGACAGACCGCCTGCATTCCAAAGAAAAAATAAAACCCGCAGCAGGTTGATCAACACAAATATGGCCACATTGATCCCAATCAGCCTCGACAGCACTGATCCGCGTAAAAAAAATTGTTTGATCTCCTCAAATATTGACTGTCTCATAACCTTTTTCGATGCGGGTTACACGGGTTAATAAAAAATCTTTCGCTTTTGTCGCCAGTACCTGATCAGTAAAAAACCAAACAGCATGCCACCAAGGTGTGCGAAGTGGGCAATATTATCGCCCGGACGATTGGCAATGCCAAAGAATAATTCAAGGGCCCCGTAAGCCATGACAAAATATTTGGCCTTGATGGGAATGGCAAAAAACAGGTATATGTAACTGTTGGGAAAGAACATGCCAAAAGCCAGCAAAATGCCGAATACGGCACCGGAGGCACCTACCGTGGGAATAAAGAACTTGGTCAGGTAATTGACCAGTGTACGCTCCGAAACCCCTGGCAAAACCCTGTAAGAACCCGATTCGATGAACTGCCTTAAATCGCCTGTCGTGTAACCGGCAGCCAGCAGTTCCGACCGCAAATTGATCATTTCAAGATAACTGACCCCCAGGTGCAGGAAGGCAGCCCCGAATCCTGTGATCAGGTAATAGGTCAGAAAACGTTTTGGCCCCATCAGGTTTTCAATGGCGGTGCCGAACATCCACAACGCAAACATATTGAAAAAGATATGCGAGAAGTTGGCATGCATGAACATGTGGGTAACAAGCTGATAGGGCTCAAAATCGGGCGAACCGGGCATATACAGCCCCAATGTCTTGATCAGGTCAAAATGAAAGGCGCCGGCCATTGAGATCGTGGCAAGAAAAAACAATCCGTTTATTATCAGAAGATTCTTAACTACCAATGGCATCATACTGAATCCGGCAGGTCTGTATTGCATCATCATAGTGTATTTAACGAATAAAATGGTAAAATTACGATTTTCAAAATTATTTAAAGCGTTCAGACAGTTCACGGTGGCTGATGATCTGCAGGACGATTTTGCCCGTGGGGCTGTATTGCGGCATTTCGCAGGCAAACAGGTTGTTGGCAATGGAAGACATTTCTTCTTCCGTCAACGCTTTTCCACGCTTTACAGCCATTCGTTTGGCCATGGTCCTTAACACATGGCCATACATGTCCTGACTGAACTCATCCCTGTTGGCATGCACGTTTTCAATGATCCCTTCCATGACCTGCTGCAAAGATTGGCTTTCGGGAAGGCCTGACGGGATGGCGTCTATTTCAAAATTATTATTATCTAAAACTTTGATTGAAAAACCACAACCCTTTATTACTTCAATTATTTCTTTAAGTATTCCCGCTTCGTTTTCTGCAAGGTTTATTTGTTCCGGGAACAGCAATTGCTGCGAATGGTTTTTTTTTGAGGCTGTATTTCGGCTGAAATGTTCGAACAATATCCTTTCGTGCGCCCTATGCTGGTCAATTATCATCATTCCAGATTTTACCGGTGTCAGAATGTAGGTGGCATGCAATTGAAAAAATTTCCTCTGGCCGTTCTCTTCCGGTGCCCTGCTTTCCCAGTCCGGACTGATGACAAATTGCTTCCGGTCACTTGCTTCTTCCTGTACAGGCAGATCAACATCTGCAGGATACATTTTCTCCCAATGTCCCGGGGTGGTTTTTCCAGGGGGGCCGGAGGCGGTATCTTTGCGTGGGCGGTCTGTTTCAAAAGGGTTGTAGTCCGGGTCAATCCTGATGGCGGGGGGCTTAGACGGGCGGTCTTTTACCGGCCTGTCAGTATCAAAGGCCGTTTCCTGCTCAAAATCAAGGCTGGGGCTGATGTTGTAGCTTCCAAGCGAACGCCTGATGGCTGCTTTGATGATCTGGTAGATGTATTTGTCGTCCTGAAACTTGATTTCTGTTTTTGTTGGATGCACATTCACATCGATTTGTTCGGGTGCCGTTTCAAGGAAAAGAAAAAAAGATGGATGGGCATCGTCCGGTATCAGTTCCTTATACGCACTATCCACGGCGTGGTTAAGATAGGGTGAGCGGATATAGCGCTTATTGACGTAAAAAAACTGCTCCCCCCGCGCTTTTTTTGCATATTCGGGTTTGCCTGTAAAACCGCTGATCCTGACAATCTGGGTATTTTCATTTACAGGCACCAGGCGTTGGTTGTAATTGCTTCCGAATAGATTGGCTATGCGCTGCTTTAGGTTGCTTTTATTCAGCTGATGAGTCAGCTGGTTGTTTTGGTAATACTGAAAGGAAATATCGGGTCTGGCAATGGCAATGCGTTGCAATTCATGCAATATATGCCTTTTTTCCACCTGGTCTGATTTAAGGAAATTTCGCCTGGCAGGGGTATTGAAAAACAGATTCTTCACTGAAATGCCGGTGCCTTTTGGACAATTGCATGGGTTTTGAGAATTCAGTTTGGCTGATTCTATGATCACCTCCGTACCGATCTGCTGATCAGCGGTGCGTGTTTTAAGTTCCACCCGGGCAATGGCTGCAATACTGGCCAGTGCTTCGCCACGGAACCCCATGGTACGGATAGAAAACAAATCACTGGCTTGCTCTATTTTGGATGTTGCGTGACGATTAAAACATAAAACAGCATCGGCTTGGGTCATTCCCATCCCATTGTCCACAACCTGGATCAGGGGTTTCCCGGCGTCTTTCACAATTAGCTGGATATTATCTGCACCTGCATCGATGGCATTTTCCAGCAATTCTTTCACGGCCGAAGCAGGCCTTTGTATCACTTCTCCAGCAGCGATCTGGTTGGCTACGGCATCGGGCAACAACTTGATCACATCCGACATGTAGGTATTATATTTAAAGGATTCAGATGAAGAAAATCAAATAAAGCAATAAAAACATCACGACAAAAATAATAAGTAGCCGTTGTTTCGAAGCCCGCCTGGTTCTGATTCCGGAAGTGCGTTTCCAACGCATCTGCAGGCGTTCCCTGAGGGCTTTTTCATAATCCCCGCCATCTTCCTCCAAAGCAGCCTTGTGCCGCTTTTCACGCTCTTCCTTCTTCTGGTCGTAGTAAACGGGCCTGTAATTGAATTTTTTGTTGCGTGGTATTTTGAAAAATGTGAGTGCCATTGATTTCGGGTCACTATTCTTTATTGACCAGTTTCAGCGCAGGATAATACTGCTGTACCAGGTAAAATCCGCCGAAAAACAGGCCATTGTAAAACAAGTCACCCAGGATACTGGCATGAAAAAACGGGATGGCCATCGTGTAGGAAGAGATCAGTCCCGCCAGGGTATTGGGATAGTAAGGGGTAAATGCCCACACGGCAAAGTTCGTGATCAGGAAAAAGAGCAGGGACCCAGCCAGAGAGCCACCAATTAAGTAGGGAACACGTATGTTATTGCGCATCAGGGTACCCAGCAGGACGATGAGGAAAAAACCCAGGTACACAGGGATCATCATGTTGTGAAATCCCAAAAACAGGTCGCTGATAAACAAGGCCGCAAGGGGAACCAAATAGGCCAGCCAGCGTTTGCCAAGATGTGCCCCTGCAAAAAGGGCAATGGCAGCTACCGGGGTAAAGTTCGGATAGTGCGGTATAAGCCTCATCAGGGCGGCGAACAATACAATAACACTAATGATCAGTATTTTGGGTGATATTTCTTTCCAGTTCATAAATTTGAGTCTTTGGCATTCGGATCGTTTTTGCTTTGGTCTACAAAAATAACAATCATTTCGATGTAAAACAATCGGTTCCATATTTTGTTTGGAAGCGGGATTTGAATTTTTTTTTACCATTTCATTAAACCATTTACCGGCCGATGCATCCAAAGGGGTGAACAGAATAATCATTTTTAAAACATAAAAAATTATGAAAACACAATTGTTAGTAATCTCATTATTTGCTTTTACAATGCTTTTTTCTGCAGAAGCCATGGCACAGCGGGGCAGAAGGTCAGTGGATGTACGTCCACAGCAAAGATTTGTTGAAAGGCCCGTAGAGCGTCCCCAACGGCCCCAGATGGCTATGCAGGAGTATTGTCTGTTGATTCCGGATCTGACCCAGGAACAGGAAGCAAAAATCAGGGAATTGCGCCTGAAGCAAACCGAACAAAGCACCAGACATCGCAACAAGATGGACGAATTGCGTGCGCGCAAACGCAGCCTGATCACCGGTACGGGCGAAGGAGACGTCAACCAGGTGATTGATGAAATGACCGCCTTGCGCAATGCGCAACTTAAAGAGAATGTTGCCCATCGTCAGGCCATTCGCGAAACACTTACCGAGGAACAGCGCATTGTATTTGACAGCCAAACCATGCGCAGGCCGGGTGGTCGTGCCACCATGGGTCGCCCGGGTGCACGTTCATCCCACATGGGCCGCGGACGCTGGTAGTATCTCATCAAACCCGTTAGTTTCCTGGGTTTAAATGTTCAAAAAGCCGTACCTGACAAGGGCGGCTTTTTTTTTACCGGCGAGAAGCCATTATCCTTACCTTTGCCCCGAAAAATTGATCGCATGGAATTCAGAATGGGGGAGATGGCGGCCCTGTTCACCGCCATTTGCTGGACCGTGACAGCCATCTCTTTTGAAGCAGCAAGCAGAAAGGTAGGCAGTGTGCCTGTGAACATTATCCGTCTGGTAATGGCCCTGGTGCTCCTGTCCGCTTTTTCCTGGATTCGGCGGGATATGCCCTTTCCGGCCGACGCTACGTCCTTTAATTGGCTTTGGCTGGCCTTTAGCGGACTGGTGGGGTTTGTGATTGGTGACCTGTTTTTATTCAAGGCCTTTACGCTGATTGGTTCCAGGTTGTCGCTGCTGATCATGACCCTGGTTCCACCCATAACTGCCTTTGCAGGATGGCTGCTCATGGGTGAGGTCCTTGCATGGATTCATCTCGGGGGAATGGCCCTGACGCTCTCGGGCATTGCCATGGTCATTTTACATAAACGCGGTCAGCGGGCCAAACCGGGAAAGTTGCCGGAGCATATTCCGCCTGCAGGGGTTATTTATGCCTTGCTGGGAGCATTTGGACAGGCTGTGGGACTGGTTTTCAGCAAATATGGAATGCAAGACTATGACGCGTTCTCTGCCACCCAGATTCGCGTTCTGGCAGGCATTATCGGATTCAGCATCGTGATCCATTTTTTCCGGAAATGGGGGGCGGTGGGCAATGCACTTACCAATCGCACTGCTTTATGGCTCATGCTTCTTGGGGCTACCTTTGGTCCCTTCCTGGGTGTTTCATCCTCACTGGTTGCTGTGAAATATACAGCCACCGGCATTGCATCCACCATCATGTCCATTTCACCCATCCTCATCCTGCCTGCGACGTATCTGCTTTATAAACAACAAATAACCTGGAAGGAATTGCTGGGTGCCCTGGTAAGCGTAGCCGGGGTGGCCTTGTTTTTTATTACCTGAGCAGACACCATCCGGGGTCAGTCTGGATAAGTTCAGCGACGCATGGCATCATGTAAAACTTCTGCCCCTTCAGGTTTCCTGGTAAAACGGCTTACCACCAGGGTCACCGCCAGGGCCACAAAAAAGCCGGGAATCAGTTCATAGATCAGGTTTGCAAGCAGGGGCACACGAATCCACAGGATCACAGTAAGCGCACCGGAGATCATCCCTGCAATCATGCCTGTCCTGGTAGTCCCTTTCCAGAACAGGGCCAGAATGGATGTGGGACCAAAAGCAGCCCCCAGCCCGGCCCAGGCAAACAGAACCAGCCAAAACACCAGTTTTTCGGCGAGCAGTCCAAGCAATAGGGCCAGAATAACCAACAGTACCACCACCAGCCGGCTGAGCACCACCAGCTTTTTTTGGGGAATTTCACGGTGGCGGTGAACAAGTTTTTCGTATATATCCCGTACCAGGGCAGAAGCAGCCACCAAAAGTTGTGAATCGGCCGTGGACATGATGGCGGCAAATATGCTGGCGATGACCACACCAAACAAAACAGGATGCAGATGATGGCTGGCCATTACGGGGTAAATATTTTCCTGATCGGCGCCGGGCAAAAGAGATACATCCGGGAAATAGATCCGGCCGGCCATTCCGGTGATGATGGCCCCCAAGCCCATGATCACATTGGCCGTAGTACCCACCATGGCCACTGTCCTGAGTTTTGCCGGGTCTTTGATTGACATGTAACGGGCAATGATGTGTGGATTTCCCGGTGAACCGAGTCCGATGCCCAGAAAGCCAATCAGACCACCCACACCCAGGGCCAGTGGATTAAAAAAGTGTCCGTCACCCAGGTTGCCGGCCTGTGTAAAAAATGCACCAAAGCCACCCAGGTGTGAAATGGCGATCAAAGGAAGGATCAGCAGGGCGACGATCATAAATAAACCCTGGATGGTGTCTGTAAGGCTAACAGCCAGGAAACCACCTACCATGGTATAAAACAAGACAATGACTGTGGTCAGCAGGATGCCCTGGGTTTCCGTGAGATGAAAACTGGATTCAAAGGCTTTTCCGCCGGCCACGAACTGGGCCGACACATAGGCGATCATAAAGATTATGATGATGGCAACCACCACGATGCGCAAAGCTCCACTTTTGTCTTCGAAGCGTTCTGCAAAGAAATCCGGAACGGTGATGCAATCGTATTTTTCACTGAAGCATCTGATTCGCGGGGCATAGAAGAAAAACAAAAAGAATTCAACCACCGTATAGCCAAGTACGGCCAACAAGGCTGAAAAACCCATTTCAAAAGCCATCCCGGTTACACCCAGCAAGAGCCATGCACTGCGTCCGCTCACCACAGCCGATAGGGCTACCACAAGCATTCCCATTTTACGTCCCCCGATGAAAAAATTGGAAATTCCCCTGGAGGAAAAGCGTGCTGCATAGATACCAATGACGATAATCAATACAAGGTAAGCGACAAAGGACCAAACGGAAACCTGGTCCACACCAAGCGTAAAATCCTGCAATTCTTCCATGTGGCTGTTTAAAATCTACCAACGGGCAACATAAAACGGGTGACACAAACCTAATGGATTCCCGGCAACTGTGCAAACAATTTTAATGCGTGCCTGTCAGAGGCCACCGGGACGCACAGTGCGGCTCGACCTGCCGGCGACATCAAATGCCCTGAGCTTTGCCGGCCGGTTGCC
The DNA here is from genome assembly GCA_003557385.1 of Bacteroidales bacterium. GTDB lineage: Bacteria > Bacteroidota > Bacteroidia > Bacteroidales > UBA7960 > PUPG01. Next base: position 5,798 of record PWON01000204.1, on the reverse strand, counting down.
AATGAATACCGCGTCATGATATATTGGGGAGTTGTTGTCGGGGGGCGTTCCATCGGTGGTGTATCTGATCACCAGCCCCGGAAACTCGGTATTTGCCTTCAGTGTATCATTTTGGATGATAGCTCCTGGCGGAGGAATGCGGTAATGATAGCCACCAAAAATTTTTGACAGGCGGGGCAATTCGTGCTGTGCAAGTTTGTTGGCAAAAATATTCCAGGTTTCTTCCACTTGTTGTTGCCTGAGGTTGGGGTCCGGGGTTGTTTCCCATATACGTTCCTTTGCCCAGGCCGATTCAGAAAAACCAATCAGTTTTGGCAGGAGATAGTATTCCAGCATGCTGGCATCCAGGATTGTTTCGCTCCATAGTTGCGCCTGCAAACCCAGGATATTTTCGCGGGCGGATTCATGAAGGCGTTCCATATCACGGTATTCCAGGTCAGGGTCAATGTTCCGTCCCATATTGTCTGTCAAAGTAGTCAGGAATACATTGTAAGGATTATAATGCCAGGCACTCCGGGTATTGACAAAACCGCCCCAGTATAGCCCGGGTTCTTTGGGGTGCTTGTTGTAGGCAAGATCGAAATAAAAAGCGGTAACATGACAAAGGATCACCGGAAAACCGCTGTTGGCCAACCGGTATCCAAGGTCCTGCATGCCCCAGAGGTTGTTCCATACATAGGGGATCACCCGGCCATCGGCAAAATCAGGATTTGGTACATGACGGCCTGAAGGGTCGGCCTTTAACGCCACTTCTTCCCAGCCTGCCATTTTAATGCCATGGGTTGACAGGATGTCCAGCACCCTCTCTGTAAAATAGGCATGCATGTTTTGCGGTTTGTCTATATGCGGAAGCTGATTCATTTTGTCATGGATCATGGGGGATTCTGTCCAGGCACCTGCCGGTACTTCATCGCCTCCCACATGAATGATTTCCATGACCGCCCCTGCTTCCTGATACATGTCAGCGATCTCACCGGCCACTGTTTCAAAGAACCGATACACAGATTCACGTGCCACATTGACCACATTGTCATCAAACAACTGGGCTGAGAGGTATTCAGATGTTTCTTCCGGGTCAATCAAACGGTATGCCTCTGCAATGGCTGTATCTCCCTGTGCCATAAAGTATGCATGACGGGCTTCCATGGCCTTAATGGCTGTCCTGGCATGCCCCGGCATGTTTATTTCAGGAATCACACGGACATGCCTGTCTCTGGCATATTGCAGAATTTCTATAAAGTCTTGCCGGGTGTAATGGCCGCTGCCTGTTTTTCCTGAGGCGTGGGGATGTGGCCCTGAACCAAAGGCAGGGTGCAGTGCATGGGCATCTTTTGTGGTATGCCCTCTTTGCCCGCCGGTTGCGGTAAGTTCTGGCAGTGATTGAATTTCCAGGCGCCAGCCTTCGTCATCGGTCAGGTGCATATGCAATGTGTTGATCTTATAGAAAGCCAGGATATCCAACAGTTTGAAAATTTGTTCTTTTGGGAAGAAATTCCGGGCTACGTCTATATGTACGCCACGGTATCCGAACCGGGGGGCATCTTGTACCTGCAGAGCAGGCAGAAAAAGTTCACGGCTGTATCCCGGACCCAAAGGAAGCAAAGAAACCAGACTCTGGATCCCGTAAAAAACACCCGCATGATCCATTCCTTCTATGGAGATGTTCCCATGTTCACTGATATGCAAGGTATAGGCTTCCGGGCCCAGGGTCACTGACTTTTCATCGACAATAAGATCAATGCTGTGGCTTGCACCCGAAACACCTGATTCAATCTCAATATCCCATCCAAGCAAGTCCTTGAGCATCGATTGCAGGTAGAGGGCTTCGAACCCGAGCCCTTCACCGTAATGGATAACAAAGTCTTTAGAAAACAAAACGTCTTGATCAGCAGCTCTTACCGATACTGCCTGCGGTATAAACCATGGCAGTTTGTCACTGCCAAGCAAAGCCATCGTTTTATTTTCCCGGTATTGCCATGCCGGATCGGGGACAGGAGTCTGGTCCCTGAAGTGCCGGCTGAACTGTTCCGGTCTTGTAAATGGTTGTATGGTGATATTTTCCGGTTCCAAAAAATGTTGCCGGCCATTGGGATGGTGAAATACAAAATAGAACCCTTTTGGGGCATCCGACTCCTTGATCCACCAGAAGCGGCTTTGATAGGTAAAACTGGTTGTTTCACCCGCTTTCAGCTCAAATCCTTCCAGCGGGGCGATCCTGTACCAATCACCACTGATACGCTCCAGATGGATGTTTGCGCTTCTGTCAAAATCAATCAGATAGCGGGGAGACTGGTTAAAGTATAATGCCCAGCCTTCATTACCAAGAGTGGTCCTGCCGGCATTTTCCAGTGTAAACATGGCCTTCACCATGCTGTTTTCTTCATCAAAAGTGTTGCTGATGACCTCCCATGAGATCAATAGTTCGTCCGGTCCCGGCCAGGGATCTCTTTTGCAAGAAGGCAGGGATAACAAAAAGGCGATGATCATTGCAGCACCAATGCTGCTTTTATACCTGGTATGCATGGCTGAACATGTTTGATCATCCGGCATTTTTCAATATTTACCGGATGATGATTTCATCAACAAAGATATACGCATCACCTCCGGCACCCAAATGCCATTCCGGAATGGTGCCGAAATTGGTGGCCTTTACTTTGATATATCGCCCCGATGTATTCACTGTTTTCCCGAGGTCTGTCTGGTATATTTCGTAATCATCATAGGGGATGGTATTTTCCACCCGGGCAATTTTTGTAAAGTGATCTCCATCAGAAGAAATATAAAAACGTACGTCCCCTGGCATCCATATCCATGATCGGATATCCTGAATAAACCCGGCACCTACGTATTCGATATTCTGATTATCGCCAAGGTCAACCACTGCTTCAAAATCGGTTCCCTGGTAGCCCTGCCAGCCTCCCAACCGCCAGTTGATTGCTCCGCGCACCCCGTCAATGAGCGATTCCGGACCGCCCCCATGATAATCGGGATGGTGTACCGATAGGATGTCGATCGTCTTATCGAGGTCAATTTTAACAAATTCTGCCTTAACAGGAAAACTGTAGCCGTAACCCTCTTTGTAGGCAATGGTATTCAGGGTAGTTGTTTCCCTGATGACCAGTGGTTCTGTGTACCGTTGGGCATGACGGCCGGGTGGATTGCCATCCAGGCTGTAAAAAATTTCGCTTCCTTCAATGATCTTGCCGATGGTTACTTCCACCTGGTCTCTGATCCTTTGGTCTTCGGCTACGATGTAGGGCACCGGGAGCAGGATCTCATCGGTGATGTTTGTCACAGGGATGTCTTCGTCGCGGCTGCCCCAGTCCTTGTTTGGTTTTCTTCCCATCTCGAAATGCAGGTGCCCCCCCTGCATGATGTCTTCGTGTGCAATCCAGGATTTGGTGTATGATTCACCGTTAAGCATTGCCGACTGGATGTAGAAATTGCGTTTCGACACATTGTTGGCCGTGATCCGGAATACGTTGCCGTTTTCCAGGAATATTTCCATTTCCGGGAACCATGGGGTCCCGATGATGTATTCCGGCAGGCCGGGGCTCACCGGATAAAAGCCCATCGCGCTCATGATCAGCCAGGCAGACATTTGCCCGCAATCTTCATTGCCGCTGAGGCCGTCAGGCAGGTGGGAGTATAGTTCATCCATGATCATTCTTACACGTTTTTGTGTGTTCCAGGGCTGATTCACAAAATTGTACAAATAAGCCATATGATGACTGGGTTCATTCCCCTGGGCATATTGCCCGATAAGTCCGGTAATGTCTTTCATGTCGCGTCCGGTAATCTGGTCGTCGGTTTCAAACAACTCATCGACCATCATTGCAAATTCCTTTTTGCCTCCATGCAATGTATATAAACCGGTGATGTCCTGGGGAACATAAAAGCTGTAGTGCCATGAATTGGCTTCGGTAAAATGCCAGTCGACCGTGGTGGGATCAAAAGGCGTAAGCCAGCCGCCATTTATTCTTGGTCGCATAAAATTGGTGGAAGGGTCAAAGATGTTTTTGTAGAATTGCGCCCTGTGGATGTATTCCCTATACACATCATCAAGTCCCATTTCACGCGCCATTTCGGCGATATTCCAATCGTTGTATGCATATTCAAGGGTCTTTGATATGGATTCGTGCTCCATGTCGCCCGGGATGTGTCCGTGTCTTCTGTATGCATCCAGTCCGAAATGGTCTCGTGTGGCACTATGGATCATTGCTTCCATGGCCATTTCATAATCAAAATTACGGATCCCCTTCATAAAGGCATCTGCAATCACCGATATGGCGTGGTTCCCGATCATGGTGTGGGTTTCGTTTGCTGCCAGTTCCCATATGGGCAGCAGGCCTCCTTTTTCGTACATGTCGAGCATCACCTTGATGTAATTGGCGGTACGTTCAGTATCTATGATCGTCATCAGGGGATGCCAGGTCCGGTAGGTATCCCAAAGCGAAAAGATGGTATAGATGTCGAAGTCGCGGGCCACATGAATCTCACGGTCCATGCCCCGGTATTTCCTGTCTGCGTCGAAAAATGTGTTGGGCTGCAGAAAGGCGTGATACATGGCAGTGTAAAAGGTGATCATTTGTTCCTTGCTGCCTCCATGAACCCGTATACGACTCAATTCGCGGTTCCAGGCATCGTATGCATCCTGCCTGGCCTGCCCAAAGCCCCAGCCCGGAATTTCGGCCTGCAAATTTTTATAGGCTCCATCAGCATCCACGGCGGAGAGGGCTACTTTTGCTTCTATCTGCTCGCCTTCTTCTGTATTAAATCCCACAAAGGCCTTTATATTGGTGCCATCGGCATATCCAATGTCCTCCTGCAGGATGTTGTCCACGGCAATTCCCTTGCGATTAAAAGGTTTGGAAAATTCCATATGGAAATACCATATCAGGTCTTCTGCCCAGTTGGTGGAGCGCCTCAGGCCCCTGATCTCGGTGTCGCTCACAAACTCTATCCATGACTCCACAACCCTGTCGCGGTGTTTCAGGTCAATGATCAGATTGGCTTCCCGGCTTTCAGGGAAAGTATACCGGTGGTATCCGACCCTTGTGCTGGCGGTCATTTCGGCAAGTACCCCCGGTTTATCAAGGAATACGCGGTAATATCCCGCGGCTGCTTCTTCATTTTCCTTTCGGAATGGAGACTTGTACTCTGTATTGATGAATACAGGTTCACCCACTACGGGCATGACCAGGATATCATTGTAATCGCCTACGCCTGTGCCATTAAGTGCTGTGTGTGAAAAGCCATAGATCACGGTATCGGAATAATGATATCCGGAGGCTCCGTCCCAGCCATACAGGCGGGTATCCGGACTCAGCTGGACCATGCCAAATGGCATACTGGCTCCCGGATAGGTATGTCCGTGGGCATCGGTGCCGATAAATGGATTAATATACCAGGCAGGCTCCCGTGTGTCCTCGGGGAGACTGCAAGCTGCGGTGATCAACAGCATTAGAATCAGGAGAAGGATTGTTTGGTTAGGGTTGTTCATGGTACATCTTATTTTTTGGTGAATCTATTTTGCATTCATATGATATACCTGCAATTGCTTTTCAAATTCAGCGGCGGTCAACCCGGATTGACAAAAAACACTTTTTTCTTCTCCGGGCCACAGGTGAAAGAAGTTGTTTTCGAACCAGGCATGCCGGTCTGCAAGGTACAGGTGAACATGGGCAGCAAATGCCGTGGCCCGGATGTTGATGCGGAAACCACCCTGGACCGCTTCAATGTCATAATGCAGGTGGCTATCCGGAAGGTTTAAATTTCCGTAAGGTTCCAGGAATTTC
>PWON01000042.1 GCA_003557385.1 Bacteroidales bacterium | reverse complement strand
CCTGAAAGGGGGCTGACCCTGCTGGCCCCGGACAGGGCTTCCCCGTCCACTTGCTGAACAGAATATCCCAGTGCTTTGGCCTCCCGTTTGATACCAAGTGCCGTCACCACAACCTCTCGCAACTCCTCTATCGAGGGCAAGAGAATAACTTCTACAAAATCAAGGCCTTCCACATTGATGGTCTTGGGAATATAACCCATGAAAGACACTTCAATGCGGTGTTCGCCCTCAGGTAGTTGCAGGCTGAAATTGCCGTCAAGGTCGGTGGTGACGCCAATGGTGGTGCCGCTTACCATGACGGTGGCTCCCGGAAGGGTATATCCGTCGGTATCCAACACCACCCCCCTGATTGTGCTTTGTGCATGGCCGCCCAGGCTTGTAAACAGAAGCAGGGCCATTAAAACCAGAATGCTCAGATGTTTTTGCTGCATATTCTTAATGCTTTGTGTTTGATTGGTTCAGTGCAATCACCGGATGCACTGATGTTTATTGTTTGATCAGTTCAAAGTATTCAAATACCAAAGCGCCTGCGCCTTTCAGGCCACCCATATGTCCCAGCTCAGAAAAGGCAATATGGCAATGGCGCAGGGGGTTTATCAGGGCGGAGCTGGTGATGCCCGATTTAAGCGGATCGAGCAGGATGTCTTTTGCACTGGCAAATTTGCCGGCAATGATCACCAGTTCAGGATTCAGTAAATTGATGATGTTGCCCAGTGCATTGCCCAGCTTGAAACCCATTTCCTGCACCAGCCTTATAGACAATTCATCTCCTTCGAGGGCTGCCTGTAAAATACCATCGTAGCGTATTTGCCTGCCATGGCCGGGATGCTGAATGATACTTTTTTCCCCGCGCGAAATACAGTCCATGAATTTTTCTTCCAGGGCATATCCCCCTACATCATTGCCAAGGCATCCTTTTTTACCGCAGATGCACATGTTTTCCCTGTTGCCGAATTGCATGTGCCCCATTTCACCGGCAAAACCATTCCCGCCGTTGACAATCCTGTTGTCAATGATCAGGCTGGTTCCCAGCCCCCGGCTCAGGTTGATTACAATGGCATGGTTGACGTGTTTTGCTTTGCCAATGATCTTTTCTGCCTGACCAAAGCAACGTGTATCGTTGTTGATGAATACCGGAATATCAAACAGCTTTGAAAAATATTTGCCCAGGGGCAGGTCCATGAAGTTGAAGTAGGTGAGTGATTCTCCTGTGTCTTGCATAACCCTTCCGGTGATGCCCATGCCCATGCCAAGGATGTGGTCTTTGCTGATGCCGGAATCCCTTACGCATGCCGTAATATATTTTTCCACTTCTTTCAGGCAATCTGCCGTGTTTTCCAATACAAATTCCGTGTTGTTCTTGCAATATACAGTATCAAGCTGGGAATCAATGATCCCAACAGAGATCCTTTTGAGCAGGATCTCTACACTGATGGCATAAAAACGGACATTTTTCAAGTCATAAATGGCTGGTTTCCTCCCATTGTGCGTTTCTTTTTTCCCAACGATGCCCAAAAAGCCTTCTGTTTGCAGTTCATTGACCAGTTTGAACCCGGTAGGGGCACTTATTTTCAGCATTTTGCATATTTCCGGCACGGTGATGCCGGATCCACTCTGGGCAATCGCCCGGATGATGCTGAGTTTTTGCTGTGTTTTACGGTTTTCCTTGTTGACCTTTGTGAAGGAACTGTTGAAAATGGCTTTCATGCGGAGGGTGTTTTTCTGGCAAAAACAGTTTTGACAGTACAAGTTTATAAAACTATTTAAAATATTGCAAGACATTCTTCATTTTTTTTAAAAACATAAGCGAAAATAAATGTAAACTCTCTGATGGAAAGGAGGTTATAGGTGGGCCGGAGACAGAAAAACAACTACACCCAACCGTGGCCGGTCTTTGCGCGGGTGCAGCAATGCCCTGCGGGTGCAGCAATGCCCTGCGGGTGCAGCAATGCCCTGCGGGTGCAGCAATACCTTCGGGTGCAGCAATACCCTGCGCTTGCATCAAAGCTTCGGTGAACCTGGCCGGTTTGTGTGTGCTTGCGGCAGCCACACCCTTGTTAAGCCTTTGCTTACTCCGTTATATTGGCTCCGGCTTTTCCCTGGAAATAGTCCTCCATGACCTGCTTAAACTCTTTCATGGTCATGTCGTAACGTGGGGTAAGGCTGTGTTTGCCGGGAAAGTTTTCCATATGCAGTGTGCTGGTGGGGAAGGCAAACCGTACACCGAGTTTTTCGGCCAGGCGGACAATTTCGATCAGCACTTCGTGGCGCGCCCTGAGCTCTTCGGGCCAGGTGGGTACGGCAAAAAAGATGTAAAACATGATCTCCAGCGAAAAATCAGCCATGTCGTTGAACTCCACAATATAGAAATCCTTTCGGGTTTTCGGGTGCTGTGCTACGATCTTGCGCAGGCCCTCCACAAACACTTCGATCAGGTCGGGCGGGGTATCATAGGTGATGGAGATGTTCATAAAGAAACGGCGGAATTCACGCATCCCGTGGTTGTCGATGGAGGAATCGGCCAGCCTGCCGTTGGGCACGTATATCAATGAGTTGCGAAAAGTACGGATGCGGGTTGAGCGGAAGCCGATCTCTTCCACGGTACCATCCATATCTCCGCTGGTGATCCAGTGTCCGACGGAAAAAGGCCGGTCAATAAAGATCATCAGTGAACCGAAAAAGTTTTTCAGGGTATCCTGTGCGGCCAAAGCCAGGGCCAAACCACCAATGGACAGGCCGGCCAGCAAAGCGGTGATATTCACATTGATGTTCTGCAGGATAAAGAGGCCACCGACGACCACCACAAACACGCGCAGCACTTTGCGGATAAGCGGGATCACGTTGTTGTCGAGGCTGCTTTCCTTTTGTCCGGCCAGTTTTTCGAGATAAAGGGAGAATACATCCACCAGTTTGTAAAACACCAGGGTGGCAAAAAAGGGCAGGATGGCCCGGAAGGCAAACGTAAAGTATTTGGCCGCCTCAACGGGCAACTGCAACAACGGAAACACCAGCATAATGAACAAAAAGACCACAAAAAGGCTCAGCGGTTTGGCCACAGGCAACAGATAGGGCCTGACCAGTTTGTCGTAGCCCATTTTCGATGCACTTTTATACAGAAGCTTGCCCAACAGAAAGGTAAGGAGTTTGTGAATCAGGAAACTGACCAGGATCAGCAGCAATATGCCCAGGTGCTGCCACAGGTAAAGTCCTGCAAACGTATACTGCCCGGCGCCCGGAAACAGATCAATAAGCAGGTCGGGTCCAAAGGGGAACACTTCGCGGTGAAGGGGGTCAATCCTGCGGATGCTCTCCAGGCTGTAAAGCCAGCGGTCACCCCGTTTGGCAAGGTAGATCTCCGGCAGATGGTGCGTGGGGATGTATATGTGTTCGTTGTGAAGGGTGTCGGTATGAAATGCATCGTTGGGTGCCTTGTCCAGTTCAATGAAAAACCCTTTTCCGTCAAACACCTGCTTTAAGCGGATGGCATAATCGCGGGCTTCTTCAGGGTTCAGTTCCGGGTGCATGAAAGCCTGCGCTGCCTTGTCGGCGTCATAGCTGTCGGGTTGGAGAAAATGCAGATGGGTTCTGAGCGCATGGTAGGGGGTGCTCACATTGACACGGACCTCAGAAGCGGCAAGCCATTCAGTCCGCTCGTGCTGATTGTTTTGCGCATTGACATGGGAAAACAGGAAAGGCAAAACAAAACAAAGAAGGAAGGTTTTTGGGTTTGGCATGGTCATCGGTTTTTTTGGTGCACATTCCGTACAGGGCAAAGATAGAAAAATTGGTTCTTCTGTGTATTGGCTAAAATATATGGAGCTTTTACCAGACAATAATCTAATGCATTTTTTCATATCTTTGGATGCTACACAAAAACTGTAACCATGGCCAAAGCAAGAAAGTTTGGTGCATTCAGTGGGGTTTTTACCCCATCGATCCTGGCCATCCTTGGTGTGATCATGTATTTGCGATTGCCCTGGATCGTTGGTCAGGCCGGATTATGGGCGGTGCTGGGCATTATTCTCGTTGCCCATATTATTGCCATAAGCACAGGGTTGAGCGTTGCCTCTGTGGCCACCGACAAGAAAGTGGAAACCGGCGGGAGCTATTACATCATTTCCCGCAGCCTTGGCCTGCCTATTGGCGGCACACTCGGAGTGGCTTTGTTCGTGGGACTGTCATTCAGTGTGAGCTTATACCTGTTGGGTTTTGCCGAAACGTTTTTGTCGACTTTCGGAATGGAAGTAAGCCTTCAGAATATCCGCCTGGCCGGTTCCATTGCACTGATCCTGGTGACGGTGATCACCTTTATCAGTACATCGCTGGCCATCAAAACACAGTATATCATCATGGCTGCCATCTTTTTATCATTGTTGTCGGTTTTTCTGGGCAGTCATGACCATGTACCGCATACGCCGCTTTTGGGAAAGGCCGAGGGCTCACTTCCCTGGATCGCCCTGTTTGCCATATTTTTCCCGGCGGTGACCGGTTTTCAGGCAGGGGTTTCCATGTCGGGCGACTTGAAGGATCCACGCAAAAACATCCCTGCCGGGACCATTATGGCCATTCTTACGGGTCTTCTGGTATATTTAGGCCTTGCCCTGTTCTTTGCATTTACCGTTGACAGGGAAACACTGCTCCACGACCCCAGGGTTTTGTTACATATTTCACGGGTTCCCTGGCTTGTAATTGCAGGTATCCTGGCAGCCACCCTGTCTTCTGCCATGGTAAGCATTCTCGGGGCGCCCCGTATTCTGCAGGCAGTCGCCATGGACAGGATCCTACCTGGGTTTTTTGCCCGTGGTCATGGGGTATCCAATGAGCCGCGCAATGCCCTTTTATTTGCTTTTCTGATAGCCTTTGCCGGGATTTTGATCGGGGAACTCAACGTCATCGCCCGGATTGTTACCATCTTTTTTATTCTTACCTATGGTTTTCTGAACATAACCTATGCGATTGAAAGTTGGGCCGGCAGTGATTTCAGGCCGTCGTTCAAGATCCCCCGTTTTGTAAGTATTCTCGGAGCCCTCGCTTGTATTGTGGTGATGATCCAGCTCGACCTGGCGGCCCTGATCGTGGCCTCGGTGATCCTGGTTGCCCTGTTCTTATTCCTGAAGAAAAAAGAACTGACCCTCCAAAGCGGGGATACCTGGACGGGAGTATGGTCATCGCTGGTAAAAACCGGGTTGCTGAGGCTTAAGTCAGGTGGTCAGGATGCCCGTAACTGGCGTCCGAACGTGATGCTGTTCAGTGGGGGTGAAAAAAGCAGGCCGCACCTGATCGAGATGGGCAAGTCGCTGGTAGGCAAAATGGGGGTTTTTACCAATTTTGAGCTCACCGAACAACCCTCCGGAGATATTTTGTTTGGCCTCAAGGAGATGAAGCCGCATACAACGGGCCCATCAGATCACAAGGGGGTGTTCACCCGGCGCCATACCTGCCGTGATATTTACGAAGGCATCGACATTATTACAAGGGTCTACGGGTTTACCGGTTTTGAACCCAATACGGTGCTTATGGGGTGGGCGCGGAATACAAGGCATCCTGAGAAGTTTGCCGGTCTTCTGAACAGTTTAAAAAGACAGGATTTTAACAGTCTTTTTCTCAATTACGATAAGGAGAAAGGCTTTGGGCGTTACCAGACCATAGACGTCTGGTGGAAGGGCTACGGCCGTGCCATGTCGCTGGCCCTGATCCTGCTGCGGTTTATTACCACCAGTGATCGCTGGCGTACGGCACGCATCAGGATCATGGTGATCAATCACGACAGCTCCAAAACCGATACCTTATACAGCCTGATCAATCAATTGCTCGAAAACAGCCGGATGAAAGCCGATGTCAGGGTGATCAACAACGGGGTGGAGCAATTGCCGGAAGAAAATATCATTGCGGCCGAATCGCGCAATACGGACCTGACCATCATGGAACTTCCTGAGTTCAGCCTGAAAAACTCAGAGGCTGCATTTGCCCGTGCAAATGCACTGAGTGAACGAGTTGCCACCTCGCTCTTTATTTCCCCCTCCTCCTTTTTTGATGCAATGGGGGTGCTGGATGAAGTCACCGATACGGTCGAAGCAGATGCAGAAGAAAGCCTGCGGCCATCTCCGGAAATGTTTAAAAACCTCTCCCTGTCGTCGCGCGAGATCCTATCGCACGAAGTAAACAACATGGGGCAGACGGCGGCAAAATTTATCCAAAAATATTTTGAGCAGGGCCCTGACCAGATGCTCAAGCTGGATCTGCGTTTCTTCACGGACCTGCATCATTATACCCAACGTGCGTTAAACAGCCTGGAGAAAGCCACAAAGGAAGAAAAACCGGGCGAACGGTCCACGGCCTACCTGCGGATATTGAATGATTTTTCGTTTCATGCCCAGAGACAGATCCATACAATACGTGATCAACGGGTGGAAGCCCTCCGGAATATTTTACATGAGGCAAACCTGGAATACCTGGATGCCCTGCGTGCCATGCTTAATGTGATGCCGGAAAAGATCAGGGTCAAACTCAGCAGGCAGGAACTGGCCATCAAAAAACACGATAGGTTCCGAACCCGTATGTACAAAACCGGCAAGCTTATTATTGCCCTTCTTACCCGCCGCCCGGTGCCCCACAAAGTCAGGGTAACCCCCGCTGCCCGGTTTTTTCTTTATCACAGGCGGTTAAGGGACATTCATCAGATGATGGCAGATTATTCGCTGCATTCATTTTCGGAAGTTGCCGAGGTACGAAAATTGTTTAATGACATTCATGAGCTTATAGAAAAAGCCCGGCTGGAACCTGATAACATTTTAAGAATCCAGGAACGGATCAAGTTGGAAAAGAACCGGTTTGCCGCCAGCATAAAAGTGTTGGAAAACAAAAGCCGCCAGTTTTATTATCAGTCGGGACAAACGCTTTATGATGACCTGCTGGATGACCTCAGACAGTTTGGACACCATTTGGACAGCACGGAGGCCAATATTCGCAGCATTAATTTTTCTGCCTATTCCAGAAAAGATCCTTTGCTGGTTGAAGAGATTGGCGAATACGCGAGCGTGTGGGCGAAAAACCTGGGTGTTTTCATCAACAAGGCCATCCTGGATTTTTATCTCCTGTCGCTAAAAAGCCGCATCCATTCAAAAATTAAAAAATACCATGCCGACCTGCATGCAAGCATTGAAAGTAATCTGATCAGGGAGGTAGAGGCTTTTGAAGATTATGCTGAGGCGTTGATCAAAAAACCCGGGGATGACCTGTTTAAGGCAAAGCGGCTGGATCATGAATCACTGAAGGCCTTTCCGGTACCGGAAATATACCAGGGTCTGTATGCCGAAATTGGCGAATTGATCAATGATCTTCCCGAGAAAATGGAGATCAGCGGTGAACAGATGGCTGATCAAATAAAGGAGCTGGCGTTTACAGAGGCCGGCCGTGTGGTGGTCAGCTTCCGGAAGACCATTGAATATTACATTGGGGCAGAATTGATAGACCACACCATTAAACATGCCCATGAGGTGGAAATGCGGCTGCAGCAAATAGTGGCATCCATCAAAGACCAGGTGCGCCTGCTGAATTTTGGCCTCGAAAGTGAGGGAAAAAATGATACGCCCGGCGAACTGGAATACCGGAGGGAGCAGTCCCTGGCACTGATAAAAAACTTCGCTACCAGGCTGAACACAGAAAAACACAACATCAGAAAGATCGCCCAGGGTGTGGAAGAAGCCTTTGAAGACGGCCTGAAAAAAGGGTTTGATCCACTCTCTGCTGCCACCATCAGCAAATCGAGCGGTGCATTACGTAAAAAAGCAAGGGATGCCGACAGGGAATTTTCCACAAAGATGCAACAAAGGTGGCGACAGGCCAGGGACGCCACACGCAACCGCTTTGTAGACCTGCTCTATGGTAAAAGCGAAGGGCAGTTATGGATCAGCCATTTTGAAAAGCGATCGGGAGGCCAGGGATACTCCAATCAGGATATGTTGTCTTTTGTGGAAGCATTCAGCCCCGGCCATGCCGTGATGAAAGAGTTGCCTTTTTACTATGCTTCCCTGTTTTCCGGACAGTCTGGCACCGGCGATGATTTTTGGGTGGGGATGCAGGATGAAACGGAAGAGTGCAGCAGGGCCATCCGGCGTTTTAAGTCCGGTTTTTCCGGGGCACTGATCATTACCGGGCCGCGCAGCTCCGGCAAATCCAGTTTGTCTAAAAAAGTAGCCGAACAACATTTCAACCGCGACCATATCCACACCATTCGCGCACCACAAGGTTGTACGGCTGATGTGGAGTTGTTTTCGCAAAAGCTTGTGGAGTCACTCAATGCGCACCATAAACGACTTGATGATGTATTCAGGGCATTGCCCGCAGGGAAAGCTATTATAATCCAGGACCTTGGGTTGTGGTGGGAACGCCGCCCGGGAGGGGATGCGGTTTTGGAGAAGATCAAGGATCTGATCGACCGTTTTGGCAACAAATGCCTGTTTATTGTTAATGTGAATACCCATGCCCTCGAATTGATAAACCTGCAGACCGGGCTGGGCAGCTTTGCGCTGGCTACCGTACACTGTGAGTCTTTTGGTGCCCGTGAACTCAAGGAACTGATCATGCTCAGACACCAGGCAGGTGGCTTGAAATTCAAATACAACAAAAAAGAAGAGGACCGCATGACTGCCTGGGACCATGCCCGTCTGTTCAACGATTTGTTTGACAAGTCTTTTGGCAACCCGGGCACCGCCACCCTGCTGTGGCTGGCTTCCGTCAAACGGGTGTCGGGAAAAACCCTGTATATGGAAACATTCCCCATGCCTGAACCTGACGTGTTTGATACACTGAGCCCCGAACAGTGGTTCTATATCCGGCAGTTTATTGTGAACCGCCGTTTTTCTGCAGAAAAACTGGCCTGTAACCTGGAATGCCCCCGCGACGAGGTGCTTGATGTTGTCCGGGGATTGATGCGTGCCGGCATCCTGATCCAGAAATTTGAAGGGATATATGCAATCAGGCCAGGACTGGATCTTTATCTGGCAGACCATTTACAAAAGAAAAAACGCTTATGAATTTGCTGATATTTGTCTTTACTGGATTTTTGCTGTTTTTCCTGTTTCGCCTGCTGGCGCGCATAAGCAAAATCATAGTACAAAAAAAGGTGATCCGCAAAGGGGTCTTTGCCTTGCTTCCCCTGCTGGAGTTGGTCCTTTGGGTCGCATACGCATTTTGGGGTGTAACGATATTTTTTGGAAGGCACCTGTATTTTGACCTGATCATAGGGGTGATGGTGGTGGTATTGTTGCTGGCCATCGCCTGGTTTGTTTTCCGCGACTTTATGGCCGGGGTGTTGCTGAAAGCGGAAAAATCACTTGAGCCCGGTCAAACCATAAAAACGTCTTTTGCGTCTGGCATAATCAAACGGATGGGAAGCAGGTTTATGGAATTGCAAAACGAAGAGGGGGAGCTGGTTAGAATCCCCTATGGCAGGCTAAGCAACGAATTGTTCATATTGCCCCCTGACGATGAGGACAACCTGCCGCATCACCTGGAAATCCCACTCCCTGACGAGGCATCTCCGGAACAAAGCCGCGACAAGGTAAAAAAACTGATCATGTCAATGCCCTGGATCGTTGGCCCCACCCCTGAAATAAAGCTAAGCAGGTCAGCCGAAGGCAACTATACGCTTCGTGTGGTTTTTTATACACACATCCGCTCGCAGGCCGTTCAGGTGGAGGAAAAAGTACGCCAAGCTTTAAGTAGTAATTAGTAATTAGTAATTAGTATTTAGTAATTAGTAAAAAAAGTATATGCGTTAATGGATACTTTTTTACAAAAACCCACGAACGACTAACTACTAACTACTTCTATGTTGAAAACCAAATTTATTTTTTCATTTTTTCATCTTCATCGAGTTAAAATGTTGACAACTGTTATGTTTAAAAGACAGACAATAAGTCAGTTGTCAATATTTTAATGCGATATTTCTAATTCTAATGTAATCTTCTATTAGCAGACTACCCTTTACAAT
>PWON01000148.1 GCA_003557385.1 Bacteroidales bacterium | reverse complement strand
GGGGCTGATATGGATTAGACAGCAAGTTGAGTGGAAATGTAAGCATGCCGAGCGTGGTGAATATGGCTCGTTAATCCCATGTCGCACAGCCTATAAACGGCAACAATAACTATGCAATGGCCGCCTAACAGAAGCTGTTAGCCGCCATTTGTTTCCCGGGAAGCCTTGCTTGCGGGCGTCCCCAAGGAAACATCAGAAAAACGCGAGCTAAGCCATGCAAAGCCCTGGTGCATGGTCAAAAATCCTAAGGGCTCAGGCAACGGTCCGGACCGCCTTTCACCAAGACCCTGCTGAAACCCCAACGGAAGGCTAAGCATGTAGAAAGCATTTTTGCTGCTTGTTTGGACGAGGGTTCAAATCCCTCCAGCTCCACAAACAAACATCGAAGGCCGTCTCAAGACAAAAATGAGCCGGCCTTCTTTTATGCACTAAAGCTTGATGAATATTTTTTTTCTGTATAGAATATAAACAGGGACAAATATGGCCATTACATAGCTTATTGCAAATAGCAGACTTGCCAATTTAGGATCATATCCGGCATTCAGGAAAAGCCCGACAAAATGATTGTTGATTGAAGCCCCACCCACAGGTATCCTGTAAAACAAGGGATAAATGATCCCTGCCAGAACATAGGCGCTGATGGCATTGGCCCCGAATACCACACCAAATTTTGTCCACCGGCTGTATCCCAGCATATCCACCAAAAACATGAAAGCAGCCAGAGTCATGGCAGCCAGTCCACTGGTAAACAATACATAGGAGCTTGTCCAAAGGGGTTTATTCAAAGGGAATATCCATCCCCACATCTCACCTAAAATACATGCAAAAAAGCCCAGGACAAACAACCAGATCACGGTACGATCCCGGTTCTTGTTTCCGGCAATCAGCCGCCCGGCAAGCATGCCGGTAATCCCACTGGCAATGGCCGGCAAGGTGCTGAACAATCCCTCGGGATCCCAGGTCTCCTGCCACATCCTGCCAGGCAGCAACTGCCGGTCAATCCAGGCCGCCAGATTCATCCCGGGTTCCAGCATGGGCTGTCCGGCACCGGGCGTGGGAATCAATGTCATAGCAAGCCAGTATCCTGCAAGCAAAACCACCACCGTCCAGGCCTGTGTTTTCCAGCCACTGTTCAAATAAAGCAAGGCACAGGCGGCAAAAACCAGGGCAATCCGTTGCAATACACCGGCTACACGCAGGTGTTCAAAATCAAACGCAGGATACAGAGAAAGAAAGATTCCCACAGCAAAAATTTTAAGCGATCTGGAGGCAATTTTTTTGTACAGGTTTTTTTTTGGAAGACCGGCATCAATCCTTTTGCTATAGGCAAGTACGATAGAAACCCCGACAATAAAAATAAAAAATGGAAATATCAGATCGGTTGGGGTAATCCCATGCCAGGGTTTATGCAATAGCGGGGGGTACACATGACTCCAGCTGCCGGGAAAATTTACCATGATCATGGCTGCAATCGTCAGCCCCCTGAAGGCATCAAGCGATATCAACCTGCCGGCACCTGGGCGGTGCGAAGACATTTCCATAAACACATGATTTATTTTTCAGCACAATATGACGGAAGCGTAAACGTGAAGCTGCTTCCCTCCCCCTCCCGGCTTTCAACAGACAGATCACCACCATGCTTTAAAACAAACTCTTTACATAAAACAAGCCCAAGGCCCGTTCCCACTTCATTGGCGGTTCCCTCAATGGTTTTTTCAGAAAATCCATCAAAAATATGCCCTATGATGTCTTTGTGAATGCCTACACCATTGTCCGCCACTGTAACATGCACCCATCCGCTTTTTTCCACCGCAGAAACCCATACCTTTCCATCCTCATGGGTAAATTTAACGGCATTGTGGATCAGGTTCCGCAGGATGATCTGCAGCAGGTGCTTGTCGGCACAAATCATGACCCCTTCAGGGATATCAAAGCTGATTTCAATTCGCTTGTTTCCGGCTATGGTTTGCATGTGTTCGGAAACCTTTGCCGCAGCTTTAAACAATGCGATCCGGCAGGGCCGGAAAGAGATTGAATCGGTTTGCGACCTGGCCCACTCCAGCAGGTTTTCAAGCAGATCATAGGTTACACAGGCCTGCTCATGAATGGTTTTAATAAATGCAAGCACCTTCTCCGTATCATATTGTTTAAGGTTTTTACATAATAATTCTGAGAAACCCATGATGCTGTTAAACGGGTTTTTCAGGTCATGGGCAATGACCGAAAACAATTTATTTTTGGTTTGATTGAGGTTTTCCAGTTCCTCCTTCTGTGCTATAATCTGTTTGGTCCGCTGGGCCACCTTATCTTCCAGCTCTTTGCTGCGTTTCAACAACAAACGGTAGGGTACGCTTTCTCCCACATCGATATCCCTGTCGGGCTGAGACCAGTGACCATGGAACAATTTCCACCGGCCCGATTCCCTGACCATGATGGCCGTAGTACGATTGTTGGGGTACGGTATCTTCTGGTCCTTGCTGAACAATTCCAGATCCAGAGTAATCATTAACAAAACCGCATCCTTTCCGAGCGAAAAAACCTCCAGGCTGGTTACTTTATATTCAATGCTTTTGGGAGCCTGGGCAAATTCCCTTTTCAGTGTTTTCCTGGTTTTTTCACCTTTAAAACCAACTTCGTCAATACCCGTTCCAAACATGGTGATATCCTCATCGAGATGCGAAAGCATGTCTTCCCAATGCCGTTTGGTATACGCATCGAAATAAGAAAAATATGCGTCAATGATTTCCTGTCGTTTTATGGGGTCTTTAATCAGCCGCATATCATAAAAAAAATTGGAACCTAAAAACACCCTTTTGTCATCACAAATATAGGCGTTTATTTTATATGCTGTCCGCAGAAGTATTTTACCGAAAAACCAAAAAAATAATTGCCCAAAAAACATAAAAAACTAAATTTGTGGAGATTTTAATAAAAAAACACATAAAACATCTTAAATATGCAGAGCAACAAAAAGAATGTGATCATCATCGGCGCAGCCGGCAGAGACTTCCACAATTTCAACACTTACTACCGGAACAATGAGAACTATAATGTAGTGGCCTTTACGGCAGCTCAAATTCCCGACATCGACGGAAGAAAGTACCCTGCCGGGCTGGCAGGCGGCATGTATCCCGATGGCATTCCCATTTATGCCCAAAGCGAGCTATCCAGGCTTATTAAGGAACTGGATGTGGACGTTTGTGCTTTTTCTTACAGCGATGTGTCTTACCAGGAAGTGATGGCCGTTGGGGCAGAGGTAAATGCTGCCGGGGCGGACTTTTTGTTGATCGGCCCCAAAGAAACCATGATCGAAAGCACCAAGCCGGTTATTGCCGTTGGGGCTGTCCGTACCGGTTGCGGCAAAAGCCAGACTTCCAGGCGGATCATTGAAGCGCTGATGGCCCATGGCATGAAGGTGGTGACCATCCGGCACCCCATGCCTTACGGGGATTTGGTTGCCCAAAAAGTACAACGTTTTGCCACCATCGATGATTTAAAGAAGCATAACTGCACCATTGAAGAGATGGAAGAGTACGAGCCCCATGTTGTCCGGGGCAATGTCATATATTCGGGTGTGGATTATGAAGCCATCCTTCGCGAAGCGGAAAAAGAGGCCGATGTTATTTTATGGGATGGTGGGAACAACGATTTTCCATTTTACAAACCCGATCTGATGGTGACAGTGGTAGACCCTCACCGCCCGGGACATGAACTGAATTACTATCCGGGAGAGACCACCTTGCGGCTGGCCGATATTGTTGTGATCAACAAAATGGACAGTGCAGGGCCTGAAGGCATTCAGACGGTTCGCGAGAATATTGCCCTGGTCAATCCCAATGCCATGGTTGTGGACGGAGCATCCCCGCTTACTGTTGACAAACCTGAACTGATCAAGGGCAAAAAAGTATTGGTGGTAGAAGATGGGCCAACCCTTACCCACGGACATATGAAGATTGGTGCAGGCACCGTGGCAGCCAAAAAATATGGGGCCGGCGAACTGATTGATCCGCGCCCCCATGCAGTGGGACGCCTTCAGGATACTTTTAAGATTTATCCGGAGATCGGAACCCTGCTGCCCGCCATGGGTTATGGCGAACAACAAATCAAGGACCTGGAAGCCACCATCCGCAACACCCCATGCGACACGGTGGTCATAGGTACACCCATCGACCTTTCCAGGGTGGTAAACATTGATCAACCCACCGTTAAGGTTGGATATGAATTACAGGAAATCGGACACCCTGTTTTATGCGACCTGGTGTGCGACTTTCTGAAAGAAAAGGAGCTGATCCGCAAAGACTGCGGTTGTAAATAAACGTTTTAAGGGGCTTTGAAGAGCCCTTTTTTTTGTGCCTGTAAACCCTTCACCCATAATAATAACAAAAGCAAGAAAATGAAAAACAAAAGCCTGGTATCCATTAATGACTACAGCAAGGAGGAACAAGAACGGATTCTCGACCTGGCTCAGGAATTTGAACAGGAACCGGTACAAAACATTCTGAAAGACCACGTGATCGCCTCCCTGTTCTTTGAACCTTCCACACGCACACGCCTGAGTTTTGAAAGTGCCGTAAACCGGTTGGGTGGCAAAATTGTCGGTTTCTCCGAAGCCGGCAGCACGAGCGTAAAAAAAGGCGAATCGCTGCGCGACACCATCCTCACCGTAGCCAATTATTCCGACCTTATTGTAATGCGGAATCCCGTAGAGGGAAGTGCCCGGTTTGCTTCGGAAATCTCATCCGTACCGCTGATCAATGCAGGTGATGGTGCCAACCAGCACCCAACGCAAACCCTGCTCGACCTTTACAGCATACGAAAAACACAGGGAAGCCTTGACAACCTGCATATAGCCATGGTGGGAGATTTGAAGTATGGCCGCACCATTCATTCACTGGTCATTGCCCTGTGCAACTTCAACACCACATTTCACCTGGTATCACCGGTTGAACTCAAATTGCCAAGCTCAGTTAAAATGCACATCAAGGAGAAGAACCTGGCTTACCACCAGTATACGGAGATGGATGAAGTCATCCCGCATGTGGATGTCTTATATATGACCCGTATCCAGCGTGAACGTTTCAGTGACCCCCTGGAGTATGAACGCATTAAAAATGCTTACAACCTCCATCGCGACATGATCCGGCATACTAAAGAAAACTTTAAAGTGCTTCATCCATTGCCCAGAGTCAACGAGATCAATATCAACGTGGATAACAGCCCCAAGGCGTATTATTTTGAACAGGCGCTCAACGGGGTGTTTGTGCGCCAGGCCCTGATCACATCCATCCTGGGCCTTAAGTAATTTTGCCAAGTAATTATTTTGAAACAAGCATCAGCCATGACCCATAAAAGAATCAAAGAACTTAAAGTATCGGCCATCGAAAACGGGACGGTCATAGATCACATTCCGTCCAATGCCGTATTTCAGGTAATCAGGATATTGAAACTTGAAGTCTTCGAAAACATGGTCTTGTTTGCCACCAACCTGGAAAGCAAAAAATATGGCACCAAAGGGATCATAAAAGTAAGCAATAAATTTTTCGCACCCGAAGAACTCAACAAGATCGCACTGGTTGCCCCCCATGCTTCAATAATTGAGATCCGGGATTATCAGGTGGCAAGTAAAAAAATTGTGGAAACGCCCGAAAAAATCAGGGGCATTGTAAAGTGTTTCAATCCGAATTGCGTTACAAACCACGAGCAGGTAGCGGCAATATTTGTTGTAGTGGATAAGGAAGACACGCGCCTGAAATGCCACTATTGCGAAAAGATCACCACGCGCGAAACAATGGTATTCAGGTAATATATAGATGTCAGGATAATTTATCCTCCAGGCCTTTTATTTCACTGACAGGCCTTGCATTATTATAAAGAATATTATATACCGCATCCACGATAGGCATGTACACGCCATATTCGGCATTCATCTCCTTGATGCACTTGGTTGCATAATACCCCTCCGCCACCATATTCATCTCCATTTGAGCGTATTGCGGCCGGTATCCCTTGGCAATCATCTGGCCGTACCTCCTGTTTCGGCTGAACTGACTATAGCAGGTAACCAGCAAATCGCCAAGGTAAACCGACTGTTTAATATCCCGGTTGTTGGGCCTGACAGCATCGACAAAACGGCTGATCTCCTGAATGGCATTGCTGATCAACACTGCATGAAAATTATCGCCGTAACCCAGGCCGGTGCATATGCCGCTGGCAATGGCAATGATGTTTTTCAGCACCGGGGCATATTCCGTCCCGAAGATATCCTCCGAAAGGCTTGTCCTGATGTACCGGCATGCAAATAAACCGGATACAACGGCTGCATTGACCCGGCTTTCTGACGCTATTGTAAGATATGTAAGCCTTTCCTGGGCTACTTCCTCGGCATGACTCGGACCACTGACATTGACAAATTGGCCATATGGTACTCCGAAATGTTTATACATATAATCGGCTACGATGTCGTTATACTCCGGCACAACCCCTTTGATGGCACTTACCACAGGCTTATCGCGCAACAAGGAAGCATGCATGCCTTCGAGAGAAGGGTGCAAAAAGGCAGCCGGGATACAAAAAACCGGGATATCTGCTTGTTTCAAAACCCGGTTCAGCTCGTGGGAAACGGACAGGCTTTTTGTGTCAAATGATACAGAACTCAAATAATGGGGATTGTGCCCGTATTGCATCATATGCTCGGCGATCTCCGGTTCACGCACCCACCAATGGACCTTTTCCACATTGTTCAGCAGTATTTTTACAATGGCCGTTGCCCAACTGCCGGAACCAATAACAGCAACCTGTACCTTTTGCATACGTTGTCTTCTTATAGATTCACATCCAGTGTGTGTTCTTCATCATCCCTGATAACAACCACACGTGCCGTGCTACCCCGGCGGAGTGCAGACAAGGCTTCCATATAGGATTGAATTTCACGCACGGGCATCTCATTGATTCGAATAATGACATCCCCATTTTCCATGCCGGCCCTTTGTGCCGGCTGATTATCCGATACAGCCATGACCCGCAATCCTTCCCCGTCAAAACCATGGTCGGGCATCAGCCCAAGGGCCACAGTACGTTCGGGGGCGCGGCCAGGCTGGCCTGTCGGAGCGGGTGTAAATGCCAGTCTTTCCATATGTTCCAGGCTGGTTACCATGTCGAGCGAAAACCTGACAATTTCAGCAGCATGCTCATAATTGATCTTGTCGGCCGTATCGCCTGGCCTGTGGTAATCTTCATGGACTCCGGTAAAAAAGAAAATCACCGGGATATCCTTAACGTAGAAAGACGTATGGTCTGATCCGCCCCTGCCACCGGGATTCTTACGGATGGTAAAATGATCCGGTGCATGACTGGCAATCAAATCATCCCAGGATGGTGATGACCCGGTTCCAATCAAAGTAAGCGTATTGTCTTCCATTCGGCCGATCATATCCAGATTGAACATATAGTTGATCTTTTCCATATCGTAGACATCGCTGTCGGTAAAATACCGGCTGCCAATCAGGCCTTTTTCTTCTGCCGAAAATGCAATAAAAATATAATTGTAATTGTTCAGGCTGGCGTGGGAAACATACCTGGCAGCCTCAAGCACTCCGGCTGTACCACTTGCATTGTCATCGGCACCGGGGTGAATTGCATGGACTCCCGGGCTCCCTGAACCCCTGCCCCCATAGCCGACATGATCATAATGCCCGCCAATCACCACCGTGGCATCCGCTTCATTGTCAAAATATCCGGCCACGTTCAATCCGGTAAGGTCTTCCCTGAAAATATCAACGCTTACATCAAGTGCTCCCGATTGATCTGTCATCAGTGCATGCAGGACATTGTCCTTGGCAAACAATATTGGAATATCAAATCCCCGCCGGGACATGCGAAGGTCAATGGGTGGGTCATCCCTTTCGGACCTGGTATTTACAAATACAATACCGGCCGCCCCATTTTCCCGGGCAGCTTCCACCTTGCTGAACAATAACTGAAACATTCGACGGTCGGCCAGGGTATCCAATGCTTCGGGCAGGTAGAACTCCATGATAAAAAATTTGCCCGCAATATCCCCGTGCAATGCATAATCGCAATAATCCTCAAACCCTTCGATCCCTTCCAGTGCCGTAAGCCCATATCCAACATGTGCAAAAGAGGCAGATACCTGCCCGCTGGAAGCACCAGGCAACACGTAATAATCCACCCCGTGTTCAAAGGTGTGATCCATATAGGTAAAATAATTGTCATCCCCCCAGAACCATTCACCCGGGAATGGGAACTCCTGATAATATGAGCCATCAAACATTGGTTCCAGGCCGATTTCCTGCATGCGCAACTTGATATAAGCCGCTGCCTTTCGTTCTCCTTCCGTACCAGCCTCCCGTCCCTCCATCTCCTCTGATGCCAGGGTATAAATATCTTCTTTCAGACGCAAGATGACTGCCTCATCAGAAAAATCAAAGATCGTTTGCGCACCAGCAGGGCTCAGCACAAATACAAACGCCATAACCAGGAGAGACAGAAAATGTTTCATACACGATATGTTTTTAACATTGTACATCAATGACACTTTTTAAAATAGTCCCTAAAATTACGTATTTTTGATCACATCATAAAAACAGGCGTTTATGGAGCAGCAAAAGAACCGCATATGGTTTTGGTTGATCAACGGATTGATCGCTTTGGTGGTCCTGATATTCATCATCCAGAACTGGGGAAAGGTAAGCTTTAATTTCTTGGGATTAAGACTCGAAGGCTACGGATTTTTGGTCTTCCTGGTTATTTTCTTGCTGGGATTTTTAAGTGGCTGGCTGTGGGCGTATTTCCGTGGCCGGAAAAAACGGCGAGATACAAAACAACAAGCCGAAACATATCATCTCGAGGAGTGATCAGGACAACTTGCCCTTATAATCTTCATAGGTAAAGGTCCGTAACAGTTCAAAACGGCCTTCAGAACGCCATATCCCTATCGACGGGTGCTTGACCCCGTTGAAAAAGGTTGTCTTTACCATGGTATAATGGATCATATCATCAAAAATGATCTTGTCGCCAATGTTCAGCTCCTTGTCAAAACTGTAATCCCCCATCCCCATATAATCACCCGCCAGGCATGTGCCGCCGCCCATGCGATACACGGGTTTTCCGGCTTGTGCATCGGTGGCATTGAGGATTCTTGGTTTGTAGGGCATTTCAAGGCAATCGGGCATATGGGCTGAAAAACTCACATCCAGCATGGCAATCCGGATGCCCTTGTTATAGACGATATCCTGAACAGTGGATACCAGGTAGCCGGTTTGCCATCCGATGGCCTCGCCTGGTTCAAGGATGATCTTTTCAAGATTGGGATAACGCCGTTTAAACGCTTTGAGCAATTCAACCAGGTGCTTAACGTCGTAGTCTTTCCGGGTGATATGATGGCCCCCGCCCATATTGAACCATTTGCACTGTGCAATCAACTCCCCAAAGGCAGCCTCTGTTGTTTCGAGGGTTCGTTCCAGCACAAAACTGTCATTCTCGCACAGCACATGGAAATGCAACCCATCCACCCCGGCAGGCAAGGCATCCCCCAGCTGTTCCCGTGTAATGCCCAACCTTGAACCGGGCATGGCCGGATTATACAGGTCTGTTTCCACCTCAGAATATTCAGGATTGATACGCAAACCAACGGACACCGGCTTTTTGAATGATTGAACCCGGTCTATAAAACGTCTGTATTGAGAAATGGAGTTAAAGGAAATGTGGCTGCTGTATGTCAACACTTCGTCCATTTCATCCTCATAAAACACAGGAGCATAGGTATGGGCCTGGCAACCCATTTCCTCATAAATCAGCCTGGCTTCATGCAGTGAGCTGGCCGCGGCCCCCTTCAGGTATTTGCGTATCTGCGGAAAAGTACTCCACATGGCATAACCCTTTAGTGCACAAATGATATCCACACCGGCTTCCTTCTGCACCAGGTCCAGGATCTGCAGGTTGATATCCAGCAATTCTTCCTCCAGCACAAAGCAAGGCGAAGGGATGTGGTCAAAGT
>PWON01000060.1 GCA_003557385.1 Bacteroidales bacterium | reverse complement strand
TACCAGGGGAATCATTTCCTGTATGAAAAATGGGACGGTTATTATTACCGGTATATGGACGAAGTGTATACCAGCAGGTCTTTTTATAATGGGATCGGTATGGGCCTTGAGTTAATTGTACTGAACAGCATTGGCTTTAATATTATGTTTGGGTATGCCGCTCACGAGAACTTTTCAAGGCTCGGCTTAACAGGTGAAGCGGCTGTTTATTACAAATTTTAACCGGGAAGCCGAAATCCCCAGCATTCATTGTTTGAACCGAAGGGCAAGTGGGGGGTGAGGGTTACTTTCAGTGATCCATTTTTGGGAGGTACAACAAAAAAACAAAGCCCCTGTTCGCTTTGCTCACACGAATCCTAAAACGAAACAGGAAATCTTGAGCAAGCTCATATTCCCTGTTCCATTTTAGTCTTCTAATGCCTTCGGCATTTGGTCTTTGTTTTTTTGATTGTCGGGGTGAGAGGATTCGAACCTCCGGCCTCGTCGTCCCGAACGACGCGCGCTAACCGGGCTGCGCTACACCCCGAAATACATTTTGCGCTGCAAAGGTACAGAATATTTTGTTTTTGCCAGACAATGCCTGCAAGACATGTGTTGTTAAAAAACGGCCAGAAAATACCCTAATGGTTGCCGGCCAGCTGGTGTCAAATCATCAGGCCATCATTGCATAAATCACCCCTGCCAGTCCAATCAAAGCAAGGATATACACAATCTTCTTGGGCATAATGCCCTGGTTTTCGGCGGTTTTACCAAAGATGCCAAAAACCAGCGGGTGAACCAGGAAGGGCATGGCAAACACAAAGGCGATCAGACCGGCGGCTTGTTCTCCGAACATACCTCCCTGAATGGCCGCAAACAAACCAAAGTGGGAGATGGCAGAAGAGTTGGCCATGACGGCATCGCTGAGGCTCATGCCACTGATACTTAGGATCAGCAAACCGCCAAATACAGCCACCAATTGCCATCCAAGTGAGAATAGCATTAGACCCCGTATTTCGAAGGTATAAAGTCCATTGGCACTCCGGAGTGTTTTTAATGCCATGTAAGTAAGCAGCACTCCTATGAGGGAGACAATCAAAGCATAGGGGATAAGCAATTTCCCTGCAGTTGCGCTGGCTGCAAGAATGGAAAACACAAAGATATGACCGATAAAAGGTATATTGATCATTATGGGCGCCCGGATAGCAGCCTCAGGGCCCAGGTCACCTGCCGTACAAGCGCCTGTAAGGCCGGAGTGTGACAATGACCCTGCCATCCCAGGTGCCAGATTGCGTATGTTATTGGCCTTGCCAAGCCATATCAGAATGGACAAACCTCCAAACATCCACAATAGTTGCCCGAAAAAACCAAAAGAAAGTATTGAGGTCATGCCGGTAAGCATAAATGCATCGGCAATGCGCGACCCGCCTACCATAAAATTGGCTGCAAGTACCACCGGAATTCCGGCAAAAAGCAAGGAGCGGATCGTAGGACCAAACTTCCATCTTACCATGAGCATCCCAAGGGTTACAGAAAGAACCATTGAGAAGAAAATTTCAGGCAGGGCAATAAGGGGCATGATCAATTGAGAGATATGGAATGACAGTACCAGCAGCAACAGGATAATTCCGGTTTCAATAATCCCTTTCCTAATATAGACGGCCTTATTGGTGATTTTAGCACGGTGGTCAATGAGGATAATGGAAGCCACTATCCCCAGATAACCCAGCAAAGGATAAAATTGGTCCATTTCATTGTTAGTACTATATCCAATGATCATACGCCTGAGCGATTCTATTCCGATAAGGATGAAAAATGCCCTGACGAGGAACATAAATTGTGTGGCCTTAGTCCCCAGGAAAAGTTCCTGGGACGAGGGAACTACTATGTCTTTCGGGTCAATATCTTTGTTGGTAATAAGCTTGCGTATTTCCTGTCCGCCAACGAAAAAAGATGCCATTAAAGCGGTGATGGTAACACGACTTGTTAGGCCAACAATAGGGAACTCAGGAAGACCAGGAGTAGCAAGTCCTGTATTTACCAGGATGTATCCCATGATCAATCCAAATACCACAATGATCAAAATAGGAGAGTAGCGTGTTCCTGCCACAAATGTGCGCGATACCAGCACCATCGAAATGACCATGAGTAATGTGAGCCAGTATTGATTCAAAACATGTACGCTGGCAAAATGATCGGTAATGAATTCCATAAGCAAAGTTTCTATTGAATTATTAATACTTAAGAAAAGAGGCAAATTTACATTTTTTCATAAATCATGGTGACAGACAACGATTGATTATTGAAGAACACATCGAATTAAAACGACAAACGTCGACACAAATTTAACGCAGAAGAAATAGTTTTTTTTATTAATTAATCGTTTAATTAAAGATATTTGTATCTTCGTTCGCATAAATAATTTAGTATTCATTCTAATCAAAAATCACGTGGAATCAGAAGACTACAGAATCAGTTTTTTTAAACCAACCACACAGCAAGCCAAAAAAAACAGAAACCTGATAATAAAATTGTTTATTGCCTGGGCGGTTGCGATTTTTGGGTTTCAGGTTTTATTGAAAATTATTGAAAAACCTGTTCCGGAAGAGGCATTAATAACATTTTCATCGGCCTGGGAAAATATTGAATCAGGTGAGGCTACCCAATCAGACTACAAGGCTGCCGCACGATCAATGATACAGGTTATGGGTAAAATAACCATAAAACCTGGAGACTACGCTGCATTAAGAGATGGAACGGGATGGATATTGTCTGAGGTATATCCGGAAGATGAGCTCCCTGATCTTCAACAAGATGTCCAGTATTTTAATCAGCTTAAAGAACAAATAACATCATTGCGTGATGAAGATTATCTCGAAACCAAGGAATTGATCATATCCAAGGCAGCACCTGCACTTGGAATCGGAGAAGGCACTTTATTAGCTCAACTATTGGCAATAGGGCTTGATGATAATTTGCAAATATTTTCAGAAGAAAACAGGGAGAAGATTCCGGGTATTATGAGTTTATATTTGACGCATAACCGTTCTGTCTTAACGGATACAATATTTCTGGGGTTCCCATTTCATTATTTTTATTCAGCCGTATTCCTGCTTATGTTTTTTATTGGATTATGCTGGATATATTGTCACAAGACGGATAAGTTGCATGCTAAACTTAACTTTCTTGAGAAGGTTGATTAAATAATTGTATCTATAAACCCCGGAAATTATTCTAAAATGAAAAAGCTATCTTTACTTATATTTTCTCTGATTCCTCTTGTGGCAAGTGCTTCCAATGATGTAACGCAGCTTGAAGGCAGTTTCAAGGTTGGCCCGGCGATCATTCTGATTTTTATTCTTTCATTATTTATCCTTGTTGGGCTTTTATTCCGAGCCAAGGATACAACCGATTACTATGCAGCAGGTCGTAGGATTTCCCGTGTTGGCTCGGGTATGGCCATTGCTTCCAACTGGATGAGTGCAGCTTCTTTTCTTGGGATGGCTGCCCTGATGTATGGAACAGGTTATCATGGGTTGTCTTATGTTGTGGGTTGGACAGGTGGCTATGTGCTATTGCTTATCCTGATGGCAGGACAGATAAGACGATATGGTAAATACACTGCCGCTGATTTTATCGGCGACAGGTATTATTCAAAAACTCTGCGTACCATTGGTGCGGTTATTGCCATTCTTATCTCAATTGCTTATGCTGTAGGACAATTTGGAGGTATAGGTTTGATGTTTAAGTGGGTGATGGGCATTGAATATAACCTGGCAGTTATTATTGGTGGTTCGGTAGTTCTTGCATATACGCTGATATCAGGGATGCTTGGTGTGACAAAAAACATGCAAATCCAATATGTGATCATCATCAGCTCGTTTATGATCCCGCTGTTTTTGCTAACATATAAATTTGATTATTTCTGGCTAGTCCCTCAAATAGGATATGGTTCGGCTGTTCAGGATATTGTTGAAGGCATTCAAATCTCTGAAAAATCAGGGCTTATGAATTCGCTTGGTCATCACTTTGCTATTGTTCCAAGCCCGGAATATGCCATGCCCTGGGATCCTTCTACCGGACAAACATTCTTTCAGTGGATGGCCATCGCGTTTTCCCTCATGATTGGAACAGCGGGTCTGCCCCATGTGATTCAACGATTTTATGTCGTACCCAAAGCACGCGATGCCCGGTGGTCAGTGGTGTGGGGTCTGTTTTTTATTTGTTTGCTCTATTGGAGTGCCCCCGTGTATTCGGCACTTGGCACCATTTTGTCAGCAAATCCAGAAGTAGGAAAGCTTTCACCGGATGCCATTGTTGTTTATACTGCGCAGCTTGGAAATATTAACCCATTGATTGTGGGTCTTTTGGCAGCCGGTGGTGTGTCTGCTGCATTTTCCACAACCTCCGGGCTGCTGGTGGCAGGATCTTCTGCTTTTGCGCACGACCTTTATGTAAAGGTGATTAATCCCATGGCCAGACCCAAAACCCAAATGAAAGTCGCCCGCATCGGTACCTTGCTGATGGCAGTCATTATTACGGTTATCGCTATGGTTGATCTTGCTTTGATCGCCCAACTGGTTGCCATTGCCTTTTCAATGGCAGGATGTACCATATTTCCACTTTTTCTGCTGGGTATTTGGTGGAGCGGATCCAACAGGGCAGGTGCAAAAGCGGGGTTAATCGTCGGGGGCACTGTAACACTGATCTCCCTCACCTATCTTGTAGGTGCCAGGGCAGGCTGGACATTGCCGTACAATGACTTCATTACTTATTACCTAGGTGCCTGGTATTTTGCATGGATAGGCGCTCCGCTGGCCATTGCAGCAAATATCATTGTTTCTAAATTAACCGATGAAACACCTCTTGAAATCAGGCAATTCTTAATTGAAAAAGTTCATTCCTAGTATTGAAATCTGTCCGAAAAAATAAAGGAATAAGGGTAGTCCTGGGCATAATGATCATCCTTGCTGTTGCAGGTATTGTCATTGCCTGGATATACTACGGCAACATTAACAAATCTGTTGACCCTCGCGTTAAACAAGCCCGGCTTATGTATGCAAGATACAATACTTATGCTGCCGGCAATGATTATGAAATGGTTTTGTCTCTGCTGGATAGCATAGAAGAAGTCTACGCATCCGTGTCGCATTACAGGGATTCTTATGAAATGGGCGTGATTCATAATAATCGCGCTTCAGTTTTTCTCACCCTGGCGCTTTCGGATACAGCACGTCAAGAGATACGCCAAAGTTATTTTGCCCTGGCGGAAAGACATTTAATACAAGGTATTGATTATTATAATGGTTGGATGACTCTTTACGGTAATCAATCAGAAGAAGAGATCCGCGCGGTCATTGAAGAAGATTTTTCCTCAGATAGCATACTGGTCAGTCATGATTATCTAGGTGCGATCATTCAAAACCGGGTGCGAGAAATACAAACGGCCCGGATTGAAACGCCCCGGCGATTGTCTGTAAGCTATACGAACCTGGGGATTATCAGAAGACATGAAAACCAACTGGAAGAAGCATTTGAATACTATGTTAAAGCCCTGGAGTTGTGGGAGGACAATCATGCAGCCAAAAATAATATGAACATTCTTTTTGGGCAACCACCAGAAAAACAAAGTTTTTTCAGAAAACTATTTCCGCCCGATAGAAACTGAGTATCATTATCAAATCATCAAAACATAACTCCATTATGAGGAGAAAAATACTTTTACTGCTGACTGTATTGGCAGCACCTTGTTTTTTAATGGCAGATGAAGGAGAAGGCAATGGTTTTAGAATCACTTACGGTGGCTTCATCAAAAGCGACTTCTTTTATGATACACGCCAAACTGAATCTATCAGGGAAGGGCATTTTCTGCTTTGGCCCAAAAAACCTGCATATGATGAGGATAACAAGGACATTCATGATGCATCAAGTTTTAATTTTTTGTCGATCCAAACCCGTCTGAACTTTACGGTTGCAGCACCTGATTTTTTCGGATTCAGGACTACAGGTCATGTGGAAGGTGCTTTTTTTGGGAATATAGAGTCCGACATTAATGGGTTTAGGTTGCGTCATGCTTTCGTAAGGTTTGAACGCAACCAATCAGAGGTTTTGTTCGGTCAGTTTTGGAATCCTCTGCTTTTACCGTTCTCTTTTCCTGATGTTGTTTCATTTAACACCGGTTGTCCTTTTCAACCGTTCTCAAGAAACCCGCAGATACGTGTAACGCAAAAAGCAGGCGATTTCAGAATCATTGCCGCTGCCTTGTCGCAACGAGACTTTTCCAGCGTTGGTCCCGCCGGACGAAGCTCTTCCTATTTGCGCAATGCTGCCATGCCCGACCTCCATTTGCAGGTACACTATTTTTTCAACAACAAAGAGTCTATGCCGCAATTGGCTTTTGGAGGGGGTATTGCATACAAAGAAATTGTCCCGGAAATTGTTACAATAAATAATTATAAGACGGATGCCACAGTAGCTGGATTTTCTTACATGGGTTTTGCAAAGGCAACCTTTCAACCCCTAACCATCAAGATCCAATATCTGATGGGTCAAAACCTTACAGATTTGTTGCAGATTGGGGGTTATGGGGTCAGTAAAATTGTTGATGAGGTTAAAGGATTTGTGGAATATGCACCCATACGCACACAAACATATTGGGTCGACATGCATACCAATGGTCAAACATTACAGCTTGGCCTTTTCCTTGCCAGATCGGAAAATATGGGTGCAACCAACAACCTGATTGAAGGAACTGCTGTAACCGGATTTGGAACGGATATCGGATCACTTTACCGCATCGCGCCACGACTTCTAATCAATTCAGGCAAAGCACGTTTTGCCCTCGAATTTGAATATACCGGTGCGGCCTTTGGTGCAATAAATATTTCTGAAAACAATAAGGGTATTCCTTTGAACACCGAAACAGCGAATAACCTGCGTTTATTGCTTGGGGTTTATTTATTTCTGTAAAGGCGTATAAGGCAATAGTTATAGCAAATGAAGCTGGGGCTTATTTCAGACATTCATGAGGACATCGTCTCTTTGCAAAAGGGTTTAGACCTTTTAAATAATGAGCGCTGCGATCAGATTATTTGCCTGGGTGATATTATTGGTTTCAGTAACCCCTATTATCCCTATGCTGACACCAAAGACGCCAATGCCTGCATTGACCTCGTCAGGAATCATTGCTCAGTTGTAGTTCCCGGCAATCATGATCTTTTTTCCGCAGGCAGAGTTCCTGCATTTAACGCCGGCATTGAATATCCCGATAACTGGTTTAGCCTGGATATTTCAGTCCGGATGGAATTAATGAAAGAAAAAATTTGGTTTTATGAGAAAGAGGTAATCCCCAAATTGACTGACGAAAATATACATTACCTGCAATCATTACCCGAATACCAGGTGCTTCAGGTCGATGGTTGCAAGATCCTTTTTACCCATTTCCTTTATCCTGATGTGTCAGGTTCTTTGCGAAAAAGAATTGATGACATCTATGACTACAGAATGCATTTTTTGTTTATGCGCAAAAATAATTGTAAATTGTCCTTTGCCGGGCACATGCATAAAGAAGGTTTTGAAGTGATCAACATACAGGGCTTCCGTGAGTACAGGTTTAAAAAAAAGAGGTTACACAAAACGGAGACATTTGTTGGGTTGCCTTCGTTGGCTTCTGGCCGGAATAAAAACGGGGTGGCAATATTTAACACGGAAAGCTACGAACTCCATGCAATCAGAATATAATTAATCTACATCCCATGAGAGATGTGTTTTTTATAAAAATAATAGTGCCTGCGATTCTGATCATCGTGCTATTCGTTTTTTCCTTTTATCTCATCTTGCTTCCCATGGTGGAAAGAGGTTTTATGGATCGGAAAAAAGAGATGATCATGGAGTTGACCAATTCTGCTCTGAGCGTAATTGATGAATACTATCTCGAAAGTGAAAGGCAATACCTGACGGAAGAAATGGACAAAGAGATGGCTCTTAACAGGATAAAGCATATTCGTTATGGAGATGAAGGAAAGGATTATTTCTGGATCACCAACATGGTCCCTGAGATGATCATGCACCCGTTTCGACCTGATCTCAATGGAACGGATATTTCTGAATACACTGATCCTGAAGGCACCAGGCTTTTTTATGAAGCAGTCAGGAAAGTTAGGGATAGCGGCGAAGGTTATATTGATTATTACTGGCAATGGAAAGATGACAGCACTCGTATAGTTCCCAAACTCTCTTTTGTCAAAGGGTTTGAACCCTGGGGCTGGGTTGTTGGTACAGGCATATATCTCGAAGACGTGAATGAGGAAATGAAAGCAATCGGGGGCAGACTTGTCCGCATAACCCTGCTCATTATATTGCTGATCGCCATAATCGTTTTTTATATTACCAGGCAGAGCCTCATTATTGAAAACAGACGGATTGATGCTGAGGAGGAACTCAAGCAATCACAGTTGAAGTATAAGATGCTCGTAGAAGCTTCCACTGAAAGCACTTTGATGTGGTTGGACGGAAAGTTGATCTATTTCAATCAACCCATTCTGCGACAAACAGGATATTCAGGGGAGGAGCTGTTGAAAAAGCAAATGGATGATCTGTTTGTAATTCAGGATGAATCTGTTGCTGACTTTTGTGAGCGTGTTGATCAAAGCCAGAATGCAGAAGCGATGCTCCGCACAAAAACCGGTAAAGAAGTTGGGGTTGTGGTTACAATATCCAACATAGCGATTGGTGACAAACGTGGTTTTATCTTCATCATTAAAGAAGTAACAAGGCATTTGCTGCGCGACAAGTCTGAGCAGATGCTCGAAGAAGAGCTGATGACTGCTCTGACAATCATGAATTCTTCAGTAAAACATTTTCTGCGTGAACCAGAAACAATTGACATGGATATGTCAATTAAAGATGCCGGTAATTTGATGATGCGAAAACAAACAGACCTGCTTTTCGTGACCAAAAACACAAAAGATATTGTTGGAGTATTTTCATCTGATGCCATTATTATGAATGCTTTAAGCACTAATACGGATCAACATCGAAAGGTGTTCACTATGATGAGATCTCCTGTGTCTTTTGTGGATGAAAAGGCGTTGCTTTTTGAAGCTTTGTTACTCATGGAGAAAGAGGGCACTGAATATTTGGCCGTAAAAAATGAAGAGCTTCAAACAACAGGTTATATAACAAATAAGGATCTGTGTGAGGCCCAGCAAAATGTATCCAAGCTCTTGGTGAAAAAAATAGAAAAGGCGGAGTTGATCAGCCAACTCCAGGGTTTATATGATAAATTGCCAGGGATATTGTCAATGCTACTTAGTTCCAATTCAAATTGCAGAAATGTTGCACGGATAACGACCGTTGTTTCTGATGCCATTGCAAACCGTGTTATTGAACTGCTTGTTGAGAAAACAGGTCCTCCTCCGGTAAAATTTGCATTTGTTGCATTAGGCAGCGATGGAAGAGAAGAACAAACTCTGAAAACTGACCAGGATAATGCCATCATTTTCCAGGGTCAGCATACAAAAGAAGTGCATGCCTATTTTCTTGAGCTAGCAAAAAAAATAAATAATTGGCTGAATGAGATCGGTTACGAGTTTTGTAAAGGTAAAGTGATGGCCAGTAATCCGAAGTGGTGCCAGCCAGTTTCGAAATGGAAGGAATATTTTAAGGAATGGGTTGAAGACAGCGACCCGGAGAGCATCCTGGATACATCTATCTTTTTTGACATGCGCTTTGTTTATGGCGAGCCATCGCTTGTAGACGAACTAAAAGATAAAATTAAAAAAACAACTGATGCAAAAGCCGTATTCTTCTCTCATCTTGCACAGTCTGTGCATCGCACGAAACCAGTTACTTATTCAGAAAAGCAGGAAACGATAGATGTAAAAAGAGCCATGCTGCCTGTTGTTGGCTTTGCCCGCGTGTATGCATTGAAAAACAAGTTGAGTGAAACAAATACGGTTTCCAGGCTCAGGGCCATCACTAAATCAGAAACGATCAATCCATCATTTGTAGAAGAGATCATAAACGCTTATGAATT
>PWON01000114.1 GCA_003557385.1 Bacteroidales bacterium | reverse complement strand
GGATGCCGGTCAGGGTATCCATCCCGGCACCGGCCATGGCTTCCTGGTTGTTCAGCAGTTTCAGTATCGAGAGGGAATCGGTTTCGAGACGGGCCGAGATGACTTCCGCCAGCTGTTCTTTGGTCCGTATATTGGTAAAGGTAAGGTGTACCGGATCCTGTTTACCCGACCGCAACAGATTAACCAGGCAGTTGTTTGACATGCCATCCTGTATCAGGTACCGGCCGGGCATGATGCGATTGGGATAGTTTTTTCTCAAAGCCACCCTGTGAAACCTGCCCGGGTTTACCAGCATGCCTGATTCATTGAGGATATCCAGCACATCGTCATAACTGCTACCACTGGGAATATGGAGATGGACGCTTTCTTTGCCCCCAAGGTCGACATTGGATGCAAACACATGCAAATAAAACTGTATTCCCGCAACAAAGGCTGCTGCAATGATGATGATGGCCGCAAAGAATATGTAGCGGTATATTCTTTTGGGTTTGTTCATTGGTCAAATATCAGTTGCAGAAACAATTCATCTTCCCAATGCCCCTTGTTGAGCCTCCATGACTTTTTATTTCCTGTGATTTCGAACCCATGTTTTTCAAATATATGGAGACTGACCTTGTTCCGGTCGCCTATGCCACAATAGAGTTGTTTCAGGTTCAGTATTTGATTTGCATAACGGATGATCAGTTCGAGGGCTTCTGAAGCAAATCCCCTGTTGCGGAACTCCTGGTCGATGATGATGCCCAGGGCTGCCCTCCGGTGGTGTGGGTCAAATTCAAAAAGATCTATGATGCCCAGGGGCTTTTTTTGCCGGTCAACAATGATCAGCCTGAGTTGTTTGTCTGTATAAATATTGTTTTCGGCATGGAGGATATATTGTTCAAGGTAAAACCTCGAAAACGGATTCAAATGGTTGCTGAGTGCCCAGTTTTCCGGATCATTTTCCAGGCGGTCCAACAGATCCAGGTCCTGAATTTCAACAGGCCTCAGCTGTATGCGTTTTCCTTTCAATATATCCATGGTCATTGGGGTGTTTTGCCCCCTTGCAAATTTAATCATTCATTTCTCCACGGAAAACAAATGTTGCCGGCCCGGAAAGCCGGATACCGGTAATCAGGTCTTGTACACTGCCGGCTGGGGTAAAGGACACCTTCATCCGGCCACCGGGTGTGTCCACAACCCTTTGAACCTGTTCATCAGTGCCGGGGGCTTGAAAGGTATGTGCAGCAAGTGCTGCCGCAACAACCCCGGTGCCACACGACAGGGTTTCGTTTTCAACACCCCGTTCGTAGGTTCTGATCCGCAGCTTGTTTTTTTTATCAATTTGCGCAAAGGTCACGTTGATACCTCCGGGTGTCCACTCAGGGGAATTCCTGATCTCCCTGCCTTTTTTTTCCACATCCATGGCGCTGATGTCATCATCGAACAACACCAGGTGCGGTGATCCGGTATCAACGAAATACCTTTCATTGCTGATTTGCCTGGGCGCAGCTGTGTCATTCAACCCCAGGGATACCATGTAATCACCCCCGCTGTATGATACAATTTCCGCTGTATGCTTCCCGTCAAAGGCGCGGAACACCATGTTTTTTTTCCTGACAAAACCCGACATGTGGGCGTAGGCCGCAACACAACGGCCCCCGTTGCCGCAAAAGCTGCCTTCCTGCCCGTCGGCATTATAATAGATCATCCGGAAATCAGAGGATTGGTCTTCTTCCAGCAGTATCAGGCCATCGGCACCAATGCCAACATGTCGCTTGCATAGTGCGGAAATGAGCGCCTGCCGCTGTTTGACAGATTGAATGAATGTCTCATCCCTGTTGCAGACAATGATAAAATCGTTACCTGTACCGTGAAACTTGAAAAATGGCAGGTTCATGGTGCCAAAGGTTTAGGGAATCAAATATACATGAATTTTTTCATGCGTCTGTGTGAAACAGTCCGGTGAAAAAAACATGAAAAAGCGCGGCGGTTTCTCTGCACCAGCGAAAACAAGACAGCTTCCGCAGTCATTTACCGGGGCGGGGTTTTGAAAAAGGCAACGCCATGACATTTTTTAGGTTTTATTATGATTTTTTTACGTCTTAAGGCATGCTTATTGATAATTAAGCGTATGGCAATACAAGATGACAAATTGGCCGCCGACAGGCCGACTGATTAAACAAAAAAACAATACCGATTGTTAAATAAAACATCAATTGTTGTATTATGAAAAAGTTTCTGAGTCTTTTCTTTGCAGCTATTCTTGGTGGTTTTGCAACACTGGGGATCCATCATTATTTTATTGGCTCCCGGGCCGGAGATGTGGTTGTTTCACATACCATTCCACACCGTCCCGGCAGCTTTCCCTCCACACTGACCGGGCTTTTCAATGAGTCCCCTGCCGGTTTGCCTGATTTTACGGCTGTGTCGGAGGTGACGGTAAATGCAGTGGTGCATATCAGGGCAGAATTTGAGCGCCGCCGGGGTTCCCAACCCGATTTTTTCGGGCATGGCGATATTTTTGACTTTTTCTTCGGGCCGCGCGGGAGGCCCAGCCCCCCGCAACAGCCTGTGATCGGCTCCGGAAGTGGTGTGATACTCAGCCCCGATGGTTACATCATTACCAACAACCATGTGGTGGCTGATGCCATGCTCATCGAGGTTACGTTGAACGACAACAGGATATACGAGGCCAGGCTGATCGGCAGTGACCCAACCACCGACCTGGCCCTGTTGAAAATCGAGGAAACGGCATTGCCCTATCTTTCATTTGGCGATTCAGATGCCTTGAGGGTGGGGGAATGGGTATTGGCGGTTGGAAATCCCTTCAACCTTGAATCTACCGTTACTGCAGGCATTGTCAATGCCAAAGGCCGGAACATCAATATCCTTGCGGATACCATGGCCATAGAGTCTTTTATCCAGACCGATGCGGCAGTAAACCGCGGGAACAGTGGCGGGGCGCTTGTGAATACCCGTGGCGAGCTGATCGGGATCAATACGGCGATTGCATCCACTACGGGTGCATTCACCGGCTATTCGTTTGCCATACCGTCCAATATTGCCATGAAGGTAACGGAAGACCTGTTGGAATACGGAATGGTTCAGCGCGGGATGCTTGGGGCGACCATTTCTCCGCTTACCGGCCGCTTGGCTGAAGAAAGAGGGCTGGGCGTGATCCAGGGTGCATACGTCGAACGGGTGACTGACAAAGGTGCAGCGGATGAAGCGGGCATCAAAGCAGGTGACGTGATACTGGCCATCGATGGTTTTGAAATCCGGACGCCATCTGAACTGATAGAGGTGGTTGGCCGGAAGCGTCCCGGTGATGAAGTGTCAGTCAGGTATTACCGCAATGGCAGGGAAAGGGAAACCCGGGCTACCCTGAAAAATATTTATGGCGAAGTGGCCGCCGTTACCCGTGATGTGCAGGAAACAGTCAGCATGCTGGGGGCCGGCTTTGAGGCGGTTCCTGAATCTACACTCCGGCAACTGAACCTGGAGCATGGGGTGCAGGTAACAACCCTGTCGAGGGGTGCACTCAGCAATGCCGGTATCAGGCGTGGTTTCATCATTACGCAGATATCCAACAAGCCTGTGCGAAAACCCGGGGACATTGCGGAGATCCTTGCAGAAGAAAGCGGAGGGGTGCTGGTTGAAGGTGTGTATCCCGACGGCAGGCGTGCATATTATGGCGTAGCCATTGATTAAAACATGAAACACCATAATCACTTGGATGTTAACAAAAAAAGTTGTACCTTTGGGGGCTTTTTCGATCTGATTATGAAAGATTAATGCCTCTTTCTACAAAAAACCATAAAAAAATATATGCGACAGCTTAAGATCTCGAAATCTATAACCAATCGCGATACCGCATCACTGGACAAATATTTGCAGGAGATTGGCAAAGTTCCCTTGATCTCTGCGGAAGAAGAAGTTCAATTGGCACAACGAATCAAACAAGGCGACCAGGTGGCCCTGGAAAAACTTACCAAAGCCAACTTGCGCTTTGTGGTTTCTGTAGCCAAGCAGTATCAAAATCAGGGGCTTAGTCTTCCTGACCTGATTAATGAAGGGAATCTTGGTTTGATCAAAGCGGCCAAACGTTTTGATGAAACCAGGGGGTTCAAGTTTATTTCCTATGCGGTTTGGTGGATCCGCCAGTCTATCTTACAGGCCCTGGCCGAACAATCGCGCATTGTCCGTTTGCCATTGAACCAGGTGGGATCACTGAATAAGATCAAAAAAGAAGCTTCCAAACTGGAGCAAAAGTATGAGCGTCCTCCCTCGGCCGAAGAACTGGCAGATGCACTCGATGTGCATGAAGACAAGATCACGGAATCTTTCAGGATCTCCACCCACCATGTTTCGGTAGATGCACCCCTGGTGCAGGGCGAGGATGCCAGCCTGCTCGATGTGTATATCAACCAGGACTCTCCCAATGCCGACTCCAGCCTGATCCATGAGTCACTGGCGCGGGAGATACAGCGTTCGCTGGCCACCCTGACAGAAAAAGAACGGGATGTGATCAACCTTTACTTTGGGATTGGCATGAACCATGGGTTGACCCTGGATGAGATCGGTGCAAAATTTGATCTCACCCGGGAAAGGGTACGCCAGATCAAAGAAAAAGCGATTCGCCGGTTGAAGCACACCTCACGCAGCAAATTGCTCAAGGCCTATTTGGGACAATAACAACAAAACAATATTTTACAAGGCATCTGCTCAGGATGCCTTTTTTAATTTAATATTTTTTGAACCATGCGTATGATCCGATTTTTTGCCGTTGTTTTTCTTTGCGCAGTTTTGTCCGGAATTCCTGCAGGGGTTATGGCACGCGATGTCCGTATACAGATTGCCGCCACTGCCGATGTACATGCCCGCCTGTTTCCTTATGATTTTGTGGCCAACCAACCCGCCAGGACCTCTATAGCCAATGTGCACTATATGGTGCAGGCCATGCGTTCTAGGGACAACCACAACCTGATTCTTTTGGACAATGGGGACCTGTTGCAAGGAACCCCGGCGGCGTATTATGCAAACTTTGTCCAGGAAACCGACGAGAATTTATTCAGCCGCGTAATGAATTTTATGCGCTATGATGCAGCCACCATCGGAAACCATGATATTGAAACCGGGCCGGAAGTGTACAATCGCCTCAAGGACGAATTTGATTTCCCCTGGCTTGGAGCCAACGTATTGGACAAGGAAAGCGGGGAACCCTATTTTACACCCTATGTAATCATTGAACGGCAGCGGGTACGCATCGCCATTCTGGGGTTGACCACCACGGGAGTGCCCAACTGGCTGCCTCCGCATCTGTGGGAAGGTTTGCAGTTCCAGGATATGGCGGAATCCGCAAGGTACTGGGTGGATTATATCAGTGAAAACGAACAACCGGACGCCATTGTCGGTTTGTTTCATAGCGGACTGGGTCCGCTCGACCCTGAACCGGATGATTTTCCGTTGGAAAATGCCTCCGGCTTCATTGCCAAACATGTTCCGGGCTTCGATGTGATCTTTACCTCGCATGATCATCGTACAAGGGTACAAACAGTGATCAATACCCGGGGAAATGAGGTCCTTGTGCTGGGTCCCGGTCATTTTGCAGAAAACCTGGCCCTTGCCGAGCTGGTGTTTTCCAGGACCTCGAGGCGAACCTTTGAGTTGAATGATGTGCGTGCTGAGATCATATCCGCCGAAAAAGTTGTCCCAAGCCATCCGTTTATCCAGGCATTTGAAAAAGACGTGCAGGAAGTGCTGGAGTTTGCCGGCAAACCGGTTGGAAAATTGTCGCGTTCAATCAGCTCCATTGAATCAATGTTTGGCAGCGCCCCGTTCACCGACCTGGTGCATCAGGTGCAGCTGGATTTGACCGGTGCGGATATTTCCATAACGGCACCGCTTACCCTTGAT
This sequence comes from Bacteroidales bacterium, assembly GCA_003557385.1. Classification (GTDB taxonomy): domain Bacteria; phylum Bacteroidota; class Bacteroidia; order Bacteroidales; family UBA7960; genus PUPG01. Next base: position 4,121 of record PWON01000114.1, on the reverse strand, counting down.
CAGACCATAGAAGCGGGCACTGTGTATATGCGCGATTTTTTTCGCTTGTACGAATTTGAGAATTACCTGTATACGATGGAACTTAGCGGTCAGGAGATTCTTGATCATCTGGAGTACTCCTACGGCTTGTGGTTTAACAGGATGCGGAACGAAAACGACCACCTGATGAACCTTCACCGGGATGAACTCGGAAGGGTCTCGCCTGATCGACGGGGGTGGAGGGCATTGCGGTATGCCCCCTATAACTTTGATTCAGCTGCCGGCGTCATGTATACTGTTGACGTTTCCCGGCCCGCCGGATCTAGGGTTGAGATCAAGGGGATGGAAGACGGCCGTCCCTTTGAACCCGGTGCCATGTACCGGGTAGCCATTAATTCCTATCGAGGGAGCGGTGGCGGTGGTCACCTGACCCGGGGAGCCGGTATCTCTCACCATGAACTGACTGGTCGAATCGTGGATACCACAGAAAAGGATTTGCGGAGTTATATGATTGACTATTTCAGGGAAATTGGCGAATATCATCCCGAAAGTCGTGACAACTGGCAGGTGATACCGGAAGACTGGGCCCGTAAAGGCCGGGAAAAAGACATGCCTTTTTTGGTGCCCTGATTTTGTAAATGGTTAAAGATCTTCGCGCAGGCGGAAGCGTTTTCGCAATATTTCCTGGTCCCTGATCAATATCATTGAAACATGCCGACCCTCCCGGGCCGATAGTGCATCCAGAATATCTTCCAGGGTAAGCTGATGATGGCTTTTCATGTTCAGGGCCACAATCTGGTCGCCCGACAATATTCCTGCCTCATAGCTGGCCGAGCCGGGTCTTACATAGTGCACCATGAACTTGCGCATGTTGGGGCCCCGCGCCACCACCTCCAGGCCGCTCAGGCTGGTCCTGAAAGGTTCTGAATAATACTGGCTACGGCGCAACACAACATGCTCCGATGAATAATCAAGGATCACGTCGTAACGATTGATGATGCCTCCGCCAATGATGCCTTCCCAGTTGATGGCCTGGCCGTAAAACTCCAGGAATTCGCTGTCAGGATAAGAAACCAGCGGTTCTTTTACATAGGTGTCTCCGATAATCAGTTTATTTACCCTGCCAATTCTGCCAAGCAGGTTGCCGCTGATCCCCTTGCCTAAAAAACCGCTGATGGTTCTGTCGGAGAGTGTCAGGTATTCCTTATTCAGGTAAAGGGGATGGCTGGCTCCCAGGTCGAACAGCAAATAGGTGGTCAAACTGTCGCCATTGGTGCCAACAATGGTAGATTCCAGGTAGGGTTTGCCATTGACCAGTTGGATTGGGATCACCTTGCTTCTTCTGTCGATCCGGTAATTTGGCTCCTGGTATACCCGCAGGCTTTGGTTGGCGTAGCTTATTTCAACCGGAAAATTTTTAAGAAAATCATATCCGATGATCCCGTATACCGGGAAACCAAAGACTTCAGAAAAAGAAAGGATGTCCTCGGGTATTACGATCATGTTCAGGTTTTCGCCGGTGATGCCGCGCATGCTGATTTTTACATTGCTGGCCAGGGCAGCCTCCACAATGCCTTCGCCACCCAGCCCGTAAATCAGTATGTTGTCATGGATCTCCAGCCTCAATAGATGGGCGATCATGGGCTCGGTAAGAATGGTGGTGTTTACCCCGGAATCCAGTATGAAATAGAAGGGCCCCCTGTCATTGATATACAGGGGCATTACTGCCAGGTTGTTTCGAACCTGAATGGGAATGGACACAAAGCGTCTGTCGCGGTTGAACCGGAATGCAGAATCCCCTGCCCGTCCCCCGGAAGGGATCAGGCTAATGAATAACAGGATAAGAAAACAAACAATCAGTTTATCTGTACGCATATTCACTAAACAACAAAAACTTTACCAAAGTTTAACCGGATGTTAGAAATTTGCGCAACACGCCCTGGTTGATCTTTTTGGCAATGCCCGGGCCATTGTATACAAAACCTGTGTAGACCTGAACAAGGGATGCCCCGGCCTGTAGTTTTTCGATGGCGTCGTCGGCGTCAAAAATTCCCCCGGTGCCTACAATCGGGATTTTTCCTTTGGATTTTTTGTGAAGGTAAGCAATGATGCGGGTCGATTCTTCTTTCAGCGGCCTTCCGCTTAATCCACCCTGACCGATCCTGACAATGGCATCAGGATCGGATACCAGGCCTTCGCGCCGTGTGCTTGTATTGGTGGCTACAATGCCGTCAAGTTTGGTTTCTTCAACAATTTCAAGCACCTCATCGAGCTGGGCATTGTTCAGGTCGGGAGAGATCTTTAACAATACGGGCTTGGGCGCGGCCCGGTTGTGGTTGATCTGTTGCACGGCCTGCAAAAGATTAACCAGCAATTCTTTGTCTTGCAACTTGTCGAGGTCTTTGATGTTCGGGCAGCTGATGTTGATCACAAAGTAGTCAACCAGATCAAACAATCCCTCAAAACAAAGGCAATAGTCTTCGATGGCCTTGTCGTTGGGAGTCTGGGTATTCTTTCCGATATTTCCTCCCACGATAACCCCTGGCCTGTTCTTTCGCAAACTTTTGATGAATGCATCCAACCCGTTGTTGTTAAAGCCCATCCTGTTGATCAGGGCCTGGTCTTTGGGCAGCCTGAACAACCTTGGCTTGGGGTTTCCGGATTGCGGACGCGGGGTGACCGTTCCGATCTCAATGTGGCCAAATCCAAAATGTGACAGGGGATTATACAGGGCGGCTTCTTTGTCAAACCCCGCGGCAATGCCGACGGGGTTGGGGAAATCGAGGCCAAACACCCTTCTGGATAATGCGGGGTGATTTACATGGTAAAATTTTCTGACTAAGGCCGGCATCCCCGGAATGGCGAAAAAAAGAGGCAATAATCCGGCAACTGCCCGGTGGATCCATTCGGGCTTAAATAAAAAAAGCAGTGGACGGATAAAATTATGGTACATGAAATGTTACAGGCATCTTAGTCCGTATTTTTTTTCTTGGTGTCTTTTGATTCTTCATTGCCGGCAGGCTTGTCGGGAGTGGTTTCTTCTTCACTTTCTTCGGGCCTTGTAATCATCTTTTTTTCGAGCAGTATGTTGTACCATGTAAAGACCTTTTTCATATCAGACACATATACCCTCTGGGTGTCATAATCGGGAAGGATCTCTTCAAAGGCGCTTTTTAATGTGTCCGGATCTGATTTTGGATCAGTACCCGGGTTCCCTTCATACGCCTCATGCATTTTCCACAAAACATCCTTAAGGGGCATCTCCTGCTCTTTGGTAAATATTCTGATGTCCTCAAGGGTGCTGGAACGTTCAGTGGCAAAGACCGGAAACCTCTTTCCGTCTGTAAGTGATTCGACCACAATGCCGTTGCGGGTCTTTGCCATTACTTTAAACAATCCGGGCTTTCCGGAAATGGTCATGATTTTGCTCAAGTCCATGTTTCACTGGTTGGTTAACAATTCATCATAGGGCCGGTCAGACAAATATACGGGATTTTTTAACCTCGGGCCAAAAAAAATCCACCCGGAGTTTGGTTTCAGACGGCCCTTGATATATATTTTAAAAGCCCTTAGTATATGATGATTTTTTCTGTGGATGTTTTGTTGTTGCCGGAGAGATGCAATATGTATATCCCCGGGCCTTCGCGCCTTAAGTCAATATGCAACAGGTTTTCTGCCGGTGATCCCGGCAGTTGATGCCTGTAAACGACCTGTCCGCGCATATCTGCAACAACCAGGTTGAGCGGGGATGAAAAGGGCGCCAGGGATAAGGAAAACAAACCATTCCCCGGGTTTGGATACACTTTATACCTGAATGGGCTCTCTGTCAGCGGGCTGTCGGTTTCATCGGCTGCTACGGTAAAACGGTAATATCCTTCCGGTGCCACCGGCGGTTTGTTGATGTTTTTATTGTTCCCATTGGTCGCACTGATGTAATAAAAAACCTCCGTGGAAGCTTCTTGTGCCGGAATGTGTGTATAAAAAGTGTCGTTTTCCAGGATCATTTCACTGGCGTAGAAACCGGCATCCGGATCCGTAGTCCAGAAAACAGAGGCCTGTTCAATGCCCGATTGGCTGTTGATGTAGGCTTTGATCTCATAATCAACGCCGTCTGCCTCGGCTTCCCGGAGGCTTGCATGGGC
>PWON01000196.1 GCA_003557385.1 Bacteroidales bacterium | reverse complement strand
TAGGATACCCCCCAGAAAAATACCGCAAGGCTTATCAGGGTATAAATGTACAGCTTGCTGTTTTGAAGGGTTTTCATGGGAATTTTGTTGCGCAAAGATAATCTATATTATTTTTTTGTATATTGCAGAGAACGGATTAAATGGCCAGGTCATGAACATCCTGAAAAAATTCACCCTCGAGTACGGATTTAAAACAACCCCCAAGTTGTTATACACCGCCATATCCACCCCCGAAGGCTTATCCCGCTGGTTTGCCGATATGGTCAATACCGAGGAAGATATCTATGAGTTTAAGTGGGAAGGTTCTGAACAGACAGCGCAGCTGGTGAAATTCAAGGAGAATGAATTTGTGCAATTTCTCTGGCTGGATGATTCAGAGGAGGAGCATTATTTTGAAATGCAAATCCAGAATGAACCGGTTTCTTCAGAATTGGCCCTGATCATTACGGATTACGCCGAGGAGGCTGACCTTGATTTTAGTCAGCGTTTGTGGGATGCCCAGGTAAAAAAACTGCAGCGTTTATTCAATGCCTGATTCGTTCTGGAGGTTGCCGGCAGTGTCAGGCAGGATAAACCAGTCTTTTACTTTTTCCACGGGATCTGCCGGTGTATTTTTGTGGACATATTCATTTCTTTTCCGTAGGTAATTGTAATCCTTTTCCCATTTTTTGTGGTTTCTGTGAATTTCTCTCAATGCATGCACAATGGCGTGCACTTCCCGGTCAGTCATGGTGGGATGCAGGGATATGCGTATCCATCCGGGTTTGTCTGAGAGGTCGCCGGTATTGATCTTTTCGGTAATCTGCTTCGATAATTCGTAATCCACGTTCAACAGAAAATGGCCGTAGGTGCCGGCGCATGCGCACCCGCCCCGGACCTGGATGCCGAATTTGTCGCTCAGCAGCTTTACCACCAGGTTGTAATGAATGTGATCAAAATAAAAGGACAGCACACCGAGGCGATCTTCCATATTGTCTGCCAGGATGTGCGTGTTGGGGATGCTCCGGATGCCGGCAAACAAAATTTCCATCATTTCATCTTCCCGTTGCCGGATATTTTTCGTGCCCATCCGGTTTTTCAGATCAATGCAGAGGGCGGTGCGAATGGCTTGCAGAAAACCCGGGGTGCCCCCGTCTTCGCGCAGTTCAATGTCGTCGATGTATTTGTACCCTCCCCAGGGATTGGTCCAGTCGACAGTGCCGCCACCCGGGTTGTCGGGCACCTCGCTTTTGTAAAAGGAGGAATCGAAAATAAGCACACCCGAAGTGCCCGGTCCGCCAAGAAATTTGTGGGGGGAAAACATGATGGCATCAAGTTTTGCGGCCGGGTCGTCCGGATGCATATTGATGTCTGCATAGGGGGCGGATGCAGCATAATCGACAACACACACCCCATCGTGGGCATGCATGATCCTGGCCAGTTCATGTACCGGGGTTTCGATCCCGGTAACATTGCTGCAGGCGGTAAATGAGCCGATCTTGAGCTTCCGGTCTTTGTATTTTTTTAATTCCCTTTGCAGTTGCCCGGCGTCGACCAGCAGATCGGGCCCCGGCTGCAATTGTACCACATCGGCGATGGTTTCGAACCATGAAGTGTGGTTGCTGTGGTGTTCCATGTGGGTAATAAATACCACAGGGCGGTCGGCATTTCCCCGGCCGGGCTTTTTCTGCGATTCGCCTGAAATCCGCAAACCGAGCATGCGCTGGAATTTGTTGATCACCGTTGTCATCCCACTACCGGCCGTGATGATCACGTCTTTCCTGCCGGCATTCACATGCTCTTTGATCAGGCGGTGGGCAAGATGGTAGGCGTTGGTCATGATGGTGCCCGTTTCACTTGCTTCGGTGTGGGTATTTGCCACAAAAGGACCGAATCGTTCTGTTATGGCACATTCAATTGGCCGGTACAGGCGTCCGCTGGCGATCCAGTCGGCATAAATGATCTTTTGCTTGCCATATGGGCTGTCGTATTGCTGGTCAATCCCGATGATCTGGTTTCTGAAAGGCGTGAAATATTTCTCCAAACGGGTCATTAAGGGGAATTTTTATGCAAAAATGCAAAAAAAAACAACAATGCCGATCCCGGCCTTCAAAACGGCCTGGAGCCGGTTATGTCAAAGACCGTTGATATTGCGTATCTTTGACAAACTAAGGACATGCCTAAACAATGTATTTGATCAGGTGTTTAACATCAAGGCAAAATGATTGTATTTGGAATAATTTTTGTGATGTTTCTGTTGCAAGGCAACGTGCTTGACTGCATGTTGCAAGTTTTTTGTTAACCAAGTGTTGGGGAGCTGACATTATGAGATATACACGATCTACACAACTGATCATTGGCCTTGCAGTGGTTCAGGCCATGTTGCTGTTTTTTCCGGTAAATGGCCATGCCCAGTATTTTGGGAGAAACAGGCCAAGTTACCAGCGTTTTGATTTTCAGATGTTTCAAAGCCCTCATTTTGACATTTATCACTATTTTGAGGATGATTCCATTGCATCGTACATCGCCAACACCTATGAAAAGTGGTACAAAAGGCATCAGAAAATTTTCCTGGATACTTTTGAGACACGGAACCCGATTTTGGTTTATGCCAATCACCCCGATTTTCAGCAGACTACTGCGGTGGGAGGCACCATAGGCATTGGCACAATGGGTGTTACGGAAGCACTGAGAAACAGGGTGGTGGCCCCCATACTGGAGACCAATGCGCAAACCGACCATGTAATCGGTCATGAGCTGGTTCACGTATTTCAGTTTCGCTCCATGTTTTTGGACGACTCACTCTCGTTGAATTCGATCCGGAACCTGCCTTTGTGGCTGGTTGAGGGAATGGCCGAATATTTTTCGATCGGCAGCGTCGATGCCCACACAGCCATGATCATTCGTGATGCCGTACACCAGGACAATTTCCCCAGCCTGCGCGATATGACACGCAGTTACGAGTACAATCCATACCGTTACGGCCATGCTTTTGTCGCTTTTTTCGGAAGGACCTGGGGTGACTCACTCATTGCCCCCTTATTTTCGGAAACGGCAAAGTTTGGCTATGAACGGGCACTGGAAAGGGTGGTAGGGCTTGGCCACCAGACAGTTTCCACTTTATGGAAAACAGCCACAGAGCAACATTTTGGCCCGATGATGGAGGATACCACCCGGCATGAACTGATTGGCAAGCGACTGCTTTCATCTGATAATTCGGGCAGGATCAACATCAGCCCATCCATCAGTCCGGATGGCCGGATGCTGGCTTTTTTCTCTGAGCGCGACCTGGTGTCCATAGACTTGTTCCTGGCCGATGCCCAAACCGGGGATATCAAACGAAAGCTTGCCAGTGCCACGCGCATGGGTGATATCGACGGCTACAACTTTTTTGAGTCAAGGGGATCCTGGTCGCCGGATGGACGGCAGTTTGTGCATGTGGCTGTTAAGCAGGGCAGGAACTACCTGATATTTGTTGACGTGAACCGGCCGAGACGCACCCGTGAGGTGAAGGTTCCCGGTGTGCCCTCCCTGAACAACCCAGTGTGGTCTCCTGATGGCCGTTATCTGGTGTTCAACGGCCTGGTGGATGGACGTGGCGATCTTTTCCGATTTGATATAGAAACAAAAGAGGTGTTGCGACTTACCAACGACAGGTATTCCTACATACACGCTTCATTTTCGCATGATGGCCGTTGGCTCACTTTTGCCACCGACAGGCCCCAGTCTTCCCAGGGCGGTGATCAGATCAACCTGAACATGAACATAGGGATGATGGATCTTGCACATGCGGACAATCCCATTGCCGTGCTGGACCTGTTTCCCGGGGCGGAGAATGTGAACCCTGTCTTTTCTGCCGACAACTCCGCCATGTATTTTCTCAGCAACCGGGATGGTTTCCGGAATCTTTATCTTTATGAACTGGAAAGCGGGGACCTGTTCAGGCTTACCGATTACTTTACCGGGATCAGCGGCATTACCCACATGACCCCTGCTTTCAGTCTGGCACGTGAAACTGGTGAAATAGTTTACAGCCATTACGTCAAAGGTGGATATTCCATTTACCGTGCGGGTCCGGATGAATTTGACCCTGTTCCGGCAGACCCCATGGAAATAGATGTGCAGGCGGCCACCCTGCCCCCGTTTGACCGGCCTGCACCCGCCATCGTGGATGCCAGCCTGAAAGTGGAGCCCAGGGAGCCCATCCTGCCCCCCGATGCATTTGAAGAAAAGCCTTATGACGGACGTTTCGGACTTACCTTTATCGGCAACTCGGGCGTTGGTATGAGTACCAGCCGTTACGGTACAGGGATGTCCGGCGGGGTCAGCATGATGTTCAGCGACATTACCGGAGACAACCAGTTGTTTACCACATTGGCAATCAATGGCGAGATATACGATTTCGGCGGGATGGTGGGGTATCTGAACCAAAAGAGCCGCATCAACTGGGGTGGGATTGTTTCACACATCCCCTATGCTTTCTCCGTGTTGCGTTTTATTGATGAGCCTGACTTTGAAGGGGTATACAACCTGCAATTGATCATGCAGCGCACTTTCGAAGACCAGATCTCCGCCTTTGCCTATTATCCCATTTCAACCACCCGCAGGATTGAAGCGGGCGGGACCCTTGCCTGGTATTATTTTCGCCAGGATGCGTTCAACAACTATTTTTACCAGGGAATACCGATTCCGCCTGATGAATCGATTGGTCTGCCATACAGGGAGCGGTTGGATGCACCTGACGGGTTTAACCTGCAACGGGTAAATATGGCGTATGTGGGGGACAATTCATTTTTCGGCATGGCTTCGCCGATGGCCGGTTACCGTTACCGTCTAAGTGCTGAGCGTATGTTTGGCCGGCTGAATATGTACAACATGGTGGCTGACTACCGGCACTACATGAGGCTTCGGCCATTTACTTTTGCCGTGCGCGGGATCCACTACGGACGTTATGGCAAAGATGCGGACAACACCCTTTTTTATCCCCTTTTTCTTGGTTACCCGGGGTTTATAAGGGGGTATGACTACTCTTCGCTCCGGCAGATCGAATCTACTTTTGACGATGCATTCACTTTTGAACAATTGCTTGGCAGCCGTGTGCTTCTTGGTGGGCTGGAATTGCGTTTGCCGTTTACCGGCCCGGAACAGCTTGCCATGATTTCCAGCGGATTCTTCTTTACCGAACTGTCATTGTTTTTGGATGTGGGTGTGGCCTGGACCGACGATACACACATCACCCTTGACCGGTCCAAAGGTACAGACCCTGGCTATCGTTACCCGCTGTTCAGTACGGGCGCTTCATTGCGCATAAATCTGTTCGGGGCCCTCATACTGGAACCTTACCTGGCATTTCCTTTCCATACCCGGGGCATACAGGAAGGGGTCTGGGGGTTGAATTTCCTCCCGGGATGGTAGTTTGATGCCGGTGAAAACCTTTCTTAATCCTCCGGTTCTTCTGTAATTGCGTCTTTTTTCACTTCTTCCATGGCCTGGGCCAGCGAAGCGTCTTTGGTATAGAAACGTCCCCATTTGCTCTCCGGATCGCGTTGTGTGGCCAGCGACACAACAATAAGCGTAAGGATGGATGCCGAGGCGGCAGGCAAAATGATGTATTGCTCATTCAGCAACTGGGTTCCGTAAAAGTTAGACAGTATGGAATTGGCAATGGTGATCAGGAGGGTGACACCCATGCCGGTTGCAATCGAGGCCACCCCACCGGCCACAGTGACTCTTTTCCAGAGAAATGCCGCCAGCAAGGCCGGGGTGAGCCCGGCGCCCACCATGGTGTATGCGGTCAGGGCCATGGCCAGTATGGTCTCAAACTGTGTGAGTATCAAATAGGCCAGCAACCCGAGCAAAACCACCATGATACGCTGAAACACCACGATCATTTTTGGGTCAGCCGACTTGTTGATAAAGCGCTGATACACGTCGCGGGTCAGGTTGGTGGAAGGGGTGAGCAAAAAGCTGTTCCCCGTGGAGGTGATGATGGCCACAGATGCAGCCAGCAACAGCAGCCCCCCCCAAACCGGCAGGCCCACTTCGGTGCTGTATCGTGCCGTGTGCAAAATGATCCTTTCGGCATTTTCCACAGCCAGGTATAGATCACTGGAGCTCAATTTTTCCATTACATTAAAATGGCTGAAGGCAAATATGGCCAGTGAAGCCAGGGCCGTTTCCACCACAATGGTGCCGGACACCCAGAAAAGTACCGCTTTTTTGGCCGACTTTTCATTTTTTGCGGAGAAAAACTTTTGGTACATATTCGATTCCCCGAGCAACAGGAAAAAAGTGGGCAGAAAGATCCCCATGGCCCAGAAAAAATTCTTGTCTCCGAACACTTTAAAATGGGAAGGGTCAAGTGTGGCGGTCAGGTGTTCGGCGCCGCCGATGTTTATAAAGACCAGGGGTGCGGCAATAAGCATGGCTACAGTGATTACCGCCCCGTTGATGATGTCGACCGATACGATGGACATCATGCCGGCGAAAGCGGTAAAGGTGATGATGAAGGCCGCGGTTAGCAACACACCTTGCCACTCAGGGATCCCGGCCACAAGGTCAAGTACAAAGCCGCCTGCCCTGAACTGGTATCCCACAATGGTTGTGTAGGCAATCACGATGACAATGGTACCCAGGATGCGAGCCCACTTGTTGTATCGTAGCTCCAGGATGTCCGGAACGGTATATTCGGCAATGCGCCGCACACGCGCCGCCAGGAAAAAGACAATGATGATGCCAACCCATGCGCCTGCCGCCATCCAGAGTTCAGAAAATCCGACATTGGCAGCCAGGCCGGCCCCCGCCAGCAAGCTACCGGAGCCCATCCATGTGCAAAGCAGGGTGCCCACAAGGCGGGCCGTAGAAACAGAACGGCCGGCCACCATGAAATCTTCCTGGTTTTTCACCATGAAGCTTTTGTAGACGGAAATACCCATCAATAATAAAAGGTAACCAATAACAACCCAAAGGAATATCATAACCGACAGTTTTGCAGTGAACACTAATTACTGACGCGGGCAAAGGTAAATGTTTTTTAAAAAAATGCAACTAAAAGCGGTACCTGAGCTGTGCCTTGACCTCGGTTCTGGTATTTCCTTCGATCAGATCAAGGCCGCTGCCTGAACTGTCCCTGTTGGTATAAATTGTTTGTGCCAGCCGCATATACAGGTCAACCTGCCGGTGGATACGGTATCTGACCAGCAGGTATGCCTTGATCCCTTTGTCGGAATAAAAAGGGAATGAAAAGGCATACAGGACATCGTGTTCGTAAGCGTAAACCCTGGAATCAAAGCCATCGGTGTCGAACAGGGCGTATCGCAAAGTAATGGCCAGCGGGCTGTTCAGGTTGCGGTACAGGATGTCCTGATAGATCATGAACCCTTTTTGCTTTTCCCCGCCATGTAGGTGGCGAATTATTTCCAACCGGTTCCTCAGGGAGAACGAGGCAGACACAGGATAGGCCGCATGCAACCGGATCTGGGTCCGGATAACCGGTTCAAGGTAGCGGATCATGGCCGATTCATGTGTGTTCAGGGGTTTGTTTTTCCTGCGGAAACGCGCAATGAATTCCATGTCTCTTGCGGGCTGATAATGAACATGTATCATGTAATCGCTCCCCTGTGAGGGGGCGTAGGTACGAAATTTCATCCAGGGAAAACGGAAATGATCAGCGAAAGCATTCAGTCTGACTGTTGGAGAAAGCCGCACGGATGCACCAACATACATGCCATGTTCGTTCGATGGCCTGGTGTTTTCACCGAAGGCTCCGGCCAGCGGAGAGTGGTATCCCCGTGCGTAGTGCCGGTGAAGTACCGACATGGATACATTGCGGTGCAGGCTGATCATGATGCCGTTCAAAAAGGCTGTATGGCCATTGTCCCCAATGGCTGCTTCTCCGAAAACATTCATGTTTCGTGTCAGGTAACTGTAGTCTATCCCGATGCCCAGATACTTGTTGTTGCTGAAGTCAAACTGGTTGTAAAATGAAAGGTTCCGGCGGAACACCGCATCAAGGTGCCAATGATATGCAGTAAGCCCCAGGCTGAGATGTTGATTTCTGAAGGTCAGGTTCCCACCGGCAATATTTTCGCGAACAGCATGTTTCCCCTCCAACTCACGCGGGGTGCGATGCAGGCCCGTTTGCTGAAGGCTGGTGATTACAGGTTTTCCGTGTTCGCCGGCATCATTTTCAGTGACATTGCCGTCTCGCCGTTTTGATGAAAGAAATGCCGTAAGTTCAAACGGACCCAGGTGTATGGTGGCCCCCACGCCCCGAAAAAAATTATTTTCATCGACTGAGGTGTATTGCCGCAGGCCCATCCCGTTTTTTTTAATCCCGATGGCTTCGCTGCTTTTCCCAAATCCCATACCGGACCAGATGGTCAGGCCCTGTCCGAACTGAACCTGGTAGTCGCCTGCCGAAAAAGATTTCACCCGGCCCATGTCACGCAAATGCAGGTGTGCCGAGTAATAGTCAAATCCCTGGGGTTGCGTTCCCCTGAAAAACTCCTCACCTGGATCTTTTTCAGCGGTCAGTCCGAAACTGACATTCTGATAATAGGTGAAACGATATCGCGAATATAATCGGTAAGGGCTTCCAAGGTAGCGGGCGTTTGGATTTGAGGCAAGCGCTTCTTCTTCAATCGGGGAAAACCCTTTCTGTTCCTCCAGGAGGCTCTGGCCGCGGAGAAACAATACATGTTCCCCGTCCCTGAACATGTTGAACAGGCTGAAATGCCTGCGCTGATGCGATGTGGAGAGGGTTACAAAGGGCAAAATCTGCCGGATGCTTGTCATATCGAAGCCTTTTACCGACTGCAGCTCATAGAGGCTGATCAGTTCGCCGTGTTCACTGATGTGATCGAGCAAATGCCTGATCTGTAGTTCACTGAGCATGAACAGTTGCCGCAGTTCGCAGGCAGAGGCGGTGTTCAGGTTGACCGGATGCGCCGACAGGGATTCCAGCAGTTCGGCCAGGGATGCGGCATCCATACCTTCTGATTCCATTTCCACAAGGCTTTCGATGTGCTGAAACAATGTTTCCTGGGCAACCTCCAGACTATCCTGGGCACTTATCAATGGTCCGGCAAAAGAGACCCACACAAATAATAATGACTGACACGTTAAGCGCATACTCAATTGCTTACATGATGATATAAATAAGCCCGGCCTGGGGGGAATAACCCAGTACATAATGGTACGAGGAGGCCATGTTGATCTGCAGGCGTTTTGTTTGAAGACCGAAACCGAAGGTGTTTTGCATAGGATTGGTACTGAGGCCTGCACGTACATAAATATTTTCTGTAATCATGTATTCGGCACCAAAGCATGCCGCCGGGGCATACCGGATGTCTTTTTTTGCTTCAATGCTTAACAATAATTTTTCTGAAAATGTATAGGAAAGACCCGTGCGGAACACAGTGGTCAGCCTTTCGTCGATGCTGAGGTGCCGGTGCCGGGTGATCATGGCCCGGCCGGGATTAAATACATGGACCCCGATATTCAATCCGGGCAGCAGCTCGTAAATAATCCCGAGTTCGGCGGCAAGTGTCCCTTTGTGTTTGTATCCGGCGGGGAAGGTCATATAAAGGTAAGTCAACCGGAGGCCTGCTGAGAGTTTTTTCCCGAACATCCGCGCATAAGCCAGGCCGGCCGTGCCTTCACCATATAGTTGATTGCCAAAATAGCAGGTGTACAGTCCGAAAACTCCCCTCGGGGTGGGCAAAACGATGGCCGCTGCCGCGAATGCCATTTCCTTGAGCATAAAACGGTTTTCAGCATAGATCGCGGCGGCGGGGTGCTCCCATTTTGCAATGCCCGCCTGGTTGTGGCCGACCGCCCAGAAATCGAAAAGTGCTGCAGAGGCATGGGCCATTCCGGCAGATCTTGCCCCCGGGTGCATGTTGCCCGATGCCGGCCCACAGTGACATATCAACAGGGTGAATGCAGACAATAATAAGCGGATAAATAACATTGACACGACTTTTTTGTGCCAAGTTATTTAAAAAAACTATAAAAAAGTATAATCTATTTGTAAAATAATCTATCCGGTCGTAAAAAATAATTTTTAGGTAACACGGAAACGGAATTCAGCTTTTCGCAGATCTTCATTCGCTTTGACCACTTTTGTTTTGAGGTCTTTTTTGAATTGGTTCAGGGCAAGTTGGATACCCTGGTCAGAAAGGGCCAGGATCTGGGTGGCCAGGATGGCCGCATTTTTTGCTCCGTCCAGTGCAACTGTGGCCACAGGTATTCCGGCAGGCATTTGCAGGATGGATAATATGCTGTCCCATCCGTCCAAAGAGAGTGAAGAACGTACCGGAACACCGATTACCGGCAGTGTGGTTCCTGCAGCGATTACGCCTGGCAAATGCGCAGCACCTCCAGCACCGGCAATGACTACTTTTATTCCCCTTTTTTGCGCATTTTCAGTGAACTCCATCACCCGCTCCGGTGTTCGATGGGCTGATAAGGCATTGATCTCAAAGGGGATCTCCATTTCATCCAAAAACTTTGCGGCCTGTTCCATCACGGGCATATCCGAGGTGCTGCCCATGATAATACTTACCAATGCTTTCATACGTCGTTTTTTTTTGTTTCTAAATCGGGGGATATGTGACATCACATCCTGCCGTAACAAAAATACAAGCTTTTTGGAAAACTGTGCCGGATGCCGGCATTGTACTGAAAAAAAATACCGGGCCCTTGCTTGAAATTGTGTATTTTAGCATGGGCAAAACCATAAGAATTATGAATTACGTTAAGAAAAAGCACATTTCGAGACCGCTGGTGTTTGTGTCGGCCTTCATTGTATTATTGTCTGTGATGCTTTTGACGCATTGTGCAGCACCGGAAAAGGATGCGGAACTGACCGGGTTGCAGGAACGCGCCCTGCGCTTTACCAGTCCATTGCCTGAAGATGCTTTTTTGGAGGGCATGCCACGATCTCAGGCCCTCATGGATTTGGGTAAAATGTTGTTTTATGAGCCCCGCTTATCGAAAAGCGGCCTGATCAGTTGCAATACCTGTCACAATCTGGCCACCTTTGGGGTGGATCAATTGCCTGTATCCATCGGACATATGTGGCAGAAGGGGCCGCGCAATGCACCCACGGTTTTCAATGCCGCCCTGCACCGGACACAGTTCTGGGATGGCCGCGAGCCGGATGTGGAATCACAGGCGCTGATGCCAATCCTTGATCCCCTTGAAATGGCTGCCACCCAGGAACATGTGCTTGCAGTATTGTCATCCATGCCCGAATATGCAGAACGGTTTCAACAGGCCTTCCCCGATGCAGACCAGGCCTTGGTTTATGAACATGTCGGGGTAGCCATCGGCGCTTTCGAACGTATACTGTTAACCCCCTCACGCTTTGATGATTTCCTCAGTGGGGATGCCGGGGCCCTGACCGAAAAAGAAAAAAAAGGGCTTGAGGTATTTATGGATGTGGGATGCAACTCCTGCCACGGAGGCCCTGCCATGGGTGGTCAGGCTTTCTCAATTTTTCAAACGCCTGCCGAACGGGCATCAGGCAAAAGCGATCCGGGCCGCTTTGATATTACAGGCAACCCCCTCGATATGCACGCCTTCAAGGTGCCTTCTCTGTTGAATATTACACAGACCTATCCGTATCTGCATGATGGCAGCGTTTGGTCACTCAGTGAAACGGTAGACATTGTGGCCATGGATATGCTTTCAAGGGCACTGACCCCTGAAGAGAATGCGCTCATCCTGGCCTTTCTGGAAGCATTGACCGGGGAAATACCGCCCTATGCACTGGAATTGCCTGTTCTGCCTGCATCTACCGCTGATACGCCACGACCGGTATTCGATTGATCCTGCACCATGCGAAATCAAATCACTTACAGGCCGTTGCAGAAAATGTTCCTGGCGGTGCCATCTTCGTATGATGTCATAAACCGTCTCTTGACATTCACTCTCCGTAGATCACCTTCATAACGGTTTCCCCCACTGCCTGCAGGGTGTATCGGTCGATTACATCCATGTTGTCGCCGGTGGTATGCCATTCGGGGAAAAAGCCATGGAGTGTGCTGTCGTCCTGGTGAATGATGTTGATGGTCGGAATATTGCGGATCCTGTTTATATAGTAATGGTCGTCAACGATAAAGGATCCGTCCGTATTGAGGAACAGATGCCCGTATCCGAGCCGGTGTGCTGTATCCCATACCTTCCTCACCACATTTGGGGCATATAGCATTGAATATGCTTCGCGCCGGAATGTTGCCCCGGATGCCCCGACCATGTCGAGCAGGATGCCGAACCGGGCATTGTAATCGGGCCGGTGCGGATTCCTGGCCCAATACTGGGCGCCCAATGCCCAGCTGTCATCTTCGGGAAGCTGTGAAAACCTGTGGCGACCGTAATCTTCTGCATCGAAAAAGATAATGTCGATGCCTGTACCGGGGGCTTCTTCACTGATCAAACGGGCTATTTCCAGCAGGACGCCTACACCGCTGGCCCCGTCATTGGCCCCGTCAATGGGCGTGTAATGTTTTTCCGGGTCGGGATCATAGTCGGCATAGGGGCGGCTGTCCCAGTGGGCACAGAGTAAAATCCGCCGGCGGCTCTCCGGTTGAAACACCCCGATCATATTTTTGATGTTCAATACGGTGCCGTTGTATGCCCTGACACGGGTCTGCTGAATGTACACAGTGTCGGCAAACCTTTCCAGTTGCCCGGCAAGCCAGAGGCCGGCCTGGCGGTGTGCCTCGGTATTTGGGACGCGTGGTCCGAATGCCACTTGTTGTGCTATAAAATGATATGCAGAGTCGGGGTCAAAAACAGGAACAATGACCGGTTTTTCTTGTTTGGTTTCTGCATTGTACCGGTTATTTCCGGTTTCTATCGCGCCGCTGCAGGAGAGCATCAGAAATATCAGGAAAAAGGGGATATGCTTGCGTATCATAATTCCGGGAATTTTTGCCAAAGATACGAATCGTGTCCTTTTTTTATTATATTTGCACTGGAAAGTTCAGCATTGTTCTTAAACAGTGGTGTTGCCTGTTAGGTGAGGCTACTGGATGAACACAGGCTACTGCCCAAAAATGTCTACAGACGCCAATGGGTAGAACAGGCTTTGTCGGATTAAGGCATGGCTTAAGGTAGCTTCCCCGTTTCGGGGATAAGTCATCCAGAGCTAAAACTCAACAAGGGGCAGAACAGCAGGGACCGCAAAATATGCGGAATCACCCTGAATGGTTACAAAGCCCCCTTCCCATGATGATCCGGAAGGGTTTTTTTGTGGCTTCATATCCCCCTTGTACCATTAGCTTTTAAGCCCGGCAGGCCCACCTGCATCAGAAAGGAGGTCATTATGGTCACGCTCGACACTGATCAGAAAAATGTAGTCATTGAGGGATTGATCATCGCAAGGGAATGGGAGGCCCTGGTTACCATTCTCAGGAAAATGCCGGTGGTTGAGGTGGTGGAGGTATTGAGAGACCTGGAACAGGCGAACCTCATTGAGGTGCTTAATCTTTTTTCTCCCGAGGAGCAGGGTTATATTGTGTCGGATTTCGACCTGGAAATGCAGGTGGATCTTTTTGAACACCTTGGCCCCCGGAATTTTTCGCGGATTTTTGTGCACATGGCCTCAGAACTGAGGGCCGACCTCTACCAGGAACTGGACAGGGATGAACAACTGAATCTCCTGCCGTACCTTGACAAGAAAACCCGGGAAAACGTCATCCGGCTGAGTTCATATGATCCTGAAACGGCCGGGGGGATCATGAGTACCGATTTTGCCACCATCATGGGCGATATGACCGCGGCCCAGGCCATAGAGAAGGTGCGCAGCGATGCACCCTCCAAAAAGATGATCTATTATGTGTATGTGGTGGATGACGATATGAAGCTGCATGGTTTTACCACCCTGAAGGATCTTATCATGGCCGAACCCGGCACCTCCATCTGGGATATTGTGTATAAAGATTTCGCCTGGGCCGAAGTGGATGAAGACAGGGAATCGGTGGCCGTTAAAATTGAAAAGTACGACCTGGTGGCCATCCCGGTCATAAACAAATACGGACAGTTGGCCGGGATTGTCCGGCACGATGATGCCCTGGAGGTAATCCAGGCCGAGCAGACCGAAGACATGGAGAAGTTCATGGGGATCGTTCCGGACGAAGATGGCCTGGACTATCCTGAAACCAGTGTCTTTTCCCATTTCCGCAAGCGCATCACCTGGGTGGCAAGCCTGGCCATAATCGGGGTAATTTCCGGTATGATCATTCACCGGTATGAGGAGGCGATGTCGGTACTCATCATTCTGGCATTGTATATGCCCATGGTGGCAGACTCTGGTGGCAATGTCGGTTCACAGTCAGCTACCGTGGTAATACGTGCCCTGGCACTTGGACAGATCACCCTGAAAAACTGGCTGATGATCCTTTTTAAGGAGGCCCGCATCGCTTTGTTGTTGTCGGTGGTTCTCGGCCTTATTGCTTTTGGGAAAATACTTTTCCTTTCCTGGGAAACCGATGTGCCCGATCAATACAGTTTGTTTTTTATCGCCTTTGGAATTTCACTGGCCCTGAGCCTTCAGGTAATATCGGCCACACTCATTGGGGCCTCACTGCCACTCATTGTAAAACGTTTGGGCGGAGACCCCGCTGTGGCTGCCAGCCCGGCCATTACCACCATGGTGGATATTACCGGATTGCTGATCTATTTCGGCATCGCGGTGGTTTTATTCTTTTAAATTGTATCTTTGGCCCGTTAAAATCCCGAAGATATGAAGATTGAGGAGAACATTGCTGCAGTGGTTGCGGAAAGCATTTTGCAGGAATCGGGTCAGCAAGTTGATCCCACAACCATTTTGCTCCAGAAAACCCGCAAGGAATTTGCCGGCGACCTGACCCTGGTGGTTTTTCCTTTCGTAAAATGTTTGAAACGTTCCCCGGAACAAGTTGCTGAACTTCTGGGGCAAACATTGCTCAGGCAAATTCCACAAATAGAGGGGTATAATGTGGTCAAAGGATTCCTCAACATGGTACTCACGCCCGGGTTCTGGTTGGATTTTTTGGGCAGGGAAGCGGGCAATGAACGGTTTGGGTACGCCTCTGCGAAGCATGAAGACCCCGGCAGATCATCGCAAGCGAAAAAGCCTGTGGTGGTGGAGTTTTCTTCCCCGAATACAAACAAACCGCTGCACCTGGGGCACATCCGCAACAATCTTCTGGGGTATGCCGTATCGCTGCTCCTGGAAGGAACAGGCAACCAGGTGGTCAAGGTGAACCTGGTCAACGACCGGGGAATACATATATGCAAATCGATGTTGGCGTGGATCAGGTTTGGCCAGGGTGAAACCCCGGAAAGTAGTGAAAAGAAGGGTGATAAACTGGTGGGAGATTACTACGTGGTTTTTGAAACAAAACTGCGACAACAGGTAGACGCCCTCATGAAAGACAAGGGGATCAGCGAAGAGGAAGCCCGCAAGGAAGCCCCCCTGATGCAGGAAGCCCGGTCCTTATTGCGCCGTTGGGAGGCGCGTGATCCGGAGGTGCTTGCCGTTTGGAAGCAAATGAATGAGTGGGTATACCAGGGGTTTGATGTTACGTACAAGCGAATGGGTGTGGCATTTGACAAAACATATTACGAATCTGAAACATACCTTTTGGGCCGCGAAATTGTTTCGGAGGGCCTTCGTGCCGGGGCATTTTATGAAAAAGAAGACGGATCGGTATGGGCCGACCTGAGCGAATACGAGCTGAATGAAAAGCTTTTGCTCCGGGCCGATGGAACATCGGTGTATATGACCCAGGATATCGGTACCGCCCAGCTGCGCTATGATGATTTTTTACCCCGAAAAATGATATATGTGGTGGGCAATGAACAGAATCACCATTTTGACGTGCTGAAAAAGGTTCTTGATACATTGGGCAAACCCTATGCCGCTGCCATCCACCACTTGAGTTACGGGATGGTTGAATTGCCCCAGGGCAGGATGAAATCGCGTGAAGGCACAGTGGTTGATGCCGACGACCTGATGGATGAAATGGTGGCAACAGCTCGTAAAACCACTGAAGAACTGGGCAAAACACAGGGTTTAAGTGAAGCGGATAAACAGGAACTTTATCGCGTGATCGGGTTGGGTGCCCTGAAATATTTTATACTCAAAGTGGATCCACAGAAAAATATGTTGTTCAACCCGGAAGAATCGATTGACTTCAACGGCAATACCGGTCCCTTCATTCAATATACCCATGCCCGCATTTGTTCTGTGTTGCGCAAAGCAAGCCCTGGACGCCTGAAGCATGCATATGGTTCTTTGGAAGGCATTTCACCAAACGGGAAAGAAAAAGAATTGCTGAAAAGGCTACATGAATTTCCCGGGGTGGTCCTGGAGGCTGCCCATGAACTAAGCCCTGCCAGGGTGGCGAATTATGTGTATGAAGTGGCCAGGGAGTTCAACCAGTTTTACCACGACTATTCCATCCTGAATGAACCCGATCAGGGGATCAGTGATTTCCGCCTCTTGCTTTCGCAACTTACTGTCACCACCATCCGCAATGGGATGGCTTTGCTCGGCATCGATGTGCCGGAACGAATGTAAGGAGTTCAGCCAGTAAATGATAATGGGACATGCTCTCCCAGCCAGACTACCCATTGATATAAATAGGTCCGTCGGGCCCCAGCGGGATGCCCAGCCAGACCCACAACATCAGGGTTGCGATCCATACAATAGCCAGAAATACCGTATAGGGAAGCATGGTCGAAATAATGGTGCCAATGCCATAGCGCTCATCGTATTTCTGTGCAAAAGTTACAATCAGGGCAAAATAACTCATCATCGGGGTGACCAGGTTGGTGAGGCTGTCGCCAATGCGGAATGCGGCCTGTGTGATGCCCGGGTGGTAGGCATTGTCGAGCAGCATCAGCATGGGAATAAAGACCGGTGCGATGATGGCCCATTTGGCCGAGGCACTGCCCATAAACAGGTTGATAAATGCCGACAGCAGCACAAAGGAAGCGATCAGCACCGGGCCGGTAAAACCAATGTCGCGCAGGCCGGCTGCCCCCTTGATGGCAATGATCAGGCCAAGGTTCGACTCATTGAAGAAATAAACGAATTGTGCCGCAAAGAATACAAGCACGATGTATGAACCCATGCCACTCATCGACTTGATGATGTGCTTCATCATGTCCTTGTCGTTCCGGATGGTGCCAACAATGTATCCGTACACCAGGGCGGGAATAAAAAAGAACAGCATAATGCCGATGATGATGCCGTCGAAAAACGGGGAATGCAACACGGAACCCGTTTCAGGATTGCGCAACAGGCCATTGCCTGGTACAACAGTCAGCGCAAGCAAAATCAAGAAGGCAATGGCTGAAATGCCGGCCCATCGAAGCCCCTTTTTTTCGCGTGCGGTCAATTGTTCAATGGCAAATCGTTCGGTGGAGCCTTCATATTTGCCGAGCCTGGGTTCTACAACCCGTTCGGTTACCCAAACCCCGACAAGCAATACCACAAAACTTGACGCGATCATGAAGTAATAATTCACGGCCGGATTTACAACCATGTCGGGAATGATGAGTTGTGCTGCCGAAGTGGAAATACCGGCCAGGATCGGATCAATGGAACCGATAAAGAAGTTGGCACCAAATCCCCCGCTTACGCCACAAAACGCAGCAGCAAGTCCCGCCATGGGGTGCCGGCCAATGCCATGGAAGATCATGGCACCCAATGGAATCAGGATAACATAGCCTGCCTCAACGGCCAGTCCCGAAATAATGCCTGCCAGCACAACGGCCCCTGTAATGAGCTTGGGTGGAGCTCCCAGTACCAGTGCCCGGATCATGATGGCAAAAAGGCCAGTGCCTTCGGCCAACCCGATGCCCACCATGACCACCAGCACATAACCCAGTGGGGGAAAACGAAGGAAATTGTGGAGGATATTGGTATATATCCACCGGATGCCGTCTGCGCTTAACAGGTTTTTGACGTGAATCACCTCGCCATCCACGGGATGAACCGCCGATACCCCAAGCCAGTAACTGATGGTGGAGATCAGGATCACGATACCGGCCAGCAATGCAAAAATTGTGGCCGGATGCGGAAGGCGGTTGCCCACGATTTCAATATAGTCTAGTGATTTCCCAAAAACCTTCCTGGAAAACCTCTTTAATTTCGAAACAGCCATAAACACAAATTATCTACTAATAACTATTTATATAATACTAATTACTAATTACTTCTTACTAATTACTTCTTCCTTCTTCTTTCTGCAACACCGCCTCCGGATACTTCTCCGGCATCTGATCCCGCGGGTTTTCCAGGTTAAGAAAATAATCGAACCACTCCATGGTACGTACAATATAATCAAGCCGGTGCACATTTCGCCGGTTGCCGTGGCCTTCGCCCTGATACCAGATCAGCCGGACGGGCGCACATCCGTGTAATTTCAATGCCCTGTACATCTCGAGGCTTTGCGATGGATGCACACGCGGGTCGGCATCACCGTGCAGGATCAGGGTGGGGGTAAGGCTTTGGTGGGCATACTTGACCGGGCTGCGGCTGTATACATCCTCCCAGTCTTCGTAGGTCCAGTAACCCCAGTGCACGTAATAATCCTCCCATGGAATGTCGGTGGTATTGCGTTTGGATATCTGGTTGGAAATTCCGACAAACATCACCGATGCGGCAAACCTGTCGGTGTGGCGTGTTGCCGACCAGGCCGAAAAATATCCTCCGTAAGACCCCCCGCCGATACCAACCCTGTCAATATCAACATAGCCGGTTTCTATGAGATGGTCAATGCCGTCAATGACGTCATCGTATTCCACGCCGACAAGGTCGCCATAACCAGCCATGGTGAAATCAACCCCCCGGCCTGAGCTTGCACGGTAGTTGGGCATGAATAAAAAATAACCGCGGGCCGCGGCAACCTGTCCCCAGGTACCGTAACCGGTAACCCATCCATTCTGAACGGCTGCTTCCGGACCGCCATGTATGTAAACGATCAGGGGATAAGTCTTTTCTTCATCATAATCAATGGGATAGAGTAAAACGCCTTCGATGTCGTGTCCGTCGCGTGCGTAATAGGTCAATTTGCGCTGTTGGGCCAACCGGACATCTGACAGCCATGGGTTGTGATCGGTCTGGCGCAATAGCAGGTCACCATCCAGGTCGTATACATAAAGTTCATTGGGATGTTCCCAGGTGTTTCCCGAAAAGATCACCTTGCCGTCGTTGTAATGGAATCTGCGGAATACCACATGACCGGCTTCAATCAATATGGACCGCTCTTCTTCATCGAGTTTTTGCTGGCTCAACACAATGTCCACACTTTCTTCGGCTGCAAACAGCAGCGTGCTGTCGTTTTTCCATGCAAAGTCTATTACTGATAATTCCAGCCCTTCGGCATAGTTCCGGAGTTCCTCAAATGTCACAAGGGAATCCAGGTCAATGACAAAAAGACTTCCTTCCACAGAATCTTCCAGTTTGCTTGCCGCACGGAAAGCCAGTTTGCTTCCGTCTGGGCTAAAAGCCATGTTGGCCAGTTTGCCGGGATTTTCCATGATCATGTCAATGGCGCCGGTTTGCAGGTCAACCAGGTGGATGCGCTTAAACATATAACTGTCGTCCACCAGGTTCCGGGGTGCAATGGCTGCAGCAGCATGGCGGCCATCCGGGCTCAGGACAAAATCAAAGACGGTTACCCCTTCGGTGACTTGCCTGAGTTCACCGGTATTCATTTTGTACACATAGAGGTTGCGGTGAACCCATTCTTCTTCGTACACCTCAATCTCAATCCCCTTGCTGCGAAATTCCTGGAGCATGGGATCCCTTTGGCCCATGGACACAAAGGCCAGGGTTTCATCATCCATGAAAGCATAATCCAACACGCTGGCAGTATGTTCGGTAAGTGGACGCGGTTCTCCCCCACGGAGGCTCATGGCGTATACCTGAACGTACGGAATGTCGGGCAAATTTGCACGGAACGTAACGGCATCCCCTGCAGGAGTCCATCCCAAACTGAAGATCTGGCGGTTACCAGTCATAAAAGGGATGATTTCACCGGTTTCCAGGTCATAGACATAAAGTTCCCGGTAATCGGTACCGGCAGAATGGGTGAATGGCCGGGGTACATTTACTGTGAAGGCAATGTATCGCTCATCGGGCGACATGGAAACTTCAACCACCGTTTTTAAGTCAAAGATGTTGTGGGTGGTCATTACATCGCTGGCTTTTGTAACAGGAAGTATTAGCCAGATCAGGGCGGTGATCATAGTAAATTTACGCATGGCATATGGGTTTTGGTGTGTAATTCAGGTCTACTATGGCATTGTGATGCCCACAAAAATAATGATTTTTAGGAAAAAGCTGTTTCGGCACAAAACACCATGCAGTCGGGGAAAAGTGCCTTCAGTTCGCGTACGGGGGGAGGCGCATGGTATAAGCCGTAAATGGCCGAACCGCTGCCACTTAGGGATGCGTAATGGGCACCCGCCCGGATCAGAGTGCTTTTGATTTTAGCAATCCTGGGATGTTTTTTGCAGACGACCGATTCAAAGTCATTTGTCACAGCCTGGCCCCATTCTTTTAACGGCCTCCTGATGGCTTTGCGCAGGGAAACTGAAGGATACTTTTGGGAAATCTGCGCATAGGCCTTGCCTGTATCAATGTGAACGGGTGGCACAACGATCACAATGGAGTATGGCTTAAGGGACAATGGTGGCAGGGGCCGGAGTATTTCTCCCCGGCCGGTGGCCAGCATGGTTTTGTCTTGTAAAAAGAATGTGCAATCGCTGCCGAGGCGGGCAGCCAGTCCTGCAAGCCGTTCAGGGGATATTTTCAGGTCAAAGACCTTATTCAGTAGCCCAAGGGTAAAGGCCGCGTCGGAACTGCCGCCGCCAAGGCCCGAACCGGGCGGGATGTTTTTGTGCAGGTGTATGTGTACCGGCGGCAATGGTTGTTTTTTATGGCCGGCCCCGGTTCCGGTCATTTCCTCGCAAAGCAATGCATACGCACGCAGACAAAGATTGGGCTTGCCATCCGGGGGGATTTCCAGGCCGGTGGCATGCATACGGGTTGTGCCATCCGGAGCGGGGATCACTTCCAGAATATCCCAGAGGCCTACCGGAACCAATACAGTTTCCACCTCATGGTATCCGTCCTGTCTTCGCTTGACTACATGCAGGCCCAGGTTGATCTTGGCATGTGGAAATGCAATCATGCCCGGTCAGGAAATAAGTTGAAGGATATTGACCTCTTTTTCAGATAGCTGCCTCCATTTGCCACGGGGCAGGTTTTTTTTCGTCAGGCCCGAAAACATGACACGGTCGAGTTTCGTCACTTTATAGCCGAGGTGTTAAAAGACCCTGCGAACGATCCTGTTTTGCCCTGAATGCAGTTCGATGCCTGCTTCTTTTTTGTTGTCAGGGTTGGCATAGGCAATCTGGTCCGGGATCACCTTTTCTCCACCGAGCTCCAATCCCTGGGCGATGCGGAGCATGTCACCCTTTTTCAGGGCTTTGTCGAGATGCACATGATACATTTTTTTTACCCGGTGCGATGGATGAGTCAGCCGTTTGGTCAGATTCCCGTCGTTTGTCAGCAGCAAAACCCCCGTGGTGTTCCTGTCGAGGCGGCCAACAGGATACAGGCGTTCTTTGAATGTTTTTCCAAGCAGGTCCAGGACAGTTTTTCGTTCCCGGGGGTCATCAACGGTGCTGATATAGTCTTTGGGTTTATTTAGCAGCACATAGATTTTTTTCTCATGATTGAGTGTTTTCTCCCCATATGTGACCTTGTCGCCGGGCATTACCTTTGTGCCAAGTTCTGTGACGACTTGTCCGTTTACCCTGATGGCTCCCTTCCTGATCAGCACATCGGCCTCGCGCCTGGAACATATGCCCGCATTGGCTATATACTTGTTCAGTCTTATCTGGGGTTCCGTATCCTGGGTTTTCCGCAAACCCCTTGACCGTGGCCTGGGTTTTTGGCCAAAACTTTTTGAGGGGGCCCTTTTTTTGTTTCTCATGATGGCCTGTTTTACTCCGTTGTGTCGATCCTGTATGTACTAAAAAAGGCGCTTTTGCGCCTTCATACCGCCAAACAGGGCTTCACCTCATTCTGTGGTGACTTCTAGTTTTTCAAATACGCCGTTTACCTTATCAAGCAATTCGGTGTATAAGTCCTTGTAATATTTTTTCAGGGCCTTTTTTTCGTCCCCTTCAATGTTCGGATTGTTTACCTTATCCAGCATTTTTTCTCTGAATTCCATCATGTCCAGGATGATCTTATCCATCTGATCCCCGGTTTTTTTCTGATTAAGTGCCTCATGCATCATGCATGTTCCAATCACTTCATCAACAAGGTAATTGATGTCTTTTTTAAGGTTCTTTTTGCTTGCCATGGCTCAAATGATAGAATGGTTTAATAAAAGTCTATGATCTCAACATGGAAAATCAGTACAGCGTTTCGGGGGATGCTTGCGGTGCCGGTTTCGCCATAACCCATGCCCGAAGGGATCAGAATCATCCCCTTGCCGCCGCGGCGGAACTCCATCACCCCTATCCTGAACCCCCTCACGGTATTGGGAAGATAGATATTTGCATTGTTGGCTGAATCAAACAGGGTGTCATCAAGCAGGTACCCCTGATAGTTCATTCTTACCGTACTTCCTTCGTGGGGGTGCGATCCGCTCCCCTCCACCTCGATCACAATAAAGACCCCTCCTTCAACCTCGTAAGCGTCCAGGTTGTGCTCCTCTATGTAGTCAAGGATCTTTTTCCTGTCTTTTGCGGCCCTGGCCTCGGGGTCATCCGTGTCACAGGCTGTGAACGCCATGACAAGGGCAAGCAGGCCAGACAGATACAGGTAATTTCCCGAAAATTTCATGGTTTGTCTGATAAACATGTGCAGTAATCTTTCCGGGACAAAAGTAATAAATTAAAGCCAACTGTTAAAGTTTTTGTATTGTTTGCCTGCTTCAATGTGTTTAATGTGAATTTGCTGGCAATATTCAATCTACATTGTCGTGCAAAAAAGAATTATTCGATTTGATTTGTGATTTTTTGTCTTCCGACTCATTGAGTGTAAAGCGTGAAACATTTGACTCGTGACTGGCAGGCACCGGGTTTAGGTTCACTTTCCTTCTGATATAGGCCGGTTGGTTTTCCAGGTCAGCCAATCCTTCCGGGGTTTTTATCTGGATGCTGAGATGTTTCAGACGCTCTTCCCTCTCCTTGATGCGCAGGTGCAGATCCCCGTGTGAAATTTGGCTGCTATCAGCGGGCGTTAAGTCAGGTGCAGTGGTTTTGCGGCTGGCGAGTTGGTTTTTAAACTGTTCAAGCTTTTGTTCAATAACCGTATTGGTCCCGGTTTTCTGGGTTTTCAGGTTGCGGCGGCCTTCAGGGTCTTTTGCCGGTTTTATTTTCAGGGTCATTTTTTGCTCCGCTTCAGGCGGGTCCTCATCAAACGGCCCATCCCATTCGATCACCTGCTGTTTGGTGTCTTCTTTTTCCGCTTCCTCCAGGGGCATTACCTTTTTGTTCTCCTTTTTCCTGTCTGTTTCAATTGCTTCACCGGATCCAAAACCTGTAGCCACAAGCGTCACGCAGATCTTTGCTTCCAGGGATTCATCTTTTCCCAGACCCCATATGATCTCTGCGGTTAATCCGGCTTCGTCCTGGATGTAATCGGTGATCTCGCTTATTTCGTCCATCAGGACCTCCTCAGCGCCACTTGTAATATTCAGCAGAATATTCTTGGCGCCGGTGATCTGGTTGTCATTCAAAAGCGGCGATGCCAATGCGGTTTCAACGGCCTGAATGGCCCGGTTTTCTCCTTCGGCGGTTCCGCTGCCCATGATGGCCACACCGCTGCCCGACATCACGGTGCGGACATCAGCGAAGTCAACATTGATGTTGCCGGTCAGGGTAATGATTTCGGCAATGCCTTTGGCTCCGGTGGTAAGAACGTTGTCGGCTTTGGCAAAAGCTTCACTTACACTGAGGTTGCCGTAGAGTTCGCGCAACCTGTCATTGCAAATGATCAACAGGGTGTCTACTCCTTCAGAGAGTTCCCTGATCCCGGACTCTGCTTGTTGCCG
The DNA here is from genome assembly GCA_003557385.1 of Bacteroidales bacterium. Taxonomy (GTDB): domain Bacteria; phylum Bacteroidota; class Bacteroidia; order Bacteroidales; family UBA7960; genus PUPG01. The sequence goes on along the minus strand of PWON01000196.1, from coordinate 53,879 downwards.
CCGTTTGCGTCCCTCAAAAGAGAAAGGGATGGTGACAATGGCCACGGTCAGGATTCCCATCTCTTTGGATGCTTTTGCTATAACGGGTGCAGCACCTGTTCCGGTTCCCCCACCCATTCCGGCAGTGATGAACAACATTTTTGTGCTGTTGCCCAGGGCATCCTTGATACGGTCCAGGTCTTCAATGGCAGCGTTGCGGCCCACTTCCGGTATGCTGCCCGCACCCCTTCCTTCTGTCAGGCTGACACCCAATTGGATTTTGTTCGGGACGGGGCTTTGATCCAACGCCTGGGCATCGGTATTGCAAACATAGAAGTCCACCCCCTCAATGCCCTGGCGGAACATATGGTTTACTGCATTGGAGCCTCCGCCGCCAACACCAATCACCTTGATGATTGAGCTCTGGTTTTTTGGCAAATCGAATTTAATCATGTCTTTGGTCATAGTCATAAAATTTTCTGGTATATGTTTTTCTTTTTTTTTCAGGCTTCCGCATCTTTTTCAAAAAATTCCTTTCCTTTGATGAATATCCTGTCGAAAAAGCTATCCTTTGGCGGTTTGGCTTTCCCTGGTGATTTTTTTTGCTGTATTTTCTTGTATTCTGTTTTTTGAAACCCTTTGATGACCAACCCCACGCCGGTTGCATGCATTGGACTTCCCACCTCTCCCGAAGGAGATTTGGCAAGGTGTTCGTTGGGATACCCGATGCGGGTGTCCATACCGGTAATAAATTCGGTAAGCTGTGCTGCGTGTTTTAGCTGGCTGCCGCCCCCGGTGAGGACAATGCCGGCGATAAGCTTTTTTTCATAGCCCGAGGCCTTGATTTCATAATACACATGTTCGATGATCTCTTCCATGCGTGCCTGGATGATATGCGCAAGGTTCTTCAGTGAAATTTCCTTTGGTTCGCGCCCTTTTAATCCGGGTATGGAGACTATCTCTTCGTCCTTGTTTTCGCTGGCAAGCGCTGAGCCGAAACTTTTTTTCAGGGCCTCGGCCTGGTTCTTGATAATAGAACAGCCTTCCTTGATGTCTTCGGTGATCACATTCCCTCCCAACGGGATTACTGCCGTATGGCGGATAATCTCTTCCTGGAAGATGGCCATATCGGTCGTACCACCGCCAATATCCACCAGCACCACTCCGGCTTCTTTTTCCTGTTCACTGAGCACTGCTTCTGAAGAGGCCAGGGGTTCGAGGATCATATCTGAAGCCTCAAGGCCTGCTTTGGTTACACATTTTTTTATGTTTTTTGCCGCGGCAACCTTTCCGGTGATGATATGAAAATTGGCTTCCAGGCAATTGCCAGACATGCCGATGGGTTCACGGATCCCCTGCTGGCCGTCGATAATGAATTCCTGCGGAATCACATCAATGATGTCTTCGCCGGGGGGCAAGGCCAGCTTGTACATGTTTTCCACAAGGTTGTCGATGTCGTTTTGAGAGATCTCTTCTTCAATGCTATTGCGCATGATATTCCCCCTGTGCTGCAGACTGCGGACATGTTGTCCGGCGATACCCACATTGACGACCTTGATTTCCACTCCTGAGTTTTGGCTTGCTTCAGACACAGCTTTTTCAATAGAATTGACCGTATGCTGGATGTTTTCCACCACAACCCTGTTCACACCCAAAGAGTCCGCCCGTCCAAGACCCAGAATTTCCACTTTCCCGTATTCGTTCCTGCGTCCCACGATGCAGGCGATCTTTGTTGAGCCAATATCCAATCCTACAATGATTTCAGATGATTCCATATTCTTTATTATTTTGAACAAATGATTTGTTGATTAAATTCCACATTGATCCTGCTGTACTGGTACCAACCCAGGGTCGACAAGCCATGAATATAGAAGGCACGGAGCCTGTCGAATTTGGATTCCATGTATGTGGCATCCCCGAACTGGATTGTGTGCACCCCGTTTTTGGGGATCAGTTCAAACTTTCCGTTTGGCAGAACCATGATGTGATCTATAAAAGCATTCCAGAAAGAATCCTCATAAATGTAGGTGGCCAGTTTGAACAGGCCCTGCAAAACCTGTTTCTCCGGTTCCCCGTCTGTTGCCGACAATATGTGTTGCCCTGGTGAATAGGCAGCCGGGATGCTTCCGGTTGCAAGCAAAACCCTGGCGGAATAACCGCTTGCGAGCGGAAACATATTGCCATGTGTGTCCAGGTAAAAACTTTGGTTGTCCCGGTTAATGATCCGTATCATTGGATCCCGCAGCGTGATGTCCAGCTTAAGTTGCCCATTGATGGTGCGATAAACTTTTGCATGGTCAATATGGTCGATGTTGACTATAATGCCGTGGAGCTCTCGCAGCAATGCGGGGTCCAGGTGCCTGCCCTCAAGGGTGTCGAAATGCTCGATGACCAGATCCCTGATATGCCCGGGGCCAATAAAATGGTTTCCGCTCCGGCTCTGCACCTTTATGTCCATCTGAAGCACGGGGTTTTGCATATTGTTTCCCCTTGTAAAGCCAAGGAGCAGGACCAGCCCGGCAAACAATGCCAGTGAAAGCAACACATATATGATCTTTTTAATCATTTGAGCGCCTTGTTTTTTAACAGTTGCGTGATTGGTTCGGCAAAACGGTCAATGTCTCCTGCCCCCATGCTGATCAAAACCTCCGTTTCCCTTGCATTTAACCGGTCAAGCAGTTCGTTGCGCGGGCAATAGGCGGCATGGTCCATGTTGATTTTTTTGAGCAGCATATGGGCATCAACCCCTTCAATCGGGGTTTCGCGGGCAGGGTATATGTCGAGTAAAATGAGTTCGTCCAGTTGTGCCAGGCTTTCTGCAAAATCTCCGGCAAGGTCTTTGGTCCTGGAATACAGGTGCGGCTGAAACACACCTGTGATCTTTTTCCCGGGCCACATCTCCCGGGCCGAAGCGATGCATCTGCTGATCTCTTCGGGATGGTGGGCGTAATCATCTATATAAATAGTGTCTTCTGTTTGCAGGCATATTTCAAATCTGCGTTTGACACCCCGGAAGCTTTTGAGTGCACTTTTTATGGCGTAGGCCGGCACACCTGCCTGGTGGGCCAGTGCAGCTGCCGCCAATGCGTTTTCCAGGTTATGGCGGCCGGGATGTCCGCTGCGCACATGTCCAATCTCCAGTTTTCCATGGAAACTTGTATGATAAATCCCTTCGTGCACAGCGATCTTCCCCATGTAGTAGTCGGCCGGTGCTTCCGGATGATATTGTAATTGTTTGCCTTGATGAAATATCATGCCCTCAATGCCTTTTCCGGTGATCAGGGTGCCTCCTGGAGGCAGGCGCTTTGCAAAAATCGAGAAGGACTCCAGCAGGCCCTCTTTGTTGCCATAAACATCCAGGTGGTCGGGGTCGATGGCAGTGATTAACGCCAGCTGAGGCGATAAATGCAAAAATGAGCGGTCGTACTCATCCGCTTCGGCCACCAGCCAATGAGGGTTGGGTTCCCCGATATAGTTGGTGTTGTAATTGGTGCTGATGCCTCCCAGGAAAGCGATGCACGGGATGCCTGCGGTTTTTAGGATATGTGTGAGCATGGCACTGATGGTTGTTTTGCCGTGGGTGCCTGCAATCGCAATGGTAGGCAAGGATGCCGACAGATTGCCCAGAACTTCGGCCCGTTTCATCATGGGAACCCCGTGTTTCTGAAAATGCCTGTATAGTTTTGTACTGGTCGGCACAGCTGGGGTGCGAACCACCAGTTCCGGTTCTGAGGCAAGACAGGCCGGGTCGTCCGAATGGCTTACCACGATGCCTTCCGACTGAAGGGCACGGGTCATTGCCGAGGGTGTCTTGTCATAACCACTCACATGCACCCCCCGGGTATAGAAATACCGGGCAAGCGCACTCATTCCGATGCCCCCGATCCCCAGGAAATACATGTTTGTTATATGATCAATACCCTTCATGCACATTTTTCGTTAAAATTAACTACTAAAAACCAAATACTAATTACTAAATACTTAATACTATCTACTAATTACCTCTAAAACACTTTCCGCAATCACCTCCGCGGCATTCCGGTACGACATGCCTGCTATTTTCTCCCTCAGGCGTTGTTTTTTATTTTCGTCAAATATGAGCCGGCTTGCCTCCGGCCCGAGTTTTTCTTGTGCTTCATCATCCCTGATTAAAACGGCCGCATGATGGTTGACCAAAGCCATGGCATTCTTTGTTTGGTGGTCCTCGGCCACATTCGGAGAGGGGATGAGTATGGCAGGTTTGCCCACCGTGCATATCTCCGACACGGCAATGGCACCGGCACGGCTTACCACCAGGTCGGCGGCTGCATAAGCATAATCCATCCGGTCTATGAAAGCACTGATATGGGCCCTGAAGTTCCTTGACTTTCGCGGAACCGATGCCAGGGCTTCCTGGTAAAATGCGGTCCCTGTCTGCCAGATCAGTTGTATGTTTTTTTTCGCCAGCAGATTGATGTGGGTTTTTACACTTTCGTTGATGGTTCGAGCACCAAGGCTTCCACCTGTGACGAACAACACGGGATATTCGGAGGACATGCCAAAATGTTTCAGTGCTTTTTTCTTTTTGCCTGCTGTATTTACCACGTCATTCCTTACAGGGTTACCTGTCAGGAACAGTTTCTGCTTTGGGAAAAATTTATCCATTCCTTCATAGGCCACACAGATCTTGTCAGCCTTTTTGCCAAACATCCTGTTGGTGATTCCGGGAAAAGAATTCTGTTCCTGTATCACGATGGGGATCTTTAGTCTGGCAGCCGCCCAAAGCACCGGCCCACTGGCGTATCCGCCCACGCCAATCACAATGTCCGGTTTAAACCGTCTGACAATCTGTCTTGCTCCTGCCAGGCTTTTAACGATTTTCCAGGGCAACAGAAAATTCTGCCAGCTGAAGCGGCGCTGTAACCCGGCTATATCCAAGCCGATGATATGAAATCCTGCCTTGGGTACTTTTTGCATTTCCATACGGCCTTTAGCCCCCACAAAAAGAATCCGGGCATGAGTTGTCTTCTTCTTCAAGGCCAGTGCAATGGCAATGGCCGGAAAGACATGCCCTCCCGTACCTCCTCCGGCAATAATGGCCCTGAGCGGCCTATCCGTTCGTATAGGTGTTGTCATGCACCGTTTCTTTTTGTTCAATGGATCTGCTTACACTTAAAATAATGCCAATGGCCAGGCTTGTAAACCAAAGGGATGTACCCCCCATGCTAACAAGTGGCAAAGGCTGGCCGGTAACAGGCAATAGGTTTACCGCCACAGCCATGTTAATAATGGCTTGGAACACAAGGCTGAAACTCAATCCAACGGCCAGCAATGCACCGTATGTGCCGGGGCTTTTGTGCGCAATCCTGATCCCACGGTATAATAATATCAGGTAAAACAACAAGATCAGGAAGCCTCCGGTCAAACCATATTCCTCTATGATGATGGCATAAATAAAGTCGGAGTATGCCTGTGGCAGGAAATTCCGCTGGGTGGAGTTGCCTGGAAGTTTTCCGACAATGCCTCCGCTGGCGATGGCAATTTTTGCCTGGTCCGCCTGGTATGTATCGCTGTTTTCTTTGTCAAGGTAGGTGTTTACCCTGCTTTGCCAGGTGCGGACCCTGCCACTTTCCGGCATCACAGTCAATATGGTTATAAAAATGGCTGCCCCGGCAATAGCTATCCCGGTCAATGCCATGATATGACCTGTTTTGACACGGCCAATAAACATCAGGACAATGCAACTGATAAACAGAATGGCTGCGGTCGAGAAGTTGGCCGGGAGTATCAGGCCGCAAACCAGCACAACAGGCAGCACCATTGGAATGAATGATTGATGCAGGTCTTTGATCACTCTCTGCTTGCGGGTCAGCATTCTGGCCAGATACATGATGAGGGCCAGTTTGGCAAAATCGGAACTCTGGAAACTGAGATTTACAATGGGCAACGTGATCCAGCGTTGGGCCTCATGAATGCTTGTACCCTTCACCAGGGTGAATAACAGCAGGGGGATGGCCACAAACAGTGCCAGTTGCGAGACTCTGGAATAATAGGTGTACCTTATTTGATGTGCCAGAAACATCAAGCCAAGCCCAAAAGCAGTGATGACCAAATGTTTGATCAGATAGTATTCGGTGTTCCCGGCCCTGAAACGGTAGGCCAGGGTTCCTGTGGAACTGTAAACCGCAAGAATGGAAACGATGTATAAAAAGAACACCACCACCCAGATGGTCCGGTCTCCTTTGATATGTTTTGGGATAGCCAGCATAGATTGATGTTTGTTACATCTTGTTTGAGTGCTTACAGTTCATAGATTGCTTTTTTAAACTGTGATCCCCTGTCGGCGTAGTTGTCGTAAAGGTCAAAGCTTGCACAGGCCGGTGAAAGCAAAACCACGTCGCCCGGGTCTCCGAGTTCATATGCGATGTTTACCGCCACGTGCATCTCCCTTGTTTCAAAAATGGGCTGGGTGATGTCACGGAAAAACCTGACTACATTGGCATTGTCGACCCCTAAACAAATCATGGCCTTGACTTTTTCCTTAACGAGCGGTGCCACAATGGAATAGTCATTTCCCGGGTCCTGTCCTCCGGCAAGCCAGATTACCGGGCTGCGCATGCTCTCCAGGGCATACCAGAGGGCGTTCAGGTTGGTTGCCTTGCTGTCATTTATGAATTGGATCCCCCTGACTGTCGCCACGTCTTCAAGACGGTGTGGAATATTCTGAAATCCGTCGAGGCTTTCCTTGATTCCTTGTTTGCGGACATCAATCAGGCGGCCCGCAATCGTCCCTGCCATGCCATTGCAGATGTTTTTCCTTTCTGTTAAAGTTTGTTCAAGGGTATTCATATGTTCACTTCTTCTGATAATAAATTGACTATCTTAGTTTTAACGTGATGACAGCAAATACTGCCAGAATAATGCCTGCGATAAAAAAGCGTTGGACAATTTTGGCTTCGTGCAGTCCTTTCATCTGGTAGTGGTGATGCAGGGGTGCCATCCGGAAAATCCGCCGGCCGGCACCAAAACGATTTTTGGTGAATTTAAACCAGCTAACCTGCAAGATCACAGACAAGCTTTCTATGAAAAATATCCCGCACAATATGGGGATCAGCAGTTCTTTCCTGATCACAATGGCAAACACGGCAACGATACCGCCCAGCGAAAGACTGCCCGTATCTCCCATGAACACCTGCGCCGGATAGGAATTATACCACAGAAAACCGATGCATGCCCCCACCATGGCTGCAATGAAAATAACCAGTTCGCCGGTGTTGGGTATGTACATAATGTTCAGGTAATCGGCAAATACCATGTTTCCTGAAACATAAGCAAGGATGCCGAGAGTCACCCCGATAATGGCCGATGTCCCGGTGGCCAGCCCGTCCAGTCCGTCGGTGATATTGGTTCCGTTCGATACTGCGGTGATGATCAGTATTACAATCGGGATGAAAATCAAAAAGACCCATCTTTCATATCCAGGACCAAGAAAAGCCAGCAAGACAGAATAATCAAATTCATTGTCCTTGAAAAAGGGTATGGTGGTCTTGGTTGACTTGACTGATTCTATCGGGAATGGGGAGTCTGCCCTTGAAACCCCCTCCAGTTCAAGAATTTCTGTGGTGCTGATGAATTCAAGCGGTATATCGGTCTTTTCCCTAATCACCACGCCGTCGTGAAAATACAGGGTGGCCCCGACAATGATACCCAGGGGGATTTGCCCCAATATTTTGAATTTACCCTGTAAGCCCTGTTTGTCTTTGCGGAATACCTTGATATAGTCATCTAAAAAACCAATGGCTCCGAGCCAGAGGGTAGATATGAGCATCAGCAGGATGTATATGTTGTTGAGCCGGGCAAAAAGCAGGGTTGGAATCACAATGGCGGCAATAATGATAAGCCCGCCCATGGTCGGGGTTCCTTGTTTTTTCATTTGTCCTTCGAGGCCCAAATCCCTCACTGGTTCCCCCACTTGTTTCTGGTGCAGGAAGTCAATAATCCGTTTGCCTGAAATCATGGTGATAAACAGTGAGAATATCAGGGCCATGCCTGCCCTGAAGGATATATACTGAAATACCCCGGTCCCGGGAATGTCAAAATTCTGATCAAGAAATTCAAATAATGTGTACAGCATCCTTATCTGTTTAATAGCTTTTGCAAGATCGCTTTGTCATCAAATGGGTATTTCTTTCCTCCGATTTCCTGGTACTTCTCATGCCCCTTGCCTGCCACCAGCACAATGTCCCCGGCAGCTGCCATAATGCAGGCAATATTGATTGCCTCCTCCCTCTTTGTAATGACGATGTGTTTTGATTTCAGGCTTGGGTTTAGTTCCAGGCCATCGACCATGTCCCCAATGATATCTTCCGGATTTTCGTCGCGGGGATTGTCACTTGTAAAAATCACTTTGTCGCTGTAGCTTGCGGAAATGGCTGCCATCGGACCCCGCTTCTTTTTGTCCCGGTTGCCTCCACATCCGATCACCGTAATCAGTTTCTCGTTGCCTGTGCGTAATTCGTTGATGGTTTCAAGTACATTTTTAATGGCATCGGGGGTATGGGCATAATCTACAAGGCCGATCACCTTGTTCTTCCCGACAAAATAATCAAAACGGCCCTCCGGGGGCGTGCAGGTGCTGATCGCAGTGAGCAGTTCATCCTCCTGTTTGCCGAGGATTATCCCTGTGCCGTATACCGCCAGGATATTGTAGGCGTTGAATGTTCCCGTCAGCTTGCACCAGAGCCCGGTATGCCTGATATGGATGTGCATGCCTGAAAAACTGTTTTCCAAAAGCTTGCCCTTAAAATCGGCCATGGCTTTAAGGCTGTATGTTTTTACATTGGCGGCCGTATTTTGCACTACGATCATCCCGTTTTTGTCGTCAAGGTTGGTCAACACAAAGGATGATGCGCCCAGCTTGTTGAACAGCAACTGTTTGCTTTTTAAATATTCCTTGAAGGTTTTATGGTAATCGAGGTGGTCATGACTCAGGTTGGTAAAAACGGCGCCTGCAAACTGAAGTCCTTCTGTTCGGGATTGTGCCAGGGCATGAGAACTGACTTCCATAAAAGCAAGCGTACATTTTGCTTCCACCATTTGTGCCAGCAAGCGATTTGTGGTTAATGCATCAGGTGTTGTATAGCTGGTGGCCATTTCACGGTCAACAATCACATTGCTGATGGTGGACATGAGCCCGCACCGGTGGCCGAGCCGGGCAAACACCTCATGAAGCATACGTACCACGGTGGTTTTTCCGTTTGTTCCGGTTACCCCGATAAGCTTTAGTTTTTGCGAAGGATGGTCATAAAAATTGGCGGCGGCAATTCCCAGGGCCTTGCTGGTATCATTGACCCTGATGTAGCTGATATCCTCTGCCTGCGACCCGGGCATGCTTTCGCATAAAATGGCTTTTGCCCCGCCGGTTATTGCCTGGTCTATGTATTGATGCCCATCTGTGGTCAAACCCTTCACGGCAACAAACAATGCTCCGTCGCTTACTTTTCGTGAATCTGACACCACCATGGTGATCTCACGCTGGGTGGTTCCGATGGTCTCGACAATCCCTGTCCTGTAAATGATGTCCGCAAGATATTTGTAAGCTTTCTGCATATTACCATAGTTCAATGTATATCACACTTCCCGGTTGTATCCTTGTGCCCGGCCGCAGGCTCTGTCTTCGTACCGTACCCCTTCCGCTGAACCTTACCCGCATACCCGCATTTTCAAGGACAAAAAAGGCGTCTTTAAGCCCCATCCCCACTACTTCGGGCACCAGGTTCTCAATAACCTGCCGCTCGCTGAACACAACCGTATCGGCAGATGCCCTTGCCCCGCCCCAATATGTGCTGGGTTCGCCCGTCATGTGCGCACCCAATTCACTGTAAATTGTTTGCATGTCGCCCAGGTGGCCATTTCTGAAGCCTGGCAAATGGGCACGTGCATCCGTTTCGGGTGTGGCTTCCGGAATGAAAAGCCGGGCGGCATACAATCGGTCTGCAATTTGCCTGAATACCGGTGCTGCCACCTGGCTGCCGGTATAAATCCAGCCTTTTGGATTGTGGATCATCACAATACAGCTATATACGGGGTTGTCGGCCGGGAAATAGCCCACGAAAGTGGCCTGGTAATTTACCCCGGAAGATGTTTGATACCCCCTGGCGGTTTGAGCCACCTGGGCTGTCCCGGTTTTTCCGGCAATGGGATAAGCCTCTGTGCGAATATTGCGTGCCGTGCCGTTTTTCACCACCCCTTCGAGCATCTGCCGGACTTGCCTGATGGTGGATGAGCCGGCAATGGAGCTGTCGATCACTACTGGGGAGAACCGTTTGACAGTACGTCCCGATTGCCTGATCTCACTTACAAACATAGGTTTCATCATGCGGCCGTTATTGGCCACAGCATTGTAGAATGCCAGGGTTTGCAAAGGGGTGAGGGATACTTCATAGCCGATAGACATCCATGGAAGGGAAACACTTGACCAGCCCGGGTCTCCGGCGTTCCGGATCACCGGTTGTGCTTCTCCGGCTATTTCAACTTCCAGCGGTTTGTCTATGTGCATGCGCCTGAGCCGGTTGATGAAACGTTGGGGGTCATCCTGGTAATGTTCGACAATGACCTTCGAAATGCCTACATTGGAAGATACCTCAAAGGCTTCGTGCAGGGTAATGACACCGTGCCCCTCTTCATTGACATCACGCATGATCCGGTCAGCATAGGCGATACGCCCGTCTTTTGTATCCACGGAATCATACGGACTGACCCGGCCATCTTCAAGGACAGCCATCAGTACCGGCAATTTAAAGGTAGAACCGGGTTCAGTCCCATATCCGATGGCAAAATTGTAAGACTCTTCATATCTGTTGCTGCCGGGGTTTGCCGACAGGTTGGAAATGGCTTTTATCTTTCCTGTGGATACTTCCATGACCACAACCGTTCCGAAGTCGGCCCTGAAACGTTCGAGTTGCCTGAGCAGTGCTTTCTCGGTGATGTCCTGTATGTGTACGTTGATGGTGGTGACCAGGTCCATGCCGTTTTGCGGATGAATCTCATTCTGGTCACTGATGGGCATCCAGTTGCCCCCACTGATACGCTGCATGAGTCTTTTTCCCTGGATCCCCTCAAGGTATTCCCGGTAGGCACCCTCCAGGCCTACATATATCCCTTCGCGCTCATAACCGATGGTTCTGGCCGCTAGTGTTTTGTATGGCATTTCGCGTCTTGCGCGTTCAATCACAATCAATCCGCCGCGATATTGCCCCAATCGAAGCAAAGGGAAAGTCCTGAGTTGTGCCAGTTGTGTCCAGCTGACATTCCGTTTCAACAGGTAATACCGCTCCTGGTTCTGCCGGGCCCGCACAAGGTCGGCACGGTAACGGGCGGCACTCCGGTCGTCAAAAAGCCGTGACAACTGCAACGAAAGGGCATCCACCTCCTTGTAAAACAAATCATCAGACGTGATCTCTTTGCTGAGATCCATCCTTATCTCATATATAGGCAAGCTGGTGGCAAGCAACATGCCGTCGTCCGAAAAAATATCCCCCCTTGCCGCATCAATATTTTCATAACGCATGGTGGTTTTCCGGGCCTGCTCCCTCCAGTGATCTCCTTCAACAAATTGAATGTAGAGCACTTTTCCGAAGATCAATATCCCAAATAGGACCATCAGGAGGTAGATCAGCTGCATTCGCCACAATATGTCACTATTTTGCTCCACGCGCTTCGGTTGATTTACTGGTTTGAAAACAATCTTCCAATCAGACCCTTGTCATGTCCTTTTTGGCTTATGGGCCTTGGTGGCTCAAGCGATTCTACAAAACCCTCCGGCCTCAGCTGCCGTGCAATTTCCGATTGCTGTGTCAGGTACATGTATTCCGATTTTGTGTGGATGTACCTGATGCGCAGTTGCGTCATTTCGCGCCTGAGTTGATCGGCTTCCCTGGCTTTTCCTTCCGCATAATAGGTGTTGAATATCAGGAAGAGGGCCAGGCCCGACAGGTAAAGGATGAATGGCATTACCGCACTGTTGGTGTTTTTGGTCAGCATGCTTCCGTCCAGCATGTCGAAAAAAAAACGGCCCAGCCCGGCTTTCTGATTGGATGACTTTGGTTTTTCCTGTTGTTTATATTGGTTCGTTGTCATTCGGAAAAGGGTTTTTTTCAGCAATCCTTAGCTTGGCGCTTCTGGCCCTGGGATTTGTGTTGAGCTCTGCTTTGCCTGCGGTTTGCAATTTTGAGACCGGCCTGAATGGGCTTAGCAAGCTGCCGTAAAAATTTTTTTTTGCTTTTCCCTCAAAATTCCCGGTCTTCATAAAATGTTTAACGAGCCTGTCTTCAAGCGAATGATAGGAAATCACCACCAGCCGCCCACCTGCTTTCAACAGCTTGTCGCTTTGCAGTAAAAGCTCCTTCAGGGCTTCCAGTTCATTGTTCACTTCTATCCGTATGGCCTGGAATACCTGTGCCAGATACTTGTTCTCCCTGCCTCTTGGTGCCATCGGTTTCAGCAGGCCGGCAAGCTGTCCGGTGGTTTCCAGCGCTTGTTGTTCCCTGAAGCCCACAATAGCCGAGGCTATTCCGGCAGCATTCCTCAGTTCACCATACATGCGAAACATGCCGGCCAGTTTGTCGGGCTCGTATGTATTGAGTACTTCCCTGGCCGTCGTTTTTGCCATCTTGTTCATTCGCATGTCCAGCGGACCATCATATCGTGCCGAGAACCCACGGGATGCCTGGTCAAACTGATGCGATGACACACCCAAATCGGCGAGAATGCCGTCAACAGGTATATATCCGTGCAGCTTCAGGAAATTTTTCATATACCTGAAGTTGTGGTTTACAAAAAGAAGTCTCTGGTCTTCGGGAATGTTCCGGGTGGCATCATCGTCCTGGTCAAAGGCGATCAGCCGTCCGTCTCCAAGACGTTCCAGGATGGCCAGGGCGTGTCCGCCTCCGCCAAAAGTAGCGTCTACATATGTGCCCCCGCGAACCACATGAAGGCCCTCGATGGCTTCCCGAATCATCACTGGCTTGTGATAATCATGCATCATCACCTCCGGACTCTTGGTTTATTTTACCCATCACTTCCTCGGCGAGTGCGGAAAAATCATCAGGTTCACTGGCCAGCATTCCCTCATAAGCTTCTTTGGCCCACAATTCAATGCGTTGTCCGTAAGCAAAAAGAACGATCTCCCTGCCTATACCACCATACTCAATCAACGGTTTTGGCAGCAACAGCCTTCCGGCTGAGTCCAGTCTGAGTTCGCTGGCGCCACGGAAAAAGTAGCGCACGAACTCCCTGTTTTTTTTGTTATAGAGGTTTAATGTGTTAACTTCACGGGATATTTTCAACCATTCGCTTTCGGGATAAAGCGTGAGGTTGTTTTCAAAACCGCGGTTTATGACAAAACGTTCCTGGTCGCTGGCACCCAGTTGTTTTTTTAGACCCGAAGGAAGCATGAAGCGCCCTTTTGCATCGATTTTGCATTCAAATTCGCCAAGCAGTTGCTTTGTCATGTTTACATCATATTGTTTTGGATGTGTAAATATATGAATAAAATTACCACTTTTCCCCACTTTTTACCACATTGTTGATAACTTTTTTATGCCCATACAAAAGTTAAGAACTCATATTGCTCTTTAAGGTATTGAAAAACAGCGAAATATGACAACTTGTGTTGCGCCTTTGTTTTTCTTCTTTTTTGTGCTTTTGACCACCGGAATTTGACCTGTGACATAGTTCCCATGTTTTTTTTATTTTTGCATAGGTTGAAATCCACGCAGGGATTCATTATGGGTCCCCGCATGTGGCAAAGCAGCATATCAGATCGTCTTGTCATGGAACCAAAAAAACTTGAACGTGTAGATTTGGACAAAGTTCTCAGGGCAAATGCCGGGAAAATGTACCGGTTTATCCCCGGCTTTTTAATCCGGTATCTGCAACGAATCGTATGTCAGGACCAGATTAATGAAGAGTTGGCGTACCTGAAAGACTTCAGGGGGCTTGAATTTATTGAGAAGGCCCTGATCGAACGATTTGAAATGGACATCGAGCTTGAACTTTCCGAAAACCTCCCTGCCGGTGGCCGTCACATACTTGTAGCCAATCACCCCCTGGGCGGGCTCGATGGCATGGCCCTGATGCATGTGGTCGGCAAAAAAAGGCCTGACTTAAAGTTCCTGTCCAATGACCTCTTGCTTGAATTGCATAATTTGCGTGAATTGTTCATCCCGGTAAATAAACACGGGCGCAACACCGCCGAGATGGTGCAGATACTGGAATCGTATTTTGCCTCCGAGGGGTTGATCCTGATCTTTCCTGCAGGACTGGTATCGAGGCGGCAGGGTTCAGAGATCCGCGACCTGGAATGGAAAAAAACCTTTGTTGCCAAGGCGGTTCAACACAAACGGGATGTGATTCCGGTATACATAGAAGGCAAGAATTCCGGTTTTTTCTATAATTTAGCCCTGTGGCGAAAGCGGCTGGGCATTAAGTTTAATGTGGAAATGCTGTTTTTGCCCGATGAGATGTTTAAACAACAAAACAAGAGGCTCCGGATCATCATTGGCGAACCCATTCCCCATCAAACATTTACAAAAGCATACAGTCACCGGGAATGGGCACAAAAAGTAAAAGAACATGTGTATGGTTTGCCTGAAGGTAAGCTTTCGTTTAATGCTTAATACCGAATCGAATGACAGAGGCAAATAAGGAAATGGAGATTATATCCCCGGTCGACCGGGCGTTGCTAAAAGAAGAATTAAATAAAGACAGATTTTTCAGAACAACAAATAAAGCGGGCAATGAGATTTATATTATCACTGCCCACGATTCGCCAAATGCCATTCGCGAAGTAGGACGCCTGCGTGAGCTTTCGTTCAGAAAGGCTGGTGGGGGAACAGGCAAAGCACTGGACCTGGATGATTATGATTATGCTGCCGTGCCTTATAACCAGTTAATCGTATGGGATCCGGCCGCAGAAGAGATTGTTGGCGGATACCGCTATATGTGTTGCTGGGAAGTGCCCAGGGAAAATGACGGGACCCCTCGTATGGCTACGGCCCAATTATTCGGGTTCTCCAGGCATTTTCTTGACGACTATTTGCCCTACACCATTGAACTGGGACGCTCTTTTGTTCAACCGGCTTATCAACCCTCGCGCGAGAACCGCAAAAGTATTTATTCGCTTGACAATCTTTGGGACGGTTTGGGTGGCCTGGCAGTCGATTATCCCCGACTGGCATATTTTCTTGGAAAAGTGACCATGTTCAGGCAGTTTGACCCATTTGCCCGCGACCTCATCCTGTTTTTCATGCATCGCTTTTTCCCGGATAAAGACCAGCTTCTGTGGCCACATGAACCTTTACAAATTCACACGCCGTTTGATCAGTTGGAGAAAGAGTTTACGGGCAATTCGTTTGAAGAGAATTACAAGATATTGTCGCAAAAAGTCAGGCAGCGCGATGAGAACATACCTCCGCTGTTTAATTCGTATATGGGGCTAAGTCCTACGATGAAAACCTTTGGCACGGCATTTAATGAGGGTTTTGGCGGGGTGGAAGAGACCGGCATCATGGTTACCGTAAAAGACATATACCAAGACAAAGCCAAACGGCATGTAAATACCTATAAGCCAAGCAAGTGATGGTAATCAGGTCGGCGACCTTTGTAAAAAGTTCCGCAAACCATAAGGGCTGTCCCGGGGAAAAGTATCCGGAATATGCCTTTTTAGGACGCTCCAACGTTGGGAAATCATCGTTGATCAACATGATCACGGGGCATGGAAAGCTGGCCAAGACGTCGGCCTCGCCTGGCAAAACCCGCTTGATCAATCATTTTTTGATCAATGATTCCTGGTTTCTGACAGATCTTCCGGGATATGGTTTTGCAAAGGTCCCGGTGGCGGTGAAAAAAAAATGGGAAAAAACGATCCGGGATTATCTGACCAAACGCCCCTACCTGCTCTGTTCTTTTATTTTGCTGGATATTCGTCATGGACCAATGAAAAACGACATCTCCTTTCTTCAGTGGATAGGGGAGAACCGGCTGCCGTTTTGCCTGGTATTTACAAAATCTGATAAATTGTCGCGCAGACTTCTTAACCGGCATCTTGCCGAGTACAAGAAAGGATTGTCAGCACAGTGGGAGCCCCTTCCGCCCATCATAATCAGCAGCAGCAATACCGGAGAGGGCAGGGAAGAGATCCTTGGGCTTATTGAAAGGTGTAACAAAGATTTTATACCCCCGGTGATACCTTAACGGGGCCTGTAGCGTGCCCCGGCCAGGATCTTGCGTGCATCCCCTTCATGGATCAGCTCCTGAAGGCTCACATCAGGATTGCGCCGCATATATTCCCGTACAATCTGCCAGCCAAGGTAAACGCCTGTACGCGGGGCCGATTGTCTGGAAAAAACAGAAGTAAAAGGGGCATCACGTAAAAATTGTTGTATCACCCCGTGTTCTGTTGAATACAGCAACTCGTTATCAAGCTTGTATGCCCATACCGCTCCTTCGTTATCCTGCATCCACGAAAGTTGTCTTGTGGTATAAGATATTTTCAGAGAGTCTGGTATGCGGGGCAGCATGCAATCCAGGAAAAATTGTTTTTTCCCCTGGTATATCATATGCTCCAGCAGGTTCTCAGGCACATGCGGTGCTTCCGCCAGATGTTGCTCCGCCAGCATGCGCATGGCATCCACCGGGGCTTTTTCTGGTCGCATCTGCTGAGACTTGTACCTTGGCAGGCCAATGTTGTCGTAATTTGCATACCCGGGTCCCAGGTAAGCGTCCAGTGCGATCACCATATGCCCGTTGTGGTATTTCACAGGCATGATGTAATCGATGCCGCTGACATAGGAATACACCCTGGGAACTGTTTCGTCCGGGAAATGATATATATAAAAACGGAAAGCCCCGGTCAGCGTTTTACTTAGTTCGTCCAGCGATTCCCACCGTTCCCTGCTGTCAAGGTAAAGTTCTATCAGAAACGGGTCGGTAACAAAATCATACAGCTGTTGCTGGCCCTCCGGCCCGACCGGCTCATCTCCCAAAAATATACTGAACGCTTCCCTGTGGGGTTCCAGTTCTTCAGACAAAATGAAGGGGTTGGCATTGAATAGAATTTCTTCGTATTGGCTGACCAGTATCTTATTTAAATGGATCCCCGAAACATCGGCCTCATAAAAAGGCTTCCGTTCCCGGGTGGAACAGGCAAAAAAGGCCACGGACAATGCAATCGACAAACAAAAAAAACAATGCTTCCTGGTGATTTGTTTGACCATATTGAGGATTCTTTATGTATCTTTGGTTCATTGAATGATTGATTATATTAACGCAATTACCATTCGAAAAGTATGAAAAAGACCGTTGCCCTGCTTGTATTTTTGTGTATGGCCGGCCCATTGCTGGCCGGCGATGACTTTGGGTTTCGCTTTGGATTAAAGGCCTCTCCGAATGTGTCATGGTTCCGTACGGAAACCCGTGGATTTTCGAATGATGGCCTTGACCCCGGCTTCTCCTATGGCCTGATCGTAGATTACGGGTTTACTGAAAACTATTCAATATCTACCGGCCTGAACATACTCCGGACAGGCGGCACTATGAGATACCGCTATACTTTTGACCCCGGTGGAGAAAACCTCGACACGGAAAAACGCCGCGATCATTACCTGCGCTATGTGGAGATCCCGCTGGCCCTTAAGTTGAGCACCGAGGAGATGGGGTACCTCACCTATTTTGGCAAGTTTGGCCTTGGTCTGGGTTTTAATATCCAGGCAAAGGCCGATGACCGTATTTATCTGGCGCAGGACAGCACATTGCGCACAAAAGACCTGGATATTTCGGACGACACCCGTTTTTTCCGTGCCGCCCTGATCATTGGGGCAGGCCTCGAATACAACCTTGGAGGCCTAACTTCCTTGCTGGCCGGGCTCACGTTTCACAACGGGTTTTCGAATGTGTTGAATAAAGACAATCCTTTTGATCCCGCAAGCCCTTCGCCCAGTGCCCTGAACAATTATTTTGAGCTGACGCTCGGGGTCATGTTTTAGGTGCTCCGGCGGGCCCTCAAGGGACATTAGGCCAAAACCCAAGTTCTTATGCGCATTGCCCTGGCACAGATCAATTTTCACGTAGGCAATTTCGACTACAATGTTGGCCGCATGCTTGCTGCCATCGACAATGCCCGTCGACAGGGTGCCGACATGGTGGTGTTTTCTGAATTGTCGGTGTGTGGTTACCCGCCACGCGACCTTTTGCTTTCTGCAGCATTCATTGAACAATGTCAGGCAGCAGTAAGCCAGGTGGCTGCCGGATGTACAGACATCGCAGCCATTGTGGGCGGCCCGGATCCAAACGCCCGGAGGGGGGGCAAGTCGCTGTACAATGCTGCATTTCTTTTGTATGGTGGCCAGGTGCAACAGGTATACCACAAAGGACTTTTACCCACTTACGATGTGTTCAATGAATACAGGTATTTTGAACCGGCCAGGACCTTCCGTACCATAGTGTATGGGGGCGAACGCATTGCACTCACGGTATGTGAGGACATATGGAATCTGGATGGCCAGGGAATTTATCCGGTTAATCCGCCGGATATATTAAACAAAGAAAACCCTTCCCTGATGATTAATATATCTGCTTCTCCTTTTGCATGGAGCCATGTACCCGGAAGAATGCAGATCATGTCGGAGAATGCCCTCAAATACCGGGTGCCTCTGTTTACGGCAAACCTGGTGGGTGGCCAAACCGATTTGATATTCGACGGGGCGTCATCTGTATTCAATTCCTCCGGGCAATTGGTGGATATGTTGCCCATGTTTGGGGAGGATTTGCGCACGTATGATCTGACCACCCTTGAAACGGCCAAAACAAAGGCTTTTCCCGGAAAGCCCGGAGCGGAAGAAAAATCCCGGCTTATTTATGACGCACTGGTGCTGGGTGTCCGTGATTATTTCCGCAAAACAGGTCAGAAAAAAGCGATCATTGGCCTGTCAGGAGGCATCGATTCGGCAGTGACCCTGGTGATTGCCGCAGAAGCCCTCGGAAAGGAGAATGTTTGGGCGGTTTTGCTTCCCGGGCCATACAGCACAGAACATTCCATAACCGATGCCCTGGCCCTGGCGAGGAATCTTGATATCCGCCACGATACCATATCGATCAACGATGCCGTATCAAGTATGGAAAACAGTCTTGCCGTTCAATTCCAGGGAACACGTCCGGGTATTGCCGAAGAAAACATACAGGCAAGGGCCAGGGCTGTGCTGCTCATGGGGCTTTCGAATAAATTCGGCTACCTGTTGCTCAACACTTCCAATAAAAGTGAGGCAGCCGTGGGATACAGCACCCTTTACGGGGATATGTGCGGTGGTTTGTCTGTACTCGGGGATGTTTATAAAACAGATGTTTACAGCTTGGCCCGCTTGATCAACGCCAACGGGGAGGTTATTCCCGAAAATACCATCAACAAACCCCCGTCTGCTGAGTTAAAACCGGATCAGAAAGACACCGATTCACTGCCTGAATATCCGGTGCTGGATGGTATTTTGCACTGTTTATTTGAAAAACAGATGGATGGCAATGCCATTGTCGGTGAAGGCCATGACCGCATACTGGTGCGCAAGGTGCTCAATATGGTATATGGTAGTGAATACAAACGTCACCAGACACCACCCATCCTGAGGGTGTCTTCAAAATGCCTTGGCGCAGGAAGGGAAATGCCGCTTGACGCAGCCTATGGCACACTTGATTTAATTGATTGATTCTACGGATTTGATTTCAGGGATGGCCTTTTTTACTGCCTGTTCAACCCCGGCCTTCAATGTCATCTGGCTCATTGGGCATGATCCGCATGCTCCAAGCAATTCCACATTCACCACCATGTCGTCGGTAAGTTCCACAAAACGGATGTTTCCACCGTCTGCTTCGAGGTATGGCCGGATTTGATCTATGACGTTTTCTACTTTTTTTATTAACGCTGCATTCTTGGACATATATACTAAGTATTGGTGATTATTTTAATTTAGTTTTTGTAAAAATAACACATTTTTTTATACCTCCCTGCCCGGGTCCCAAAATTTTTTATGAAAGTCCAGTACCTGGTCGTCTTTGATTTTTATGCCTTCGTTCTCGAGCAATTGTTGCATGACATGGCTGCCCCCGAAGTGGTGTTTGCCGGTAAGCATGCCCTGCCTGTTCACCACACGGTGGGCCGGCAGACCGGGGTCTGCCTGATGGGACTGGTTCATGGCCCACCCAACCATGCGGCTGCTTCCTTTACTGCCCAGACAGGCTGCGATTGCCCCGTATGTGCTTACGCGTCCAAAAGGGATTTTGTGCACCAACGAATACACTTTCTGAAAAAATGACATGTGTTCGTTAGGCCTGTCATGCAAGAAAAATTTCAGGTAATGTATGGCCTTGCCTTCGTCCAGGAATTGTTTTTCATAAAAGGTTTGGATGGATTTTACATAAGGCTCACTGATGCGTGTGTCGGAATAAAGGTCGGTGCTGCGGCATATAACCGTATGTTTGCCTTCCTCAATAACGGCCAGCGTGTATTCAAACAATCCGGCATTATCGGTTTTAAGGTGAATGGCGCTGCCGGGAATGAGGATACTCCTGTATTTGTCCAAAAACCACGGCGATGTCAGCCTTTTTTTTTCACGCGCTTTTCCGGACTGCGGGTCAGGGAAGGTCAGCCATATGCCTGCCACCTCTTTCTGTTGAAAGAATGATTCGATGTGCTGGGCCTGGATCCGCAAAAAAGCCACATTGTGTAACCCCTGGTTCAATGCATCGCTTGCCCCCTTCCAGATCCTGTCGCCCTTGATGTCAATGCCAATAAAATTCTTTTCCGGAAAGGCCCTGGCAAGGCCTGTAGTGTACTCCCCCTTCCCGCACCCGATCTCAAGGATGATGGGATTGTTGTTGCCAAAATAGGCCTCGTTCCATTTCCCCTTATATTGGAAATGGGTGGTGGTAAACTCCGATTGAGGCTGGATAACGTTGGAAAAGCTGTTGATCTCCGCGAATTTCCGTAACTTATTCTTTCCCACGGTTTGTCTTTCAGAATACGAGCATCTGTTTACCTGTGCAGGATCCAGGCGATCTCCCGGAATTCTGCCGGTATCCTTGCTTTGGCTGCCTCGGCTTCTGCCAGGTCATAGTAAAAGGCATAGCATACCCGGTGGAAATCAGACGGGGTTCGCATAAACACCTGCGCCTGGTGTGCTCCCTGGTTGCGGAGATTTTCTGCCAGCCTTATTGCGTTGCGCTCATTGCGGAAGCTCCCTACAACAATGTAATAGGTTTTTCTTCCTGGTTCGGGTTTGGCAGGTGCGGCCACAGGTTCCGGTTCTGCCGGTAAGGGGTTCGCCACTTCGACCGGTTCAGTTTCCACCACTTCGGCCGGTGGCTCAACCGGTGTTTCAGTGATTGCCGGAGGCGTGGGCTCGGCCGGGGGTAATTCAACCACAGGGCGTTCGCCTGTCCTGAACAGGCCGCCTTCTCCAAAGAAGAAGTTAAAATTCAGAAACAGGATGATCAGGATCACCAACAGGGGAATGATGACATACGCCAGCCACTTGAGGGCCGGGGGCAATTTGGGCATTGTTATTTTCATCGGATCAGGGGTATTGGTGTGCGTATATTCGGTTTTTTCTTTTTGTTTTTTAATGGTTTTTTTCGCTGCCGCAGGTGGTTCTGCTTCAGGTATTGTTGCTTTTTCTTTGGCCGGGGAAACGGGTGGTGGTTTGATGTCTGCTTCCATCTCCTTTTGCTCCGGTGCCTTTACCTGCGACAAACCCGTATCTTCCTTGAGGTAATTGACTTTTGGGTCGGGGATAAATTGCAGCAGGCCATCTGCATCCAGCTGGAATACGCCAAGGTATTCAAATTCCACCTTGTTGCCTGACTCAATGGAAGTAACGATTTCTTTGACCAGTTTCTTTAAAAAATCATTGATCCAGTCAATGGATCTTCCTTCTTTTTCCGCCATATAGGCAATGAGCGGTGTGCTTCCGGTGGATGGCTCAGGACTGAATTCAGCGACCTTGGTGGGCGATTCCACGATTTTTTTCTCCGGAATGAATTTTGCCGGAACATAGCGGGTCGAAAATGCCCCGAAGCCCGGCAAAATCACCTGGTCGTGATGATAAAGCAGATCGCTGATGTACTTCCCAAGTTGCATGGTGTCTTTACAATTATTGTCTGAATATTCGACGGTTTGTGTTGTGAATAATGTACTAAATTAGAAAAAAAAGCTTACAAACCAATCATTTCCTTGTATATATCAGGTGCCAACGGGTCCTCCGGAATGTTTCAGCACCTTTTTGAGGTCTTCCGGCGTATCAATGGCAAAGCCTTCCTTATATGTTTCTTCTACGAAAATTTTGAAATCTTGTTGCATCCATCGCAATTGCTCCAGTTTTTCTGCGGCCTCCAGGCTGCTTTCCTTCAGTGAAACAATGCGTTTAAGAATCACGGCCCGGTATCCGTAAATGCCAATGTGCTTGTAATGGATCCCAAGCCCTGCGTAACCTTTCTCATTCCCGTCAGCCAGGACAAAAGGGATGCATCCCCTGCTGAAATACATCGCGTTTCCTGACTGGCTGAATACCACTTTGACCACATTGGGGTCATGGATTTCTAATTCATGCGTTATCCTTTTGGCCAGGGTGACAATATGTTTGCGGGGATCTTTCAGGCAAGCAACGACCTGGTCAATCTGTCCGGGGTCAATAAATGGCTCGTCTCCCTGGATGTTGACAATGCCATCTTCCGGTCCATACATATTTTCTGTGTTGATTTTTTGGAACGCTTCGAGACACCTGGCTGTTCCACTGGCGTGGTCTGCCCTGGTCATAACCACCCTCCCGAACCCGGATACGTGATCGTAAATGCGTTGGTCGTCGGTAGCGACCACCACAGTGTTGAGTGTTTTGCATGAAACAGCTTGCTCATAAACCCGCCGGATCATGGATTTGCCATGGATCATCGCCAGGGGTTTGCCCGGGAATCTGGTGGATGCGAAACGTGCGGGAATGATTCCGATGAAATGCATACAATAAGGTTGTTATCAGCGATCGGCAGGGATGTGCATACATTAAAACAGGCCGTGTATTTCAGCGTCGATTCTTTGGACCACCTCCGCCAGGTCTTCCTGCCGCTCACTGAACTTAATTTTATCCACATTAACAATCAACAGTTTGCCCAGGTCATAGCCAGTGATCCATTCTTCGTAACGCTCATTCAGCTTTTTCAGGTAATCGAGGCGAATGGTGTTTTCATATTCCCGGCCTCTTTTCTGTATCTGGTTGACCAGCGTGGGGACGCTTGCCTTTAAGTAAATAAGCAGATCGGGTGGCTGAATGAACGAACTCATCAGTTCAAACAGGCTTGAATAGTTGTTGAAATCGCGCGATTCCATCAGGCCCATGGCATGCAGGTTGGGCGCAAAAATATACGCGTCCTCATAAATGGTCCGGTCCTGAATAACATTTTTGTTTTTTTTGCGTATTTCCACCACCTGACGGAAGCGGCTGTTCAGAAAATAGATCTGAAGGTTGAACGACCAACGTTTCATGTCTTCATAAAAATTATTCAGGTAGGGGTTGGTGTCTACATCTTCGTAGTGGGCTTGCCACCCGTAATGTTTTGAGAGCAGTCCGGCGAGGGTGGTCTTTCCGGAACCGATATTCCCGGCAATGGCAATATGCATGTTGTTTTGGCTTAGTGGTTGAAGCAAAAATACACTTTCTTTTTATTTAAACCAACGGCCGGTGCGATTTGCCCGCGACAAATCAGCTGTTCTTTTTCAGGAAAGAGAGGATGTCGTCCACATATTTTCTGTCATTGAAAAGCCGCGGCACTTTGTGTTGTCCGCCGATTTTGCCTTTCGACTTCATCCATTTAAAAAATGTTTGCTGCGGCACCATGGTGATCCTGGGTTTTTTCAGCATCAGGTTGGCACTGCGTTTGGCTTCGTAGTCGGAATTCAGTGCTTTCATGCGCTCATCAAGGATATTGGTGAATCGTTCCAGATCACTGGGTTCTTTCTCAAACTCAATAATATATTGGTGCGCAGCAGATTGCTTGTCGCCGAGGTATATGGGGGCGGCCGTGTATTCGCTGATGATGGCGCCGGTTTCCTGGCTTGCTGTTTGCAGGGCGCTGTCGGTATTATCCACAATCACCTCTTCTCCAAAGGCATTGATGAAGCTTTTGGTACGTCCCGAAATCTTGATCCGGTATGGGGATGTACCGGTAAAACGGATGGTGTCGCCAATCAGGTAGCGCCAAAGGCCTGCGTTGGTACTGATGACCATGGCATAATTGGTGTCTGTATCCACTTCTGCCAAAGGGATTGCCCTGGGTTCTGGCCGGTCATATTCATCCATGGGGATAAACTCATAAAAAATTCCATAATCAAGCATCAGCAACATTTCGTCAGCCCCCGGTTCGTCCTGGATGCCAAAAAAACCTTCGGATGCGTTGTAGGTTTCCATGTAATGCATATCGGGGCTGGGAATAATTTTTTCGAACTGATTGCGATAGGGGCTAAAACTAACACCTCCATGAATGAAAAGCTCCAGTTTTGGCCAAACCTCCAGGATGTTGTTCCGGCCGGTGATTTCCAATACCCTTTTAAGTAACACCAGGTTCAATGATGGCACTCCGCTGATGCTTGTTACATTTTTCGGGTAGGTCGCATGCGCAATTTTGTCCAGTTTTTCTTCCCAGTTATCAAGCAAAGCCAGGGAAAGGTCAGGGGTACGGAAAAATTCACCCAGGGGTGGGGCGTTTTGTAATAAAACCGCAGACAGATCACCAAAATAAGCCCGGTTGTTGAATTCACTGACTTTGTGGCTTCCTCCCATAATCAGGCCTTTGCCGTCGAAGATCCTCGAAGCCGGATTGTTGTTGCAGTATATGGACAATACATCCTTGCTTGCCTTGTAATGACAATTGGAAAGGGCTTCCTGGCTGATTGGGATGAATTTACTGCGGTCGCTGGTGGTGCCGGATGATTTGGCAAACCATTGGATATCGGTGGGCCATAAAATATTTTGCTCGCCCTTAAGCAGGCGGTCTATATATGGTTTAACGTCTTCGTAATCCTGTAAGGGGACACGGTCGCGAAACATTTGATAAGAAGTAAGGTTTGCAAAACCGTGCTTTTTCCCCCATTCGGTGTACCTGGCAACCCTGATAAGTTCCATCAGGGTATTATTCTGGGCCTCGACGGGATGCTTTTTGAAATATTCAATCTGCGAAATGCGTTTCTTAAGAAACCACGAAACTACATTGTTTATAAAGGACATTGTTCGGTTTTTTCAGTAATTCTCGACACAAAAGTATAAAAACTCAGTGGATGTCGATCAGCTTTATTTCATAAACATATGGTTTAAAAGTTTTATTTTTGAAGGGAATTGGTTTTTTTGTGTCATTTGAACGGAGGGTTTATTTGGGCTTATTAAAAAAAATTGCCGGGCTTGAGCTCTACTCCCGCAAGCAGCAATGGAAACTCTACCTGCTTGGTTTCGCTGCACTGATTGTGCTGGCCTCATTGTACTATACAGATGTGATGGTTCGTAAGATCGCACATGATGAACGTCAGCGGGTTGAATTGTGGGTCGATGCCATCCGGAAAAGGGAAACCCTGTTGCGCGACAGTGAGTATCTGTTTGCCCTCATACAACATGAAGAAGAAAAGCGTGTACAATTGCTCACAGAAGTATACGGGCGGCTTGAGCATGAACTGGATCCGGACGCCCTTACCTTTTACCTGAATATTTTGCAGAGCAATACCACCATTCCGCTGGCGCTGACTGACGAGCAAGGCGAAGTCATCACCCTGGCCAACCTTGAAGGCCGGTTTTCTGACTACCAGGAACTGACCGGCGAGCTGGCCGGTTATTTCTCAAAATATGCCCCCATCTCATTTCCCATAAATGGGGGGTACCGTTATGTTTACTATCAGGATTCCAGGGTCTTTACCGAACTCCGGAACTTGCTGCATGATTTGATTGATACCTTTATTTCGGATATGGTGATCAATGCAGCCAATGTACCCGTGATCGTTGTGGACAGCAGGGGCTCTGAACTGATTGCCCACGGGAACATTCAGGGGGTTGATTTCGGTGATGAGGCGCAGGTAAGGGAATTGGTCAGTTCCATGGCGGATTCAAACCGTTATCTTTCGGTGAACCTGCCAACATACGGGCAGTGTTATGTGTATTACACGAATTCATTCTTGCTTACCCAGCTCCGGTATTATCCCCTGGCTCAATTTCTTGCCATCGGCATTTTTCTGTTTGTGGCCTATGTGTTGTTCAGTATTGCGCGAAATGCCGAACAGAACCAGGTTTGGGTGGGCATGTCGAAAGAAACGGCACACCAGCTTGGCACCCCTTTGTCGTCGCTGATGGCATGGCTGGAGTTATTGAAGTCGAAAGGGGTGGATGAAGATACCATAGGAGAAATTTCTAAAGACGTAAAACGGCTGGAGAATATAACCGAACGGTTTTCAAAGATCGGGTCACCTCCCCAGCTGTTGTCGATCAATATCGTTGATTCTGTCAACGACGTGGTGGAATATATGAAACGGCGCACCCCCCGCAAGGTGTCTTATAAACTGGCGCTTCCTGCCAAAGAAATCATGGTGCCGCACAACCCGCACCTGTTCGGATGGGTCGTTGAGAACATCATCAAAAATGCCATTGATGCGATGCATGGAGCGGGGAGCATTTACATCACCCTCGACGATCAGACCGACCAGGTGGTCATTGATATCTCCGACGACGGGAAAGGGATTCCCCAATCAAAGCACAAGGCCATTTTCAGCCCTGGATTTACCAGCAAAAAAAGCGGTTGGGGACTGGGCCTTTCGCTGAGTAAGCGCATTGTGGAAAACTACCACGGTGGGAAGCTTTTTGTAAAGCATTCTTCAATCAATAACGGCACCACCTTCCGCATCGTTTTGCGGAAATAATTTCATTGCTTCCAAAGTGTAAAAATGTTGGGGGTCACTTGCCGGTCTTCTTTTTTCTCAGCCCGAAGAATATTGCCGCACCGCCCAAAGCCAGCAGCAGGATGCTGCCAATGATGTTGCCCATGAATAGTTCGTAAACCAACTCCTTTTGCGCTTCATTCAATGCGTAATAATCATGAAGATACATGATTCCGCGTGAGAGGGCAACAAGCACGATGACCACGCCCAGGATCAAAAAGAATTTTTTCATTGCCGGTCAATAAAAAGACAGGGATGCATCAGAAAATGATCCCTGTCCTGTACATATTGAAATATTTCTTTACCTTCTGACCGTGGTGGTTGTGGGGGTGTAGAGCCCACCTGTGAGGGCATTCAATATGCCATCCATAATGGTATGCTCAATGGTTACAGAATAATGTTCTGCGCCCCCGGCCATTTCCGCAGGGTTGGAAATTGAAATTGCAGCCAGCCCGTAAAGTACATAGTGATTCCGTTCGGTCAGAACAACACCTGTCTGCGGGCCATCGCCCACGTTAAAGGTGTAGGTGTAACAAGAAGTCATCACAATGGCTAAGCCAATGGCAAGAATGATGTTCCTCATTTTTTTCATAATGACAATGGTTGTTTAGGTTAGTATTGGTTTTATATGTGTAGCAAATATAAATCATTATTTATAATTTGCAAATAATTTGAACCCGTTGTTAAAAAAAATACCATCCTCGCCCATTCCGGGCTGCCGGCATGACAAATCTTGTGTAGTGGCCATTGTATAAAGAAGGCTGCCTGTTTTCACGGGCAGCCTTCTTTGGATTTTTGTCAAAGAAGCTTGCTACTTCTTCTCTTTTTTGAAACACATAAACCAGTCAAGACAGTATTTGTCATCTTCCTGGCTTTCCACCCTGTCTTTTGCCACGCCGCAAGATCCGGGAGGAGGGATGATTACGTCATCACCGGGTTGCCAGTTTGCAGGTGTGGCTATTTGTTCCTTGTCGGCTTTTTGCATGGCGATGATCATGCGCTTGATCTCATCCATGTTGCGGCCGGTGCTCAAAGGATAATAGAGGATGGCCCGTACTTTGGAATCCGGGTCCATGATGAATACCGCCCGAACGGCCTGTGTGGTGGAAGCGTTGGGTTGAACCATGCCAAACTTCCTGGAAACATCCATTTTCAAATCTTCGATGACCGGGAAGTTAACCTCCACATTCTTCATGCCGTTAAATTCGATCTTTTCCTTTATCGTGCGCAGCCAGGCAATGTGTGCGTAAATGCTGTCGATCGACAATCCGATGAGTTCGGTGTTGAGCTTGCGGAATTCTTCCTGCATGGTGGCAAAGGTCATGAACTCCGTGGTACACACAGGGGTGAAGTCGGCCGGATGGCTAAACAATATAACCCATTTGCCCTTATAGTCTTCGGGGAAATTCAGGGGTCCCATGGTGGTTTTGGCATGAAAACCGGGTGCTGGATCTCCAATCAATGGCAATCTTACTACTTCTTCCGGTTTTGATTTGTTTTCTTCCATAGTATTGTAATTTTTGGATTTATACATGATGTTAATCAGCTAACGCTTCTATGATTCATATTGTTTAATCTGCTTAATTTTTTTTGGCGAATTATATAATCCATTATTTTTGTTGACAAAGCCAAATTAATGTCCCACAAAATAATGCCCTATCATGAAAAAATCATTTGTCTTGTTTTTGCTTTTCCTGCTGCCGGCCATGCATGTGTATTTGAATGCGGAAGAGGCCAGGTTGCTTCGCTTTCCTGCCGTACATGAAGACCAGGTGGTGTTTTCCTATGCCGGTGACCTTTATACGGTAACCCGTGCCGGAGGTATTGCCCGCAAGCTGACCAACCACCCGGGATACAAAATGTTTGCCCGGTTCAGTCCGGATGGCAGGCATATTGCCTTTACCGCCCAGTACGACGGCAATACCGAAGTATATCTGATGCCCGCACAAGGCGGGGCACCTGAACGATTAACCTATACAGCCACACTGGGTCGCGACGACCTTTCAGACCGCATGGGCCCCAATAATATTGTCATGGGGTGGAAAGATGCAGAGAACATTGTGTTCCGTTCGCGCAAGCGGTCTTTTAACGCATTCAAGGGGTCTTTGTATACAGTCAGTATCCATGGGGGGTTGCCCGAACAAATTCCCGTACCGGAAGGTGGATGGATCAGTTTCTCGGAGGATGGCCAGCGGTTTGTCTACAACCGTGTGTTTCGTGAATTCCGGACCTGGAAATATTATGCAGGTGGCATGATTGACGATGTGTGGTTGCATGATCTGATGGAGCGGACAACCATAAATCTTACAAACAGCGAATCGCAGGATATCTTTCCGATGTGGGTGGATGACAATGTCTATTTCGTTTCGGACCGCGACGGCCGTATGAACCTGTTTGTCTATAATATGGCTACCGGGCAAACCCGCAAGCTCACCCACTTTGAACGATTCGACATTAAATTCCCTTCCCTGGGCGTTGATGAAATAATATTTGAAAACGGAGGTCATCTGTACCTGTTTGACCTGGAAAGTGAGGCGGTACAAAAGATTTCTGTTTTTATTGCGGAAGACCTTGCCATGGGACGGGAACAACGGAAGGATGCATCCGACATGATCAGGACTGCTTCCCTGGCTCCTGACGGGAACCGCATTGCCTTTGGCGCCAGGGGCGATGTTTGGAGTGTGCCGGCAAAAAGCGGCATTACGCGCAACCTGACTGCCTCCTCCGGAATTCATGAGCGCAATGCAACCTGGTCACCCGATGGCCGGTATATTGCATACATATCCGATGCCACCGGTGAGGATGAAATATACATCATCCCGCAGGACGGACGCAGCGAAGCGATTCAGGTCACCACAGGGGCCGATACCTATAAATACAGTTTGAGCTGGTCGCCGGATGCCCAAAAGATCATGTGGTCTGACAAAATGTTGCGGCTTCAGTTTGTCGATATTGAAACCAGGGAGGTGACCATCGTGGACCAGGCCGAGGCCGGGGAAATCACCCAGTACAACTGGTCGCCCGACAGCCGCTGGATAACCTACACCCGGCCCGAAACAGAACACTACTCAAGAATTTTTATTTATGGCCTGGATGAACTGGAAGGTTTTCCGGTGACCAGCGGATGGTACGCATCTTCGTCTCCGAATTTCTGCGAAAAAGGCAAATACCTTTTCTTTGCTTCCAATCGCGATTTTAATCCCATTTACAGCCGTACCGAATGGAATCACGCTTACACGGATATGAGCCGTGTGTATTTTGTTACGCTCAGGAAGGATATACCCTCTTTTTTAGAGCCGCAAAATGATGAGGTCAAAATTGACAATGAAGACAATGGCGATGAGCGCGGAAATTCCGGCCAAAACGATGATGCTGCAAAGCATATCGCCATCGACCGGGAAAACATCAAGCACCGGATAGCCGCCCTGCCCATTGACGTATCCACTTATTGGAACATCCATACCGCAGGGAACAACATGTATTATATGAAACGGTCCTTTGGCGACAGTCGCTCAAGCCTGATGATGTATAATATGGAAAACCGCCGCGAAACCAGCCTGGCTGAAATCAATGGATACCAGATAAGCGCCGACGGAAAAAAAATGTTGGTGGCCCAGCGGGGCCGTTATGCGGTCATTGACTTGCCGCGTGCTTCATTTTCGGTAAATGATTTCGTAGATGTGTCAAATATGAAAGTTTGGGTCAACCTCAGGGAAGAATGGGAGCAGATATACCATGAGACCTGGCGCCAAATGCGCGATTTCTTTTACGCACCCAACATGCATGGTGTGGACTGGACAGCCATGCGGGAAAAATACTATCCTTTGCTTCGGCATGTGAATAACCGCCTGGATCTTACGTACATACTTGGAGAACTTGTTGGAGAACTCAATGTTGGTCATGCCTACGTGGGTGGTGGGGATGTGCCTGAAGTGGAACGGATCCCCATGGGTTTGCTAGGCGCTGAGATCAGCCATCATGAATCTGGTTTTTACCGCATTGACAGGATCCTGCAGGGTGAAAACTGGAACAGGGCGCGCCGTTCGCCGCTCACGGAACTGGGTGTGGATGTCAGCCAGGGAGATTACATCATTGCCATAAATGGTCAATCCACCCGGGATATGGACAATATATATGCCTCTCTGACAGGTACCGCCGGCCAGCAGGTGGAACTGACCGTAAACAGCAGGCCGGTTTCAGCCGGGGCGCGCGATGTGATCGTCATTCCCATTGCTGATGAGTCAGGCCTGTATTATTATAATTGGGTCCAGGACAATATCCGCAAGGTGAATGATGCTACCGATGGACGCGTGGGTTATATTCATATTCCCGACATGGGGCCGGGCGGACTGAATGAGTTTGTCAAGCATTTTTATCCGCAGTTGCGCAAAGAGGCACTGATCATTGATGTACGTGGCAATGGAGGCGGCAACGTATCGCCCATGCTTATTGAACGGTTATCACGGGAGCTAACCGGACTGTCGATGTCGCGAAATACCGCACCGGGCACCAGGCCGGGACAAATTCATCTTGGCCCGAAAATTTGCCTGATTGACAAATATTCTGCATCTGATGGCGACCTCTTTCCTTACCAGTTTAAAAAGCTGGGGCTCGGCCCACTGATCGGTACCACCTCATGGGGTGGTGTGGTGGGTATCCGGGGATCCCTTCCGTTTATCGATGGGGGCACATTGTCCAAACCGGAGTTTGCGCCCTATGACATACGTGGTGAGGACTGGATCATCGAAGGAATTGGGGTGGAACCGGATATATATGTAGAGAATGATCCGGCCCTGGAGTTTGAGGGCATAGATGAACAACTCAACCGGGCCATAGAGGAAGCACTTAAACAAATGGAAGAGTACGACCAGAAGATCCATCCTATCCCTCCGTATCCGGACCGTAACCGCGCGAATTAGCAAGTATTCAGAGCGTGGGGTAGAAGGCGTTTTTGATGTGGTTGATACGTGGTGTAGGGTCTTCGAGCAGAATCGATATGATGTCGAAGCGGACCTCCAGGTCCAGTTTGTGCATGGCCAGATAATGATTGGCGGCCTTGACAAGCATGCGCTGTTTGGTCTTGTTGACTGAAAGTTCGGGTTCGCCGTGCCGGCTGCTGCTGCGTGTTTTCACTTCTACAATGAGCAGCAGGTCGTCTTTACGCGCAACAATATCAAGTTCCTGGTGGTTCGAACGCCAATTGGTTTCAAGAATTGCATGGCCACATTGTTCCAGGTATCTGGCGGCAATGGCCTCCCCTTTTTTGCCCTTGCGGTAAGGTTCTGACATGGTTACAGGTCAAAAATCTCAAACTCGTAATACTCCATAATGGGGTTGGCCAGCAATTTCTTGCAGGCGGTTTCTACTTTTTGCCGGGCAGCGGCTGTATCGGCTGCTTCCACTTCCAGGGTTATATGCTTGCCCAAACGCACATTCGTGATTTCGGGCAGGTTCAGGTTTTTCATGCTGGCCGTTATGGCCTTCCCCTGCGGGTCTAACAGTGCTTTTAAAGGCATTATGTTGATTTCGGCACGGTATTTCATGTGGTATCAATTTGTTGCTTCATTGGGTTGCCGGCATCGGGTCATGATCCATCAGGACTGTGTTTTGCGGCAAATATAATATGATCTGTGAGCGACAAAAGTATGTAAAATATAAGAAACAAAGGCATGGCGGCCAGGCCAAATCGAATGAGCATGATCAGGCATCCGGCCAGAAAGATATAACGGATGCGGTTTTCTTTCCAGCGCAATGATTGTACCTTGAGTGAAAACATCCGTACCGGGCTGATAAGCAAAAAAGACAATGCAAGGGTTATGGCCAGGTTGACCGTGAAACTGCCGGTCAGGTGGGCAATGGTGTGGTGGATTGTACTGCCGGTTGTGGCGAAAGCCAGCACAAATGGCAGGGAGGCTATCAACAGGGCATTGGCAGGGGTTGGCAGCCCCCTGAAAGAAGTTTCCTGTTTGTCGTCTGTGTTGAAAATGGCAAGGCGCAATGCAGAAAAGACTGCGATCAGGAATGCAGCCAGCGGCCAGATTGTAAAACCACTTTCCGGGCCGGTGACGGTGAGAGAATGTTTCATGAAATGATACATGATGGTTGCCGGTGCCAGACCAAAGCTGATCAGGTCGGCAAGAGAATCGAGCTGCCTGCCCAGGGCAGACCCTGCATTGAGCCATCTGGCAAGGCTCCCGTCAAGAAAGTCCAGCATGGCACAAATTCCGATCAATATGGATGCCGCGGCCGGATGGTATTCAAAGATCAGCACCACGGCGGCACAACCCAGAAACAGGTTCAGCATGGTAACAAGATTCGGAATATGTTTCATTATTTTGATGGATAAGCCATGTGATCGTTTCGCAATAACCCCGGTATGCTAAATTAGGGATTTTTGACAAACTCAAAAATATTGTCGAAATTAGCCCGCAAAAATCATTCTTTTCATAAAAACACTTCCATAGATGCAAAAATTACGACACTCCATTCTGTTTTTGTTGGTTTCTTGCCTGATTGTACCCGGTGTATTTGCGCAAACAGAGCGGATCACCCTTGAAAAACTCTGGCTTGACGGGTATTTTACGCCCAAAACCATCACCAGGGGCCTGTCGATGCAGGATGGTCAGCATTATACCCTGATCAGCGACCACACCAGCATCGATATTCACCGGTATGACACCGGCGAATATGTCGAAACGGTTTTCACCACCGATGGGTTGCTGACGGATGACCAGGACAACCCCCTCAGAATCGATGCCTACGTGTTCTGTCCTGAAGAAAGCATGCTCCTGATTGGGGTCCGCCAGGAATCAATTTACCGCCGTTCTCGTCGCGCCGAATATTACGTGTGGGACAGGGATGCGCGGGTTTTGCAAGCCCTGTCGGCGGGAACCACCCAACGGCTTCCGGATTTTTCACCTGACGGCAGCAAGGTCGCTTTTGTGAGGCAAAACAACTTGTATGTCAAGGAGCTGGACTCGGGAAAGGAGTATGCGGTAACCACAGACGGTCGTTATAACCATATCATCAATGGAACCACCGACTGGGTTTATGAAGAGGAGTTTTACCTGACCAAAGGCTTTGAATGGTCGCCCGACGGGCGGCGCATCGCTTATATGCGGTTTGATGAGAGCCATGTGAAAGAATTTGTAATGATGAAATACGGGCAGCTGTACCCCGAAGAATACCGTTTTAAGTATCCGAAAGCCGGCGAGGAAAATGCAGTGGTAAGCCTCCATATATATAACCTGGAAACCGGACAGACCATTGCCGCAGACATTGGAGAAGAAAAAGACCAATACATTCCGCGAATGCAGTGGACACGGGATCCGGAACTGCTTTCTATCCAGCGCATGAATCGCCTTCAGAATCATCTTGAAATTTTGCTGGCCGATGCCGAAAGCGGGCAAACGGAAGTGATTTACGAAGAAACCAACCCCTGGTTTATAGACATTACAGATGACCTGACATTTCTTGAGAATGGACGTCATTTCATTATTTCAAGCGAACGCAGCGGGTTTAATCATTTGTATTTATTTGACATGCAGACAAAGGAACTTTCCCCGGTCACCGGCGGGGAGTTTGACCTGCAGAACTTCTTGGGCGTTGACGAAGAAAGGGGCCTGGTCTATTACCTGGCCCGGGAAGTGCCCCCCCTGACCAACCACCTGTATTCAATTCAACTGGATGGCCGGGGAAAAACCAGGTTGAGTAAGGGAAGCGGAACGCATGCACCCTCTTTTGGTAAAGGGTTTCATTATTTTATAAACAGGTTTTCGAGGGCATCTGAACCGCCGGTATACACCATACACCGCAGTGATGGCAGCCTGGTTGAGGTGCTGGAAGACAACAGCGAGCTCAAAGAACGGGTGGATGCCCAAGGGTTCACCACCCCGGAGTTTTTCAGTTTCACCACCGGCGAGGGGGTATCCCTGAATGCTCAGATCATCCGGCCGCCCGATTTTGATCCGGGCAAGGAGTACCCCTTGCTGATGTACGTGTATGGTGGCCCCGGGCACCAGGCGGTAGTTGACAGCTGGAATACATTCAACGGGGTCTGGTTCCAGAAACTGGCCCGGAAAGGATATCTCGTTGTAACGGTCGATAACCGGGGAACCGGAGGCAGGGGAGAGGAGTTCAGAAAGATGACCTACCTCCAGCTGGGGAAATATGAAACCATTGACCAGATAGAAGCGGCCAGGTACCTGGGTTCGCTCGATTATGTCGATGCAGGCCGGATCGCCATTTTCGGCTGGAGCTATGGCGGATATTTGTCTTCGCTTTGTCTGGCCAGGGGCGCTGACTACTTTCGTGCGGCCATTGCCATAGCCCCGGTGACCAGCTGGCGCTTTTACGATACCATTTATACGGAGCGTTATATGCGCACCCCGCAGGAAAACCCCGATGGTTATGATGACAATTCACCAATCAACCATGTGGATAAGATCCGGGGCCGGTATTTGCTTGTACACGGATCAGCCGATGACAACGTCCATTATCAGAATACCATGGCGATGGCAGATGCACTGATTGATGCCGGGGTGGATTTTGAGCTGATGATATACCCGGACCATGGCCATGCGATTTTTTCCGGTAAGGCACGCCTTCATTTATACCGCCTGATGACCGATTTTCTGGACCGCAGCATAGGGCATTAGCCAAAAAAACATTTTGTTTATTTAAAAACTATTTGTAATTTTGCCACCGCTTTTTACACATGGAATTGTACCATTTATTTTAAAATCAAAAAGAAAGAGGCAGGCATGATCATTGTTCCCATAAAAGAAGGTGAAAATATCGACAGGGTATTGAAGAAAATGAAGCGGAAATTTGAGAAGACCGGAGTGCTCAGAGAACTGAGAGAGCGTCAGAAATTCACCAAGCCTTCGGTGAAAAAACGCGAAGAGAAACTAAAAGCCATTTATATCCAACAACTAAAAGACAAGCAGGAAGGGTAAACAGGCTTTTACACAACAAACGTATTCGTTTTTTGGAAGAAATTTTTGCAGTTGCTGTTTTTTTAGCATAACTTTAAGGCAAAGGTTTCTTCTTTTCATTTCCATATGGGGCAATATTCGGAGAAGTTTTTGGAACACATCAGCCAGGTCAGGCGTTATGCTTCGCATACGGTACTTTCCTACAAGAACGACCTGAATCAGTTTGAACTATTTTTGAAAGTACATTTCGGGATGCAGGACGGCCATCAGGCCGGCCCGGCCATGATACGTTCCTGGCTGGCAGAGCTCAGCCGCCGGGGGGTTGCACGCAGCACATTCAACAGGAAGGCTTCCACGCTCAGGTCATATTATAAATACCTCGAGAAATCGGGCGTGATTGAAGCAAGTCCCATGCTGAAGATCAACTCCCTGAAAAAGGACAGGCGTTTACCTGTTTTTGTTGAGGAAGATAAAATCAGCGCTTTGTTTGAGCAGACGGCTTTTGGCCAGGATTTTAAAGATCTGCGCGATTTGCTGATGCTGGAAATGTTTTACACCACAGGAATGCGTTTATCGGAGTTGATCAATATGAAGCACGGGGATGTGGACACACAGGGCCTTCAATTGAAGATCACCGGCAAAGGAAACAAAGAGCGCATCATTCCGATGCTTGGCCGGGTTGCCGGCATCTTTCAGGCCTATTGTCTGGAAAAAGCCAAAAAATTTGACAAGGACGCCGCACAATGGGTGTTTGTTACCGACAAAGGAGAAAAGCTTTATCCGGTTTTTGTGCAACGGCGGGTGAACCACTACCTGGGGAAGGTTACCACCAGGTCAAAAAAAAGTCCGCACGTCATACGGCATTCATTTGCAACCCACATGCTGAATCACGGTGCCGACCTGAACGCCATCAAGGAATTGCTCGGGCATTCAAATCTTTCTGCCACCCAGGTGTATACACACAATACCATCGAAAAGATCAAACAAGTTTATAAACAAGCCCACCCAAAGGCGTAAACAAAGGAGGAATAACAATCATGGAAGTAACGATCAGTTCAATTCATTTCAAAGCAGACGTAAAGTTGGAGGATTTTATCAGGGAGAAAACCGCCAAGCTGGCCAATCTGTTTGACGGTGTAATCGGATGTGATGTGACTTTAAAACTGGATGCAGCCACCAACAATGAAAATAAGATTGCTGAAATCCGCGTGGTGATTCCCGGGAATGATCTGTTCGCAAAAAAGCAGGCCAAAACGTTCGAAGAAGCTGTCGACAACTCGGTCGACGCATTGAAACGTCAGGTAAAGAAATACAAGCAAAAATTACGTGGCCTATAATACTATTGAGACAAAAAAAACTGCATATTTTTTGGTAGGTAATAAATCTTTTGTACATTTGCAGACATTTTTGCAGGGCTCTTTTTTTGTTAAAGCACTGATGCCGATGTAGCTCAGTTGGTCAGAGCAGCTGATTTGTAATCAGCTGGCCGGGGGTTCGAATCCCTCCATCGGCTCTGAAAAAGATTTTGAGAATCCTTGGGGGGGTTCCAGAGCGGTCAAATGGGGCAGACTGTAAATCTGTTGGCTTTCGCCTTCGGAGGTTCGAATCCTTCCCCCCCCACATTGTTAAGCGGAAATAGCTCATCTGGTAGAGCGACAGCCTTCCAAGCTGTAGGTGGCGGGTTCGAGTCCCGTTTTCCGCTCAAATGTTTGTCCCTGCCGATGTAGCTCAGGGGTAGAGCGTTTCCTTGGTAAGGAAGAGGCCACGGGTTCAATTCCCGTCATCGGCTCTACGTAAAATTGAACATCATTTGTTGAATCCTTTTAATTAAACTTAAACACCAGTAGACATGGCAAAAGAAAAATTTCAACGTACAAAACCGCATGTGAACGTTGGTACCATTGGACATATTGACCATGGAAAAACCACGCTCACCGCTGCGATTACACAAGTATTGGCAGAAAAAGGCTTGTCGGAGATCAGATCATTTGATTCGATTGACAATGCGCCGGAGGAAAAAGAAAGAGGGATTACGATCAATACTGCGCACGTAGAATATCAAACAGATGCAAGGCACTATGCACACGTTGACTGTCCCGGTCATGCCGACTATGTGAAGAACATGGTAACAGGTGCCGCCAAGATGGACGGTGCAATCCTGGTGGTTGCCGCGACAGACGGCCCCATGCCCCAGACACGCGAGCATATTCTGTTGGCCCGCCAGGTTGGTGTTCCGCAGCTCGTGGTCTTTATGAACAAGGTGGACCTTGTGGACGATGAAGAACTTCTGGAGCTGGTGGAAATGGAGATCCGTGAACTGCTTTCCTTTTATAAGTTTGATGGCGACAATATCCCCGTAGTACAGGGATCAGCCCTCGGCGGACTTAACAACGAGCCAAAGTGGGTTGAAAAAATTGTTGAACTGATGGACGCAGTCGATAACTTTATTCCACTGCCACAGCGCGATATTGATAAAGATTTCCTGATGCCTGTTGAAGACGTGTTCTCTATTACAGGACGTGGAACGGTTGCAACAGGTCGTATCGAAACCGGTGTGATCAACAGTGGCGATTCGGTTGACATCATTGGTATGGGTGCTGAAAAACTCAAATCAGTGGTAACCGGTGTGGAAATGTTCCGCAAGATCCTTGACCGCGGCGAAGCGGGTGACAACGTTGGTTTGTTGCTCCGGGGCATTGACAAAGATGCCATTACGCGCGGGATGGTTGTTTGCAAGCCGGGTTCTGTGAAACCACACAGGAAGTTCAAGGCCGAGGTGTATGTTTTGAAGAAAGAAGAAGGTGGCCGCCATACGCCATTTGGCAACAAATACCGTCCGCAGTTCTTCTTCCGCACCACTGATGTTACCGGTGAGATCATGCTTCCTGAAGGACATGAAATGGTCATGCCCGGTGATAACCTGACCATTAACGTGGAACTGATCGCCGATGTGGCCATGGACAAAGGCCTTCGTTTTGCGATCCGTGAAGGTGGCCGCACAGTAGGTGCCGGACAGGTAACCGAGATTGTTGACTAAGACCGTTAAAGCTTCGGATGGCCGGAACGCTTCCACCATCCGGGGTCTTTTACACGGGTGTAGCTCAATTGGTAGAGTAGCGGTCTCCAAAACCGTTGGTTGAGGGTTCGATTCCTTCCACCCGTGCAAAATATTAGAATAATCCCGAATTATGAAGAAAATCAGAGCCTATTTCAGAGAATCTTATGATGAGTTGATCAATAAGGTTTCCTGGCCCTCTTGGAGTGATCTGCAGAACAGCGCAGTTGTTGTATCCATTGCTTCCCTGATAATCGCATTGATCGTTTATCTGATGGATATTTCATTCAGCTCCGTTCTTGAACAGTTTTACCGTCTCTTTTTGTAAACATTCCGTTTTTGCCCCGGCGGGGGACATTCTGATATTTTATGGTTTTCAGCAATGGGCAAAAACAAATCGCGGAATTCTGACATTGTAAATTGGTATGAGCGAACAAGTAAAAAAATGGTACGTAGTCCGGGCAGTCAGCGGAGGTGAGAAAAAAGTCAAGCAATACCTTGAAAATGAAATCGCCAGGCTGGGTCTGGAGGATTATGTGTCGCAAGTACTGATCCCGACGGAAAAGGTCTATCAGGTTCGCAAGGGAAAGAAAATTAGTGCCGAGCGCAATTATTTTCCCGGATATGTGCTGATAGAAGTTGCTTTGGTGGGGGAGATTCCGCATATTATCAGGAATGTGCCTGGTGTATTGGGTTTTTTGGGCTCTGGTGGCGACCCGGTACCCTTGCGGCCGGCAGAAGTCAATCGCATTTTAGGCAAGGTTGATGAACTGTCGGGCAAAGAGGAAGAACTGAACGTTCCTTATATTGTTGGGGAAACCGTGAAAGTTACAGACGGGCCGTTCAACAGTTTCTCAGGTGTGATCGAAGAAATCAACGAGGAGAAGAAGAAGTTAAAAGTGATGGTCAAGATTTTCGGACGAAAAACACCTTTGGAGTTGAGTTTCATGCAGGTTGAAAAAGAGTAGCCACCTGGTGACGCGATGTTACGGTCGCATGCCCGGCTATTTTTTCAGGCTTGCTGAAAATGTCAATCCCCTTATTTGAAAAAAAAATCAAAAAATGGCAAAAGAAGTAAGTGGAATCATTAAGCTGCAAATCAGAGGAGGTGCTGCAAACCCCTCTCCGCCCGTAGGCCCTGCTTTGGGTGCCAAGGGTGTGAATATTATGGAGTTTTGCAAGCAGTTCAATGCGCGTACACAAGACAAGGCCGGGAAGGTGATTCCCGTGATCATTACGGTATTCAGGGACAAGTCCTTTAATTTTATCATCAAGACCCCGCCTGTGGCCGTTCAGTTGCGCGAAGCAGCAAAGATAAAGTCAGGTTCAGCAGAACCCAACAGAACAAAAGTAGCAACCATTACCTGGGACAAGGTGCGGGCGATCGCTGAAGAGAAGATGCCAGACCTCAACTGTTTTACTGTGGAATCGGCCATGAACATGGTTGCCGGTACCGCACGCAGTATGGGTATTCGTATCAAAGGGGAGCGCCCCGTGTAATGCCGGCGGAACAACGCAGGTATGGGCTATGAATTAATTAAAGCTTAACGCAATCTAAACATGGCTAAAATATCTAAAAATCAAAAAGAAGCTTTGGAAAAGTTCGACAGGAGCGCAGTGTATTCCTTATCTGACGCAGCAGAAATCGTGAAGAAGATCAGCTTTGCAAAGTTTGATGCATCCGTTGACCTGGACATCAGGCTGGGTGTAGACCCCCGGAAAGCCAATCAAATGGTTCGGGGGGTGGTTACCCTGCCGCACGGAACAGGAAAAACAGTGCGCGTACTGGTACTTTGTGGTCCTGAAAAGGAAGACGAAGCAAAAGAGGCCGGAGCAGATTACGTTGGACTGGATGAATACGTAGATAAGATCAAAGGTGGCTGGACGGATGTGGATGTAGTGATCACCACGCCCAATGTGATGCCCAAAGTTGGTGCCCTCGGACGTGTCCTCGGCCCGCGTGGGCTCATGCCCAATCCAAAAGCCGGAACTGTTACCATGGATATTGGCAAAGCCGTATCTGATGTAAAAGGGGGCAAGATCGATTTTAAGGTGGATAAATTTGGCATTGTTCATGCGGGGATCGGAAAGGTCTCTTTTGAAAAAGAAAAAATCGTGGAAAATGCCAAAGAGCTCATCCAGACAATCATGCGGTTGAAACCTGCTGCCGCCAAGGGCACTTATATGCGAAGCATTTATATGTCGAGCACCATGAGCCCGGGCATACAGGTAGATACCAAAACGGCTGCATTATAAACAAAAAAGGTGGTTCACCTGTAAATATGAACACATGAAAAACAGAGAAGAAAAATATCAGATCATTGAGTCGCTGACGGAGAAACTCAAAAACAGCGATATCATTTATCTGGCCGATACTTCTGATTTGAACGTGGAGACCATCAATAACCTTCGCAGGTTATGCTTCAGGCGGAATGTTACCATGGAGGTGGTAAAAAACACCCTGTTGAAAAAAGCCATGGAGCAGAGCGAGAAGAACCTTGAGCCTTTGTATGAGGTTCTGGTGGGGTCCACCTCTATCATGATTTCTGAGACAGGAAATGTCCCCGCAAGGCTGATCAAGGATTTTCGCAAGAAAAGCGACAAACCCAGGCTTAAAGGGGCTTACATTGAAGAGGCGTTTTTTATCGGTGATGATCAGCTGGATATGCTTACAAAGATCAAGTCGAGAGAAGAATTGATCGGAGATCTGATCGGATTATTGCAATCGCCCGCTAAACATGTGATTTCTGCGCTCCAGTCGGGAGGCAATACCATTGGCGGTGTGATCAAAACGCTTTCTGAACGAGAAGAAGGCTGATAAAACAAAAAATCAACAAAGTAAAACCCAATTAAAACAATAAGAAAATGGCAGATTTGAAAGCTTTTGCAGAACAATTGGTTAATCTTACGGTTAAAGAGGTTAATGAATTGGCAACTATTTTGAAAGATGAATATGGAATTGAACCGGCCGCGGCTGCTCCGGTAGCTGTTGCAGCCGCAGGTGGTGAAGCAGCAGGCGAGGCCGCCGAAGAAAAAACGCAATTTGATGTTATTCTGAACGCAGCAGGTCCGTCAAAACTTGCTGTGGTAAAACTTGTTAAAGAACTCACCAGCCTCGGTCTGAAAGAATCGAAAGAGTTGGTTGATGGCGCACCCAAAGCCATTAAGGAAGGAGTTTCGAAGGACGAGGCTGAGTCACTCAAAAAACAACTTGACGAAGCCGGAGCAGAGGTTGAGATTAAGTAAACCCGCAATTAAAATAAGATCAGACTTTTGCCGAATGACGCATTCGCTGTAAAGGTCTGATCTTTATTGCTGGTTATCCTGTTCTTCAATTTTTAGCTTTTTTAACTTCAAACCTATATACCTTGGCAGCAAAACAAAAATCCGCAGAAAGGGTAAATTTCGGAACCGTTACCGCTCATTTTGATTATCCTGATTTTCTCGAGATTCAGATAAAGTCCTTCCAGGACTTTTTCCAGCTTGAGACCACCCCTGAAAACAGGAAAAATGAAGGGCTTTTCAAGGTGTTCAGCGAAAATTTCCCCATATCAGATGCCAGAAACAATTTTGTGCTGGAGTTTCTGGACTATTTTATTGATCCGCCCAAGTATTCTATTCGCGAATGTATAGACAGGGGGCTCACTTACAGTGTGCCGCTCAAAGCGAAATTAAAACTGTATTGTACGGATCCCGAGCACGAAGATTTTGAAACCATTATTCAGGATGTTTACCTGGGTACCATCCCATACATGACACCACGTGGAACGTTCCTGATCAATGGGGCAGAGCGTGTGGTGGTGTCGCAACTGCACCGTTCGCCCGGTGTGTTTTTCGGAACCAGTGTCCATGCAAACGGCACACAACTTTACAGTGCCCGGATCATTCCCTTTAAGGGCTCCTGGATAGAATTTGCCACCGACATCAACAGCGTGATGTATGCTTACATCGACCGCAAAAAGAAACTGCCGGTGACTACCTTGTTGCGTGCCATTGGTTTTGAAACGGACAAGGATATCCTGGAGATATTCAACCTGGCCGATGAGATCAAGGTCACCAAAACCGGGTTGAAGAAATATATTGGGCGAAAGCTGGCGGCCAGGGTACTTAGATCATGGGTGGAGGATTTTGTGGATGAAGATACAGGGGAAGTGGTGTCGATTGAGCGGACGGAAGTCATCATTGACCGCGAAACAATTCTGGAGAAAGAACACATTGACCAGATCATCGATGCCGGGGTTAAAACCATCATTCTGCACAGGGAGGGCTTGAATGTAAACGATTATATTTTGGTTTACAACACCTTGCAGAAAGACACGACGAACTCTGAAAAAGAAGCGGTTGAATTTATTTACCGTCTGTTGCGCAATGCTGATCCGCCGGATGATGAAACAGCGCGCAGCATGATTGAAAAACTCTTCTTTTCTGACAAGCGCTATGACCTTGGTGATGTGGGCCGTTACCGCATCAACAGAAAGCTGAATCTCAACACACCCATGGACGTGAAGGTCCTCACCAAGGAAGACATCATTTGCATCGTGAAGTACCTCATCGAGCTGGTGAATGCCAAGGCAGATGTGGATGACATCGACCATTTGAGCAATCGCCGTGTGCGTACGGTGGGTGAACAATTGTATACCCAGTTTGGCGTGGGGTTGGCCCGTATGGCCAGAACCATCCGTGAACGAATGAATGTTCGTGACAATGAGGTGTTTGCACCTACCGACCTGATCAATGCCAAGACCCTGTCTTCGGTCATAAACTCCTTCTTTGGCACCAACCAATTGTCACAGTTCATGGATCAGACAAACCCGCTGGCGGAGATCACACACAAGCGGCGCATGTCGGCACTTGGTCCGGGAGGCCTCTCGCGGGAGCGTGCAGGGTTTGAGGTCAGGGACGTCCATTTTACCCATTATGGGCGTTTGTGCACGATTGAAACCCCTGAAGGACCCAATATCGGGCTGATCTCTTCGCTATGCGTATATGCCAAAGTGAACGAACTCGGATTTATTGAAACACCTTATTTCGAGGTTGAAAAGGGAAGTGTACGGTTTGACAAACCGGCCGTGTACCTGTCGGCCGAAGAAGAGGAGACCGAGATAATCAGCCAGGCCAATGTGGCTCTGAAAGGGGACGGGAACTTCGTAGACGAGCGGCTCAAGGTCAGGTATCAGGCCGATTACCCGATTGTTGATCCTTCGCAGATCAAGCTCATGGATGTGGCGCCAAACCAGATTGCCTCCATTGCCGCTTCACTGATCCCGTTTCTGGAACATGACGATGCCAACCGTGCACTCATGGGAAGCAACATGATGCGCCAGGCCGTACCATTGATTAACCCCGAAATACCGATTGTTGGCACAGGACTTGAAAAAAGGGTGGCCAACGACTCAAGGGTGTTGTTGCATGCCGAAGGTTCAGGGGTGGTTGAATATGTAGATGCCGACGCTATCGTAATCAGGTATTCACGAAGCGAAGACGAACGCCTGGTCAGTTTTGAGGATGATCTGAAAACCTATACACTGACCAAGTTCAGCAAAACAAATCAAAATACCTGTCTGAGCCTTAAACCCATAGTCAAAAAAGGCCAGCATGTGAAAAAAGGCCAGTTGCTTTGTGAGGGGTATGCTACCAAGAACGGGGAACTGGCATTGGGCCGCAACCTGAAAGTGGCTTTCATGCCATGGAAAGGCTACAATTTTGAGGATGCCATCGTGGTATCCGAAAAGATCGTCCGCGACGATATTTTCACATCCATCCACATAGAGGAGTTTTCGCTTGATGTCCGTGACACCAAACGCGGTGCCGAAGAACTTACCAGCGATATCCCGAATGTGAGTGCAGAT
Source organism: Bacteroidales bacterium (assembly GCA_003557385.1). Classification (GTDB taxonomy): domain Bacteria; phylum Bacteroidota; class Bacteroidia; order Bacteroidales; family UBA7960; genus PUPG01. The sequence goes on along the minus strand of PWON01000196.1, from coordinate 9,077 downwards.
GCCATCAAGGACCTTGATGAAAACGGCCTCATCCGGATTGGTGCCGAGGTCAATGAGGGAGACATACTGATCGGTAAGATCACCCCAAAGGGCGAAACGGATCCCACACCGGAAGAAAAACTACTGCGAGCCATTTTCGGTGACAAAGCAGGTGATGTAAAGGATGCCTCCCTGAAGGCCCCGCCGGCCACAAAGGGGGTTATTGTTGACAAAAAACTGTTTTCCAGGATCATTAAAGACAGAAAGGCCAAGACTAAGGAAAAAGCTTTTGTTGATAAGCTGGATGCGGAATTCAAGCAAAAGGCGGGTGAATTGCGTTCCAAACTGGTGGATAAACTGATCGTACTGGTATCCGGTAAAACATCGCAGGGTGTTTCCAACAGCCTTAAAGAGTCTGTGGTACCAAAGGGGACCAAGTTTACCCAGAAGATTTTGCATAATCTCGATTACGCCACGGTCAATCCGAACAACTGGACTACCGACAAGAAGAAAAACCAGCTCATCAAAGAGTTGTTGCACAATTATTCCATACAGTACAAAGACCTGCTGGGCAACTACAACCGTCGCAAATTCACCGCAACCGTTGGGGATGAGTTGCCGACAGGGATTGTCCAACTGGCCAAGGTATATCTGGCCAAAAAACGCAAACTCAAGGTGGGCGACAAGATGGCTGGTCGCCATGGCAACAAGGGGATTGTTGCCAAAATCGTTCGCCAGGAGGACATGCCTTTCCTGGAAGATGGCACGCCGGTTGATATTGTGCTCAACCCGTTGGGGGTGCCTTCGCGTATGAACCTCGGGCAGATTTATGAGACCGTGCTTGGATGGGCCGGTCAGAAGCTCGGAATGACATTTGCGAGCCCGATCTTTGACGGTGCGCATATCGATCAGATCAATGAATACATGAGAACTGCCGGTCTTCCTGAAAACGGCAAGGTCTACCTGTATGATGGCGGCACCGGTAAACGTTTTGACCAGCCTGCCACCGTGGGGGTGATCTACATGCTGAAACTGGGACATATGGTGGATGACAAGATGCATGCCCGTTCAATCGGACCTTATTCACTGATCACCCAGCAACCCCTGGGCGGCAAGGCCCAATTTGGTGGCCAGCGGTTTGGTGAGATGGAGGTTTGGGCGCTGGAAGCTTTTGGCGCAGCCAATGTATTGCAGGAAATCCTCACCGTGAAATCGGATGATGTAATAGGTCGTGCAAAAACATATGAGGCACTGGTAAAAGGAGACAATATGCCCATTGCCGGTGTTCCCGAATCATTCAATGTGCTGGTACATGAGCTCAGGGGTCTGGGCCTTAACATCAGCTTTGATTAACCGGCCGTTGTACGGTGAAATGCAATTAAAGAACAAACGTCCTTAACAAACATTTTATATGGCTTTCAGAAAAGAATCCAACGTAAAAAGTAATTTCTCCAGTATTACTATCAGCCTGGCCTCTCCAGAGTCCGTGCTGGAGCGGTCACACGGGGAGGTGTTGAAGCCTGAAACCATTAATTACCGGACATACAAGCCCGAAAGAGACGGGCTGTTCTGCGAAAGGATTTTCGGCCCGGTAAAGGACTGGGAATGTCATTGTGGCAAATACAAACGGATACGGTATAAGGGTATTGTATGTGACCGCTGTGGCGTGGAGGTTACAGAGAAAAAAGTGCGAAGGGAGCGGATGGGCCATATCAAACTGGTGGTGCCGGTGGCACATATCTGGTTTTTCCGTACCCTTCCCAACAAGATTGGTTATTTATTGGGCCTGCCATCAAAGAAACTGGACCAGATCATCTATTATGAACGCTATGTGGTGATTAATCCCGGCGTCAAATCAGATGAGTTGAGCTACATGGATTTCCTTACAGAAGAAGAATACTTCAATGTACTGGAATCTATTCCCATTGATAACCAGATGCTTGACGACGAAGACCCGAACAAATTCGTGGCCAGGATGGGTGCAGAAGCCCTGAAGGAATTGTTGTCCAAGCTTGACCTTGATAAACTCTCCTATGATTTGCGCCACAAGGCAAATACAGAAACTTCGCAACAGCGTAAGGCCGATGCCCTGAAACGCCTGCAGGTGGTGGAAGCATTCCGCGATGCACAGCGCACCATTGAAAACCGGCCCGACTGGATGATTGTGGATGTAGTTCCGGTCATTCCTCCCGAATTGCGTCCGCTGGTACCGCTGGATGGTGGGCGTTTTGCCACCAGCGACCTGAACGATTTGTATCGCCGTGTGATCATTCGCAACAACCGGCTCAAACGGCTGATAGAGATCAAGGCACCCGATGTCATTTTACGCAATGAAAAACGCATGTTGCAGGAAGCTGTGGATTCATTGTTTGATAATTCCCGCAAAACCAATGCGGTAAAAACGGAATCCAACAGGCCATTGAAGTCCTTGTCTGATAGTTTAAAAGGCAAACAGGGCCGTTTCCGCCAGAACCTGCTGGGTAAGCGTGTAGACTATTCTGCCCGTTCGGTCATTGTGGTTGGTCCTGAACTGGGCCTGCACGAATGCGGTATCCCAAAAGAAATGGCATCGGAGATATTCAAGCCCTTCATTATACGGAAGATGCTTGAGCGTGGCATTGTTAAAACGGTCAAGTCGGCCAAAAAAATTGTGGACAGGAAAGACCCGGTTGTTTGGGACATCCTGGAGAATGTGTTGAAAGGTCATCCTGTGTTGCTTAACAGTGCACCTACGCTGCACCGTCTTGGCATCCAGGCATTTCAACCAAAGTTGATTGAAGGCAAGGCCATTCAGTTGCACCCCCTGGTGTGTACGGCCTTTAATGCCGACTTCGATGGCGACCAGATGGCCGTGCACCTGCCACTTGGTAATGCCGCCATCCTGGAGGCACAGCTTCTGATGCTGGCATCGCACAATATTCTCAATCCCGCCAACGGGGCCCCCATTGCCGTGCCATCGCAGGACATGGTCCTGGGGTTGTATTACATGACCAAAGCCCGCAAGAATACCCCGGAATATCCGGTAAAAGGGGAGGGGCTCACTTTTTACGGGCCTGAAGAAGTGATCATTGCGCACAATGAAGGCGCAGCCGACCTGCATGCCATCATCAAGGCACGTGTTCCGGTAAAGGAAAAGGGAGAACTGGTCACCAGGCTGCTTGAAACAACCGTTGGCCGGGTGCTGTTTAACCGCGTGATCCCTGAAGGCTACGGGTTTATTAACCAGCTGCTTACCAAAAAGGCCCTTCGTGATATCATTGGTGGCATCATGAAGGAAACCGGGATATCACGTACATCTCAGTTCCTGGATGACATCAAAGACCTTGGGTTTGATCTGGCCTTTCGTGGCGGCCTATCGTTTAATCTGGGTGACATCATTGTACCTGAGGAAAAACAGATCCTTATCAATCAGGCAGACGAACAGGTGGAGGAAGTCCGCGGCAACTACAGCATGGGCTTTATTACCAATAATGAGCGGTACAATCAGATCATTGATATCTGGACGCATACCAATGCCAGGCTTACCAAGGTGCTGATTGACAAAACCACTGCAGATAATCAGGGATTCAACCCGGTTTATATGATGCTTGATTCCGGGGCCAGGGGCTCCAAGGAACAAATCCGTCAGTTATCAGGCATGCGTGGACTGATGGCAAAACCACAAAAATCCGGGGCCAAGGGTGGTGAGATCATTGAAAACCCGATCCTTTCAAACTTTAAGGAGGGATTGTCGGTGTTGGAGTATTTTATTTCCACACACGGTGCTCGTAAAGGTCTGGCTGATACCGCGCTGAAAACAGCCGATGCCGGATATCTGACCCGGCGCCTGGTAGATGTGGCTCAGGATGTGATCGTTACGGAAACTGATTGTGGCACCCTCAGAGGGCTTACCGCCACAGCGCTCAAGAATAATGAAGAAACCGTAGAGAGCCTGTATGACCGTATCCTTGGCAGGAATACCCTGCACGACATCTATCATCCCACTTCGGGAGACATCATAGTGAAGGCAGGGGAAGAGTTGACAGAGGAAATATCTTCGGTGATTGAGGAATCACCCATCGAAGCGGTGGAAATCAGGTCGGTGCTCACATGTGAGTCTAAAGTTGGGATTTGTTCAAAATGTTACGGGCGCAACCTGGCTTCAGGACGCATGGTACAGAAAGGTGAATCGGTGGGGGTTATTGCCGCGCAATCGATCGGGGAACCCGGTACGCAGCTTACCCTGCGTACTTTCCATGTGGGCGGTACCGCCTCAAATATTGCCACCGCATCGAAGATCAATGCAAAATACGGTGGTGTGCTGGAGATCGATGAACTCCGTTCAGTGCCATTCAGCAGTGATGACGGAACCCAATACCATGTGGTTATTGGCCGTTCAGCAGAGATGCGTATCATTGACAAAAACACCCAGATGGTGCTTACAAGCCAGAATATCCCTTATGGTGCCAACCTGTATTTCAAACATGGAGATGAGTTACAAAGCGGGGATTTGATCTGCGAATGGGATCCTTACAATGCGGTCATTATATCCGACCAGCCGGGTAAGGTGGTATTCAAAAACATGAAAGAGGGTACCACATACCGGACAGATTCTGATGAACAGACCGGTTATTACGAAAAAGTGATTATCGATTCAAAAGACAAAACCCGAAACCCCTCCATCAGCATTGTCGGAAAAGACGGCAAGACAGAACGTGTCTATGACATGCCGGTGGGGGCCCATGTGGTGGTCACGGAAGACAGGCAGGTGAAGCCGGGGACTATTATTGCGAAGATCCCGCGCGCTGTTGGAAAATCCGGTGACATTACCGGTGGTCTCCCGCGCATCACTGAGCTGTTCGAAGCACGCAACCCTTCTGATCCTGCCGTGGTATCTGAAATTGACGGAGTTGTTTCTTTTGGCAAGAAAATCAAGCGGGGCAACCGGGAAGTAATCATCACCTCAAAAACAGGAGATGAAAAACATTACCTGGTACCATTGACCAAGCAGATCCTTGCGCAGGAAAATGACTTTGTCAAAGCAGGCACACCATTGTCGGACGGGCCGATTACACCGGCTGACATTCTTGCCATCAAAGGACCCACTGCCGTGCAGGAATATATTGTCAACGAGGTGCAGGAGGTTTACCGGCTGCAGGGTGTGAAGATCAACGACAAACACTTTGAGATCATTGTAAGACAGATGATGCGGAAGGTGATCATCGAAGATCCGGGCGATACCCGTTTCCTTGAGAATGAAGTGGTCAACAAGATTGAATTCATGGAAGAAAATGATGGCCTCTTCGGAAAGAAGGTGGTTGAAGATCCCGGTGACTCGGCCCTGAAACCTGGCCAGATCATTACTGCCCGGAAGCTCAGGGATGAGAACTCCCTGCTCAAGCGCAAGGACAAACAACTGGTGGTTGCCCGCGATGCCAATGGAGCCACTGCACGACAGCAGCTGCAGGGCATTACCAAGGCTTCGTTGCAGACACAGAGTTTTATTTCTGCGGCTTCATTCCAGGAAACCACCAAAGTGCTTACCGATGCGGCGGTCAATGCCAAAACCGATCGGCTCAAAGGCCTGAAGGAAAATGTAATTGTCGGGCACCTGATCCCGGCCGGAACCGGTTTGCGTGATTACGACAACATTATTGTGGGTTCCCAGGAGGAATACGATCTACTGATGGCTTCGAAAAGCAAAGTGGGGGCTGAAGCTGAAACCGAACCCGAAACGGAAGCTGAAACCGAATTATCCAAAAAATAGACAAATCATGGCTGAACAAAAAAAACCTGAAAAACAGATCAACATAGAGTTGGGCGAAGAGGTGGCAGAAGGGGTTTATTCGAACCTGGCCATCATCACCCATTCCAATACGGAATTTGTTGTGGACTTTGTGCGCCTGATGCCAGGCGTGCCCAAGGCAAAAGTTAAGTCACGTATAGTGCTTACCCCCCAACATGCCAAACGGCTCATGAAGGCTTTGGCTGACAATATTGCCAAGTATGAGTCGATGCATGGCCCCATCAAGGAAATTGAAGGGCCCGGTTTGCCCATGAACCTCGGTGGACCGACCGCACAAGCCTGACCACTTTTTGCAGGGCTGAGTCCTTTTAGGGGCTGTGTGTACAACGCAGCCCCTGCCTTTTTTTATTTCGCTCTATGTTGTGCTGATCCCCCTGGTCCTCTTGGATCAGGCTTTATGGCAAGCCGGGCCATTTTTTGTACGAGCATGGATGCCTGTGAGAATTCACAGGTGATTTCCCCCTTCAGCAGATAGATCCCGTTGCCACGGAAAGGGTATGCCCGGCACACATCCGGAAAATGTACCGTGTCGAAAAACCGGCCCTTGCAGTCAATAAAGCAGCCAAAAAACATCACCTCGTTTTTGATGGTACGCACATATTTGGTGGCAACCAGCCGGCCCAGCATCCGCACCGTGCGACCTGTATGTGCCCGCATATTGTGTGCAAATATTTCACCGCGGAATGAGGTTTGCAACAGGTCGAAGGGGTCCATGGATACTACAAAGCCAAGCAATTCCATCTCATCATAGGCATCCAGCAAAGGAGCTGTTTCCGGCTCGGGCAGGGTAAAAGACCGTGTGGTGATGGTAAAGAGCCGCGGGTTGTTGTTTTTTTCTTTCCCTGCCAGCAGGTGGGCCTGCCAAAGCAGTTTTGATTTTGAGATGTCTGTGAACCGGAATGCCATGGCCCTGATGAGAATAATGAGCTGTTCAAGTCCGGGGCCGGTCCGGCGGATAAAATCATCCAGCCCGGAATAAGGCCCGTTTTCTTGACGTTCAAAGCATATTTTTTCCGCTGTTTTGTGTTCAAGGTGCCGGATATGTATAAAACCGATATATATGGTTTTTCCGCAGATCCGGTTGAGGTAACGGCTGTGGTTGATGCATGGCAGTTCGATGCGGGCGCCATGGCGTTGTGCTTCATGAAAGTATATCTCGCTCCGGTAAAAGCCGCCAAAGTTATTGATCACGGCTGTCATAAACTCCAGGGGGTAGTGTGCTTTCAGGTAAAGGCTCTGGAAACTCTCTGCAGCGAAGGAAGCGGAGTGGGCTTTGGAAAATGAATAGCCTGCGAAGGATTCGATTTGCCGCCATACTTCCGCGGCAAGGCTGTCGGGGTGACCTTTGGCCCGGCAACCTTCAAAGAAACGTCCGGTCAGGCGCTGCATTTCTTTTGTTGACCGGTATTTGCCACTCATGGCACGCCTGAGTACATCTGCGTCGGCCAGGTCCAGTCCGGCAAAATGATGGCATACCTTGATTACGTCTTCCTGGTATACCATCACCCCGTGGGTTTCCTTTAGCTGGGCTTCCATCACCGGGTGCAGGTATGTTGTTTTTTCCGGTTGATGGGTGCGGCGGATGTATTCCTGCATCATCCCGGAACGGGATACCCCCGGCCGGATAATGGAACTGGCCGCGACCAGTCCCAGGTAATCGTTGCATCCCAGTTTTTTAATCAGTCCGCGCATGGCCGGACTCTCCACATAAAAACAACCGGTTGTTTCGCCCTTGCGCAGCAAAGCTTTTGTCTGGCGGTCTTCTTTGATGTGTGCCATCCGGTGAATGTCTGTGTCTTTGCCCTGGTTTTCTCGCACCAGCCGGATACATTCGTTGATGTGGCCAATGCCCCGCTGGCTGAGGATATCGATTTTCTCAAACCCAAGCTCTTCAGCAACGTACATGTCCCACTGTACGACAGGCATGCCCTTGGGTGGCATGTCCAGGGCCGAATAGTAACAAATCGGTTTTTCGGACACCAGTACCCCGCCGGCGTGAATGCTTCGCAGGTTGGGGTACCCGGTCAGTTGCTGTGCAACATCAAGGACCTGTGTGGTGACACGATCGGTTATGCACCTTGCCGTGTGCCCTCCCTCTGTCAGCGCATCAATTTCCGCCTTGGTCAATCCGTATACCTTTCCCAGTTCCCGGAGGGCCGAACGGCGGTGAAAGGTGGAGATGGTTCCCAACAGGGCAGTATGGGCCTGGCCGTAACGTTTGAATATGTAATCGAGTACCTGGTCGCGCTCCTGCCAGGAATAATCGATGTCAAAATCAGGTGGGGTCGATCGTTTTGGATTGATAAAACGTTCGAAGTACAGGTCGAGTTCAATGGGGTCCACGTCGGTGATATGCAGGCAGTATGCCACAATGCTGTTGGCCCCGCTGCCACGCCCCACATGGTGAAACCCGCGCGACATGGAATAACGGATGATGTCCCAGGTGATCAGAAAATATGCGGAAAACCCCAGTTTATGAATGATCTCCAGTTCATTCTGAACACGGCTCAGGGCCTCCCTGTTTTGTTTGCCATAGCGGCGGATTAGCCCGTCTGTGGACAGTTTTTCGAGCAAGGACTTGTCGTCGGCCGGATGGCCGGTGAAGGTTTTTTTGTTTTTGAATGTATGGAAATCGAATCCAATGTCGCATTGTTCAAGGAGCATGGCAGTGTTTCGGATAATGTGCGGGAACCCCTTATAGGCTTGTTTTAAGTTTTTGGGTCGGATCATCACCTGGTCGGGTGGTGCCGTGTTGTGGCTTGCCGGCCGGCTGAGCAAGCTGTTGTGATCAATGGCGCGCAGGTGGCGGTGCAGTTGATGGCCTGCATCGTCGCCGAACGATACCGGGTGCAGCATGACCATTTTGCCTGGATCGTGCCGTGGCGATCTGTTGCGCAGGTGGTGCAGTTCCGATGGCCGGATCCCGGTATATTCGTGGGGTCCCGGATTCAGCGGCCTGTTGCCGTGAAAGGGGTAGATCGCAACACTGTGTGCACATACAGGGAAACGCGGGGGCAAGGGTTTTTTTTCGATGTTGTGTTTGCTCCGGAAGGCATTGATATGCCGGAAGCCTTCGTTGTTGTGTGCCAGGGCAATATACAGCAGGCGGCCATTTTGCCGGAACTCCATGCCGGCTACCGGCTTGATCCCCTGTTGCCGGCATCGTTGTACAAATTCAGGCATGGCTGTGCAATTGTTGATGTCGGTCAGAGCCATTTGCCTTACACCGCAGCGCACGGCGGCCTCTACCAGTTGTTTCGGCGACAATGTGCCGTAGCGCAGGCTGTAGTATGTGTGGCAGTTGAGGTACATG
>PWON01000190.1 GCA_003557385.1 Bacteroidales bacterium | reverse complement strand
GTTAGTAAGATATGCGGTTGATTGACGGAAAACAGATTGCGGAAACCATTAAACAGGAAATTGCCGGGGAGGTCCAGCGGATCAAGGACCAGGAGGGCAAGGTGCCCCATTTGGCGGCGATCCTGGTAGGCGAAGACCCGGCCAGTGAAACCTATGTGAACAGCAAGGCCAGGGCCTGTAAACAGGTGGGGTTTGATTCTTCCACCTATCGCTTTCCGGTCGATGTAACGGAGGCGGAACTGCTTGAGGCCGTTGAATTCATCAACAATGACCCGGAGATTGACGGCCTGATCGTGCAGTTGCCACTGCCCGGGCACATTGACAACCAAAAGGTTATACAACACATTGTCCCCGAAAAGGATGTGGATGGATTTCATCCGGTGAATGTTGGCCGCATGACCATTGGGTTGCCTTCCTATGTGTCGGCAACTCCCAATGGAATCATGGAATTGATCATGCGCAGCCGCATTGAAACCAGGGGAAAGCAATGTGTGATTTTAGGACGCAGCAATATTGTGGGAAAACCCATGAGCCTGCTTATGTCCCGCAACGAGGAACCGGGTAATGCCACGGTAACCGTGTGTCACAGCAAAACCCAGAACCTGGGTGAAGTCACATCGCGTGCCGATATCCTTATTGTGGCCATTGGACAACCGGAATTTGTGACCGCTGATATGGTGAAAGAGGGTGCTGTGGTGATTGATGTGGGCATTCACAGGGTGCCGTCAGATAAAACAAAATCGGGCTTCCGGCTGATCGGGGATGTCCGGTTTGACGAAGTGTCTGAGAAGGCTTCATACATTACGCCTGTTCCCGGGGGTGTTGGCCCAATGACCATTGTTTCGCTGCTGATGAATACGCTAAAAGCATCGAAAAAAGAAATATACGGATAATTTGACCGGCCATGAACTCATAAACCCGGGCCCCGCTGAACAAAAAAAAATGGAAGAGGGGCTTTTGCTGCCGGTGATGGAAATGTTCTGTTCCCTGCAGGGAGAAGGTTTTCATACCGGAAAAGACTCGGCATTTGTTCGCATTGGAGGTTGCGATGTGGGTTGCTACTGGTGCGATATAAAAGAATCCTGGGATGCTTCCCTGCACCCCCTGACCGGAATCCATGATATCATTGATTACGTTAGTGCCTTTCCTGCCAAAGCAGTGGTCATCACTGGAGGCGAACCCCTGAACTATAACCTGGAACCCCTTTGTGCGGGCCTGAAAAAGAACGGTGTCTGCATATATTTGGAAACCTGTGGTGCTTATCCGCTGACCGGCCAGTACGACTGGATATGCCTCTCTCCGAAACCAAACCTCAGACCCAGGCCTGACATGCTGCATATGGCCGATGAACTGAAGGTCATCATCCGGGAAGAAAAGGATTTTTACTGGGCCGAAGAGAACGCAGGACGGGTAAAGGAAAAATGCCGCTTGTTTTTACAGCCTGAATGGAGCCAATATCAACGTATTCTTCCCCGGATTGTGGATTATGTGAAACAGCATCCCCGGTGGATGGTGTCGCTTCAGGCACATAAATTCATGAATATCCCGTAACTTTACATGATGGTTGTGGTTAATCAAGGGGTGACCCGTCAGCTGTTCTGTGAACAGTCATACAGGGCAGTAAGCGGAAATACCATCATCATGGCGGGCAATGTGCGAAAAACCTGTCTTAATACCGGGGCAATATGCGAAAAGTGTGTTTTATTTTGTCAGGTGCCTGGCTCTTATTGGCAGGAACCCTCTGGGTCCAGGCACAGGACGAACTCACAACCGGAAGCCGCCGGGCTGCGCGCACATATTTGCTGGCCGAGGAGGCTTACCGGGCGTTTAACAACCAGGAAGCAATCCACCACCTAAAGCGTGCTGTTGGCATGGATGCGGATTTTATCGAGGCCCATTTGCTGATGGCAGAAATTTATTTTTCTGAAGAACATTTTGCTGAAAGCATTGCCCCCTACCAAAAGGTGATCAGCCTGGATCCGCTGTTTTATCCTCCTGCAAAATACTCTCTTGGGGTTGCCCTTTACAGAGCGGGTGATTACGAAGAAGCCATCCGTGTTTTAAACAGGTTTGTCGGCATGAAGGACATAAGCACAAACCTCCGTGCCCGTGGTGGGGATTATTTGATGCGCTCCCGGTTTGCTGCAGAAGCAAAAAGTAACCCGGTACCCTTTGCACCCGAAAACCCGGGCCGGGCGATTAATTCTGAATATGCTGAATACAGTCCCGCCCTGACGGCCGACGAGATGACCCTGATATTTACCCGGAAAAAACCCGTGGAAGGTTACCCGGCAGATTACGGGGTCTATTTTGAGGATTTTTATATCAGTTATTTTCAAAACGGGGTGTGGACCAGGGCAGAAAACCTTGGCCCCCCCTTGAACACCCCGGGCAATGAAGGTGCACAGACCATCACGGCTGATGGCAGGCATTTATATTTTACCGCCTGTAACCGGCCCGACGGCATGGGGAGTTGCGATATCTATTATGCAACCCGCAAGGGAGACACTTGGAGTACCCCTGTCAATCCCGGACCCCCTCTGAATTCTTCTGCCTGGGATTCGCAACCTTCTGTGTCGGCCGACGGGACAACTATTTACTTTAGCAGCAACAGGGAAGGGAGCAAAGGTCCTATGGATATCTGGAAGGCAACAAAAAATGCAAACGGAAGCTGGAGCAAACCGGAAAACCTCGGACCGGTAATCAATACCAGCGGCAGTGAAATGTCACCCTTTATCCATTATGACAACCGAACCCTCTATTTTGCTTCTGACGGGCATCCGGGCATGGGTGGCCTCGATATTTTTTACAGCAGCCGTGATGATTTGGGGCAGTGGACGGAACCCGTGAATATGGGATATCCCATCAACACCCATGGAGACGAATTCTCATTGATTGTCGGGGCATCCGGTCATCGGGCCTGGTTTGCTTCCGACAAGGCGGGTGGTTACGGGGAAACCGATTTGTATGCGTTTGAGTTATACCCTGACGCACGACCCCATCCGCACACTTATATGAAGGGAATCGTAACCGATGCCATTACCGGTGACCCTTTGTCTGCCCGGTTCACGATTGTGAATGTAGACAACGAACAACTGGTGACAGGTTCTGTTTCTGACCTTGTAGACGGGTCATTTTTGGTGGCACTGCCTGCAGGTCGGGATTTGGCGCTGAATGTATCGAAAGACGGTTATTTATTCTTTTCGGAGCATTTTAATTATGCCGGTATGCGAACCATTGCCGAGCCTTACTTGCGAAACATCTCCTTGCAGCCGGTTGGTGAGGGGCAAAGCGTGGTGCTGCGCAACATATTCTTTGAAACAGACAGCCACAGGCTCAGGGAATCATCGCGTACCGAACTGGCTGAACTTTTACGTTTTATAGAAGAAAACCCCGGCATTCAAATCGAGATCAGCGGACATACAGACAGTACAGGCTCCTTTGATTACAATATGGCTTTGTCGGAAAAACGTGCCATGAGTGTCCGCGATTTTCTGACGGACCAGGGCATTGCCAAAAACAGGATCAGCTATGCAGGTTATGCTGATACACAACCTGTTGATACCAATAAAACAGCAGAGGGCCGTGCCAATAACCGGCGGACAGAGTTCAGGGTGGTGCGGATGGAAAAAGAACAGAAAGCGGAATAACCGGTGAATCATAACGGATAACGGAGGCATGTGATCATTGTTAATAATTATTTATGGAGAAATAGTTGTTGGCCCATGATGGAATGCGTATTTTTGAGATATGGAAAAGAAAGCACAAAGTGTTCGTGAAACCACTCCCCGGAAAACCAAAAAATTTTCACTTCCGATGGATTATGCCGAGCACGGGCGGGTCCCGCCCCAGGCCACAGACCTGGAAGAAGCTGTTTTGGGGGCGATCATGCTGGAGCAAAATGCCTTGACCAACGTCATTGATATTTTAAAGCCCGAGGTATTTTACAAGGAAACACACCAGAAGATCTTTGCAGCAATACATGAGTTGTTTTCGGCAGGCCAGCCTGTAGATATCCTGACTGTCACGGAAGCGCTGAAAAAGAACGGGGAACTCGATATGGTAGGCGGTGCCTATACCATTTCGATGCTCACCAACAGGGTGGCCAGTTCGGCCAATGTGGAGTACCATGCCCGCATCATCCTGCAAAAATTCCTGCAGCGTGAGTTGATCCGCATCAGCTCCGAGATCATCAAAGAATCTTATGAAGACACCAAGGATGTGTTTGATATTCTGGACAAAGCCGAAAAGGAATTGTTTGCCGTCAGCGAAACCAATCTCCGGCGCAATTACGACGACATGCACTCTTTGATCAAAGAGGCCGTAAAGCAAATTGAGGGTGCCAAAGACCAGGACGGCCATATCAGCGGCATCCCAAGTGGTTTTTCGGAACTGGACAGGGTGACAGCAGGATGGCAAAAATCGGACCTGGTGATCCTGGCTGCCCGTCCGGGCATGGGTAAATCGGCCTTAATGCTTTCCATGGCCAGGAATATGGCGGTGGACTTTAAAAAACCGATTGCGATCTTTTCCCTGGAGATGTCAGGTGTGCAGCTGGTTACCCGTTTAATCTCGAGTGAAACAGAACTTCCGGCCGATAAACTCAGGCGGGGTCAACTGGAACAATACGAGTGGGAACAACTCAATGCACGGTTAAGCGCTTTAACAGATGCCCCCTTGTTCATTGATGACACGCCTGCCCTCAGCATCTTTGAGCTCCGGGCCAAATGCCGGCGCCTGAAGGCCCAGCAGGATGTGCAACTGGTGGTTGTTGACTACCTGCAACTGATGACTACCGGTACGGACAACCACCGTGGAAATCGTGAACAGGAGATCAGCAACATATCGCGATCGATGAAAAGCCTGGCCAAGGAACTAAATATTCCCGTCATTGCTGTGTCGCAGCTTAGCCGCGCAGTGGAAACCAGGGGTGGGTCGAAACGTCCGATCCTCTCGGATTTGCGCGAATCGGGAGCCATTGAACAGGATGCGGATATGGTCTTATTTATTTATCGCCCTGAATACTATCAGATTACAGAAGATGAAAAGGGCAATTCGACCGAAGGACTGGCACAACTGATCATTGCCAAACACCGCAATGGCGCACTAAAAGACATTGACCTGCGTTTTATTCAAAACTTTGCAAAATTTACTGACTATGAAGCCGGCGATTTTGCCGTGCCTGCCGACATAAGACCCTCGGATGCTTTTGAAGACCAACCCAACACCCTCACCATCCCATCGAAAATGAATGATATGGACGATGATGAGGTACCTTTCTGAGGAATTTATATTCAGGCCATCTGCCGGCCCAATGTTTTGAACCATGCAATATTTGTTGTCATTTTTTATGTTATGGATGCCGTTGTCTGCTTTTGCTGCGCAAATCCTTATTCCCATGGACAATACCCAGCGCAATCATCTGAAAGCATATGGCATTGCCTATTATGTCCTGACCCACGATGTGGAAGTAAGCTGGCTTCTGAACTACCGTGGAGGCAGTTTTATGTTCGATCATCATCCGGAGTTTGAGCAGGAAATGATGGTGCGTGGCGTAGGTTACCAGGTGATTGCCGACATACAGGCTGCAGGCATTCTCCGGGAAATATCCGATCCGGAAGTAAATATGGATGAAATACGCTTGCACAAGGTTCCGCGCATTGCCGTGTATACACCCCCGAACAGTTTACCCTGGGATGATGCGGTAACTTTGGCCCTGACCTATGCAGAGATCCCTTACGACGAAGTGTATGATGAGGAGGTATTGTCGGGGATATTGCCATTGTATGACTGGCTGCATTTGCATCACGAAGACTTTACGGGACAGTTCGGGAAATTCTGGCTGGCGTTTCGTAATGCCGACTGGTATAAGGAAGACGTCCGGTTGGCCGAAGAAATGGCGCGACGTATGGGGTTTTCGCAGGTGTCGGACCTGAAACTTGCCGTGGCAAAAAAAATCCGTGACTTTGTAGAAGGGGGTGGATACATGTTTGCCATGTGTTCGGCACCGGAAAGCATCGATATCGCCCTGGCGGCCGAAGGTGTCGACATCCTGCATGAGGTGTACAATGGCACCCCGCCCGATCCTGATGCACAGGAAAGGCTCGATTTTAGCCGAACCTTTGCATTTGAACACTTCGTCGTTGTTCCCGACCCGGCCATTTACGAAAAATCCAATATTGATGTGCCCAAAACAGGCAGGAACGAACGAACCGATTTCTTCACCCTATTTGAGTTTTCGGCCAAGTGGGATCCGGTGCCAACCATGCTTACACAGAACCATGAAACAGTTGTAAAGGGCTTTATGGGACAGACCACCGCATTCCACAAGCAGGTGATCAAACCGACTGTTACCATACTGGGTGAAAACCGGTCAAAGGATGAGGCACGTTATATCCACGGATCAAGGGGTAATGGTACATTTACCTTCCTGGGAGGGCATGATCCGGAAGATTACCGGCATCATGTTGGTGACCCGCCAACTGACCTGGACCTTTTCCCAAATTCACCCGGTTACCGGCTGATCCTCAATAATGTGTTGTTTCCGGCTGCCAGGCAGGAACCTTTAAAGACTCTGCTTGCCAGATAAGATCAAAGGCGTCGGACCTTTCTTTTATATTGCAAAAAGGCATAAGGGTATTTGTTCTTTTCGTCGGGTTCATATTCTTCGATCGACACAAGTTCCCATTTCTCCGGGTCAATGTCCGGGAAAAAAGCATCTCCCTCGAAGTTGGCGTATACCCTCGTTATATACAGGCGTCGAGTATGATGCAGGTCGATGGTTTGTTCATAAACCTGAGAACCCCCTGCAACAAACACTTCTTTTTCATCTTTAACCAGTTTCAGGGCATCTTTGATGGAAGCGGCAAGCTGACAACCTAAGGCATCGTAGTCCTTTTTGCCGGTCAGCACAATGATTGTACGTCCTTTGAGGGGTTTGCCGATTGATTCGAAGGTTTTCCGCCCCATGATCAACGTGTGCCCCATGGTCAGGTTTTTAAAGTATTTCAGGTCGGCAGGCAAATACCAGATCAGCTTGTTTTCCCTCCCAATGACGTTGTTGTTGGCTACTGCAGCAATGAGTGATAATTTCATACGAAACGGATTTGGTTTGTGGATAGTCGGATCAGAACCGTTTTGAAACTATACGGCCACAGGTGCTTTGATATGCGGATGCGGGTCGTATCCACCCAATTCAAAATCATCAAACTGGAAATCAAAGATATTCATAATATCCGGGTTTATCTTCATTTGGGGCAACGGACGTGGATTTCGGCTCAGCTGCAGTTTTGCCTGTTCTATGTGGTTGAGGTAAAGATGGGCATCGCCAAAAGTGTGAATAAATTCCCCTGGCTTCAGACGACTCACCTGGGCAACCATCCGGGTGAGCAGCGCGTAGGAAGCAATGTTGAAAGGAACACCCAGAAAAATGTCGGCGCTGCGCTGATACAACTGGCAGGAGAGTTTTTCTTCAGCCACGTAAAACTGGAACATCACATGGCAGGGTGGCAGGGCCATTTTTTTCAGTTCTCCCACATTCCATGCACTGACCATTAAGCGTCGGGAATCCGGATTGTTCTTAATCTGGTCAATCAAGGCGGATATCTGGTCGATGTTCCCTTCTGCCGCAGGCCAGCTGCGCCATTGACTTCCGTATATGGGTCCCAGGTCACCGTGTTGATCGGCCCACTCGTCCCAAATGGAAACACCTTGTTCGTTGAGGTATCTGATGTTGGTCTCTCCCTTAAGAAACCAAAGCAACTCATGGATGATGGAGCGCAGATGCAGTTTTTTTGTGGTGACCAGCGGAAACCCATCGTTCAGGTCAAAGCGCATCTGGTGGCCAAATATGCTGAGCGTGCCCGTGCCTGTACGGTCATCTTTTTTAACCCCGTTCCGGAGTACGTGGTCTAATAGATCAAGGTATTGTATCATATTATCATCTCATTCAACCCAGAATCATCCCCACAATGGCAGCACTCATCAACCCGGCAAGGGTACCCCCAAGCAATGCCCTCAGACCAAATTGCGACAGCAATACCCTTTTGGTCGGAGCCAGCGATCCGATGCCGCCAATCTGAATGCCAATGCTTGCGAAATTGGCAAAACCGCACAACAGGTAGGTTGCCATGATGATGGATTTTGGATCGGCAAAGGCATTGGCTTCTTTTAGTTCAGCCAGGCTCACATATCCGATAAACTCCGTCATGATCACTTTCTCGCCCAACAGCCGGCCAACCAGTGTGATGTCAGGAAGACTGACCCCTATGAGCCACATGATGGGGGCAAAGGTATAGCCCAGGATGAATTGCAATGACAGGCTGTCATAGCGGCCGTCAGTGGCTTCTGCAATGATGGGGTTGAGGTTGGCCAGGTCACCCAGGCGTCCGACAATGAAATTGAACATGGCTATAAAGGCAATAAAAACAAGCAGCATGGCCGCCACGTTTGCTGCCAGCCTCAGCCCCTCCCCGGTGCCATTGGTAATGGCATCCAGTATGTTATCCCCGATCCTGTCTTTGGAGATCTCCATGGTTTTATCGATCTCCTCTGTTTGCGGGTACAATATCTTGGTGATCACCACGGCTCCCGGTGCTGCCATGATGGATGCTGCCAGCAGGTGCTGGGCAAAAATCAAACGCTGTGCCGGATCATCGCCTCCCAGAAAACTTATGTAGGCTGCCAGTACACCGCCCGCCATGGTAGCCATGCCCCCTGTCATCACCAAAAGTACTTCGGAGCGGGTCATGTTTGGCAGGTAAGCTTTGATCAGCAGGGGAGACTCAGTTTGCCCGAGAAATATGTTGCCTGCCACCGAGAGGCTTTCAGCACCTGATAACCGCATTGCCTTGGTCATCAGCCAGGCCAATGCATACACAATTTTCTGAATGATCCCGAGATAAAACAAAAGACTGGTCAGTGCAGAGAAAAAGACAATGGTCGGCAAGATCTGGAAAGCAAAAATAAACCCGAATGTTTCCGTATCAAGAATGGATCCGAATAAGAATTCGGAACCTGCCCTGGTAAAATCAAGAATAACCACAAAAACAGAACCGATCATTTCAAAGAAATACTGCACTGGGGGTACCTGCAACACACCAATAGCCAATAAAACCTGTATCCCCAGCCCGATGCCAACAACACGCCAGCTGATGGCACGGCGGTTAACACTGAATATCCAGGCAATGCCAATGAGTACAAACATGCCAAGCAGGCCCCGCAAAATGGATGTGATCCCGAAAGAATATTCAGGGATCTCCACCGTGGTATGCCCGGTGGTTTGGTTGGCGTCCTCCGGTGCCGCTGCCTCAGACATATCCGTCCCGTTAAACGTTGTTTCATCGGCTGTATGAATGTCGGGCAGTACAGAAAGCTCAGCCTGGATGGTATCTGCTCCGCATCCATGCAGTAAGAACCCCAGCGCCATAAACAACAATAGCAGGCCGGAAAGCTTCTTTATTGTATTCATCATGTGTGGTTTAGGATAAAAAATTCAGTGTTGGCTGGTGACAGATTTATTTCTTTCTTTTTCTTTTATTGATTTCGTCGCGGATCACGGATGCTTTTTCATAAGCCTCTGCATCAATGGCTTCCATAAGTTTCTTTTCGAGCTCCTTGAGGGTCATATTGCTGTACTGGTCAGTCGGACCTGCTGTCTTCCCGGCTTCTTTTTTTTCTGTATGGGTTTCGGTATCGATGGGTTCATCGCCTTCCTGCATCACAATTCCGGCGGCATTTAAAATATTCTCATAGGTATAAATGGGGCATTTGAAACGAACGGCGATGGCCACTGCATCTGAAGTTCTTGAGTCTATCTCAATTTCCTTTACACCATCGAAACAAACCAGCTTTGCAAAAAAGATCCCTTCGCTGAACTTGTAGATGATCACTTCATTGATCGAAATATTGAAGGTGGTGGCAAAATTTTTAAACAAGTCATGGGTCAACGGGCGGCTGGGTTTCATCTTTTCAAGTTCTATGGCAATGGCTTGTGCCTCAAAACTGCCAATAATGATAGGCAGGCGGCGTTTTTTGCCGGATTCGCCAAATATCAATGCGTAGGCACCTGATTGCGATTGGCTGTAAGAGATTCCCAAAATTTCGAGTTTGATTTTCTTCATAGGCTTGTCTCCTTCAAAAAATGCCTGAAAAATCTGCCAATGCAGCTATCAAACACAAAAATACGTTTTTTTATTATGTACCCAACAATACAATAACACAACATCCCGCTTATGCAAAAAGCAACAAACTCCGGAAAGTTATAATCTGCAATACAGGTGCAGGTTGATTTATCCAGATGTGGGGCTGATATATTGTTTCCCACTACATGGGATAAATTTTAAAAAACCCCCCATGAAAATGTTTGGTGATACGAATTAATATTTAAATTTGCTGCCATTCATTCAAATCCAATTATTTAATTAATCCTACAAAAAAACGAAAAATGCCTTCAATTTTTTGGTTGGTTCCGATTAGCTCTCTCATGGCACTGGGGTTTGCCTGGTTCTTTTTCCGGCAGATGATGCGCATGGATGAGGGCACGGACATGATGAAAAAAATTGCTGACCACGTCCGAAAAGGTGCATCTGCCTATTTGCGTCAGCAGTACAAAGTAGTAATCATCGTGTTTTTGATCATCACGGTGATTTTTTCTTTTCTGGCCTACGGTTTGGGGGTTCAAAACAAATGGGTCCCCTTTGCTTTCATTACCGGCGGTTTCTTTTCAGGACTTGCCGGTTTTTTTGGCATGAAAGCAGCCACTTTTGCCTCAGGCAGGGTTGCCAATGCATGCCGCAAATCGCTTGATAGCGGTTTGCGACTGGCTTTCCGCAGTGGTGCTGTGATGGGGTTGGTGGTGGTTGGACTGGTGTTGCTTGACATCTCCGTATGGTTTATTGTGCTGAATATTTTTATTCCGGAAATCGTCAGCATGCCCGGCTATCAGCTGATGACCATTACGGCCATCATGCTCACTTTTGGCATGGGGGCATCCACCCAGGCACTCTTTGCCCGTGTCGGAGGGGGTATTTATACCAAAGCCGCCGATGTCGGAGCCGACCTGGTGGGTAAAGTAGAAGCGGAGATCCCTGAAGACGACCCGCGCAACCCGGCCACCATTGCCGATAATGTGGGCGACAACGTAGGGGATGTTGCCGGCATGGGCGCCGACCTTTTTGAGTCCTTTGCCGCTTCAATACTGGCTACTGCACTGCTTGGTGCGGCAGCCTTCATGTCACCTGACTTATTGCACATGCAGGCCAATGCTGTGATCGCACCCATGCTGATCGCTGCCGTGGGTACCCTGCTCTCCATTGCCGGGGTATTCATGGTTCGCACCCGCGAAGGGGCTACCCAAAAGCAGTTGCTGCGCTCCCTCGGCTTTGGTGTGAATATGAGTGCCGTGTTCATTGTAATCGCTTCTTTTCTGGTGCTTTACTTTCTGCAGCTTCCGAATTATCTTGGCCTCTGGGGCTCCATTGTGACCGGGCTGCTGGCGGGCATTGCCATCGGTCAGTCTACAGAATATTTTACGGCTTCGGCATACCGTCCGACCAGGAAAATAGCCGAATCGAGCCAGACAGGGCATGCTACCCTCATCATCAGTGGTGTGGGAACCGGTCTGATCTCGGCGGCAGTTCCCCTGGTGATCATTGTGGTAGCCATCACCCTGGCGTATTCTTTTGCCACTGGTTTTACCTTCCATCCGGATAGCCTGAATATTGGCCTGTACGGAATTGGCATAGCAGCGGTCGGATTGCTTTCCACCCTGGGAATCACCCTGGCCACGGATGCTTACGGGCCCATTGCCGACAATGCCGGCGGAAATGCCCAGATGAGTGCCCTGGGCGATGAGGTACGCAAACGCACCGATGCACTCGATGCCCTGGGCAATACTACCGCGGCAACAGGCAAAGGCTTTGCCATCGGGTCGGCGGCCCTGACCGCGCTTGCGCTTCTGGCTTCTTATTTTGAAGAGGTCCGGATGATGTTTGTAAAATTCCTCGACCGCCCGTTTGAGCTGATCAATGGAATCCCTGCCATAGAGGCTTCTTTCCTGGACTTTGTGCATCACTATGAGGTGCATTTGATGAATCCCAAGGTGATTGTCGGCATTTTGCTCGGGGTAATGGCTGTATTTTTATTCAGTGGATTGACGATGAATGCCGTGGGGCGTGCCGCACAAAAAATGGTGGATGAGGTGCGCAGACAATTCTCTACCATACCAGGCATCATGGAAGGCAAAGCAGAACCCGATTATGCACGTTGTGTGCACATTTCAACCAAGGGTGCGCAAAGGGAGATGTTGCTGCCATCGCTGATTGCCTTGCTGATCCCTGTGGTGGTTGGGCTGATCTTTGGTGTTCCCGGGGTGTCCGGCCTTTTGCTGGGTACCATATCAAGCGGGTTTGCCCTGGCCATTTTTATGGCCAACTCAGGCGGGGCCTGGTACAATGCCAAAAAATACATTGAAGAAGGAAATTTCGGAGGCAAAGGCTCCGAAAGCCATAAGGCAGCGGTTACCGGAGATACGGTGGGAGACCCCTTTAAAGACACCTCCGGGCCCAGTCTAAACATCCTGATCAAACTCATGGTAATGGCTTCGGTGGTTACTGTGGGGGTTGCCGTGACTTACGCAATCTTATAAAGCAGGTTCGCCGGCAGGGCCACAAATGAATGGGCCCATTGCGGCCACAAGCATGATGTAATACCGGTTAACAGCTTGATAACAAAGCCTGTTAACCGGTATTTTTATGGTTAAACTTAAATGGCGTTGACATGACACCGGAAGCAGCATACACAATTTTATGTTTTTTTATCTAACAGGACAGGATATTTTAATTAACTTTGTGTTTAAAACCAACGTTTTATGCAGGTACTCGAAAAACGTACATTCCGATCATTGCTCGAACACAGTACAAGCCAATATGCCGGCCGGCCGGCCCTCGGTTTTACAGGCCAGGAGCCCATGACATACGCGGCGGTCAATGCTGCTGTCAATGAGCTGATTCAGCTGTTGCTGTCGCGCGGCATTGCAAAGGGCGACCGGGTGGCTTTGCTATCGCAGAATATGCCCAACTGGGGTGTGTCCTATCTTGCCGTCACGTCAATGGGCGCAGTGGTTGTACCCATACTGGTTGATTTTTCTGCACATGAGATTGCAAAAATACTGGAACACAGCGAAGCCAAATCCATCATTGTTTCAGAAAAACAAGCCGAAAAGCTCAAAACAGCCCTTCCCCGGACGCTGAAATCAGCCATTCTGGCGGATGACTTCTCAGAAATCAGCCTCGGGCAGCTTGAACTCACAGGCGGTGTCCAGCGCGTTGTTTCCCGCAAGTCAGAACAGATGACTGAACCAGGGATTCCCGGAGAAGATGACCTGGCTGCTATTTTGTATACATCAGGTACCACAGGCAAACCCAAGGGGGTTATGTTAAGCCACAGGAATATCTTGTCGAATGCCGTCAATACCATGGGCATTCAACAGGTGTCTGCCGGCGACAGGCTGCTGTCTGTTTTGCCTTTGCCTCATACCTATGAATGCACCATTGGTTTTGTGATCCCTTTTATGAATGGTGCGTCGGTATATTACCTTGATAAGTTGCCTACCCCGGCCGTGCTTTTGCCCGCCATGGAGGAGGTGAAACCCACCATGATGCTCACTGTGCCATTGATCATTGAAAAAGTCTATCAAAACAGGGTGTTACCCAAACTGACCGGGAGTCCGGTGATGCGGGTGCTTTCGCGTGCAAAAAGTATCCGTAAGCTCTTTCATAAACTGGCCGGTAAAAAGATCTATAAAGCCTTTGGCGGACATCTGCACTTTTTCGGGATAGGCGGTTCAAAACTGAGTGCTGTTACCGAACGTTTTCTGCGTGATGCCGGTTTCCCCTATGCTATTGGTTATGGCCTTACAGAAACTTCACCCTTGCTTGCCGGGTGTGGCCCGAAGCTGACAAAATTCCAGTCGACAGGCTTTTCATTGCCAGACCAGGAAATCCGGATTCTGGATCCTGACCCGGCTACCGGTGAAGGAGAGATCATTGCCAGGGGCCCCAATATCATGATGGGATATTATAAGGAGCCCGAACTAACCAAAACGGTATTCACAGATGACGGCTGGTTTAAAACCGGCGACCTGGGTGTTATCGATGAGGATGGATATCTGTATATCAGGGGCCGTATAAAAAACATCATTATCAGTTCAACCGGCGAGAACATTTACCCTGAAGACATTGAGGCTGTGATCAACAGCGAACGTCATGTGCTTGAGTCGCTTGTATATGAAATAAAAGGCAAGTTGATTGCCAGGGTCCACTTAAATTATGAAGAAATTGACAAGCGCTACCACGAACTCAGGGAATCTGCCGGGCAGACCCATCGGGACCTGAAAGAATCTGCAGCCCATCTGTATGATCATGTTCAGCAAAAGGTCAAACATCACCTTCGTGAAATACAGCAACGGGTCAATGCCCGTCTCAGCCGTTTTTCGCGTCTTACACTTGTCGAAGAACAAACGGAGCCATTTGAAAAGACACCTACCAAAAAGATCAAACGATTCCTCTATTCTGACAATAAAAAGGAATCCTGAGCCCTGGTTTTTTATTCCTTAATGGCAGAACGCAAAGCTTTTGATGGCCTTTTGAATTAGTCCTGGGCGTAACTTTCAATCGGATCGCAGGTGCACACCAGGTTGCGGTCGCCATAGGCATCGTCAATGCGTGTGACCGGCGGGAAATACTTTATCTCTTCAGACCATGGCAGTGGAAATACCGCTTGTTGCCGGCTGTATGGTTTGTCCCACTTGTCTGCTGCAGCCATGGCAGCTGTATGTGGTGCGTTTTTGATCACGTTGTTTTCTGCATCTGCCTGGCCTTCTTCAATTTCCTGTATTTCTTTGCGAATGGATATCATGGCTTCGATAAACCGGTTCAGCTCCGAAAGCGGCTCACTCTCGGTGGGTTCAACCATCAGGGTGCCCGGCACGGGAAATGCAACCGTCGGTGCGTGGAACCCATAGTCCATCAACCGTTTTGCAATGTCAATGGCATCGATCGATGCATTGCGTTTGAACGGATTGCAGTCGAGGATCATTTCATGGGCAGACCATCCGTTTTTGCCGGTATAGAGGACCTTGTAGTATTTCTCCAGTGATGCCTTGAGATAATTGGTGCTTAAAATGGCTACTTTGGTCGCCTCCTTCAGTCCCTGACCGCCGAGCATTTTGATGTAGCCGTAAGTGATGGTCAGGATAAAGGCGCTGCCAAATGGCGCGGCGGCCACGGCCGGTATGCCGCTTTCCCCGCCGGTTTTAAGCATGGGATGTGTTGGCAGGAAGGGTAGCAGGTGTTCGGCCACCCCAATGGGACCTACGCCAGGACCTCCGCCACCGTGTGGAATAGCAAAGGTCTTGTGCAGGTTCAGGTGGCATACGTCGGCCCCGCAAATGGCCGGGTTGGTATAACCCACCTGTGCATTCATATTGGCCCCATCCATGTATACCTGGCCTCCGTTTTCATGAATGATCTTGGTTACTTCCAGGATCTCCTCTTCAAACACCCCATGGGTGGAGGGATAGGTAACCATGATGGCTGCCAGGTGGTCTTTGTGTTGTTCTGCTTTTTTGCGCAGGTCATCGATGTCAATGTTTCCGTGTTCATCACATTTCACCACAACCACCCTGGTTCCTGCCATTACGGCACTTGCCGGGTTGGTGCCATGGGCCGAAGAGGGAATGATGGTTACATCGCGATGGCCTTCGCCACGGCTTTCATGATATGCGCGGATGACCATCAGTCCGGTATATTCGCCGGAAGCACCTGAATTGGGCATGAACGAGATGCCTGCATATCCGGTGATTTCGCACAAATCTTTTTCAAGCCGGCGAATCATTTCGTGGTAGCCTGCGGCCTGATCAACCGGTGCAAATGGATGGATGCCGGCAAACTCCGGCCAGCTGAGGGCAAACATTTCAGATGCAGCGTTTAGCTTCATGGTACATGAACCCAGCGGGATCATCGTCCTGTTGAGCGCCAGGTCGCGGTTCTCCAGTTTTTTCAGGTAGCGCATCATTTCCGTTTCAGAATGATAGGCGTTGAAACATGCTTGCTGCAAATAGGTGCTTTCGCGTTGCAGCCGGTCCGGGATGGTGGTAATTTTGCTGCATTCTGCCGGGTCACATACAAACGCTGTGAACGTTTTGCCTGCGGCCTGTGCAAAAACCGAAAGGATGGTATTTACATCTTCCAGAGTGTTGGTTTCATCGAGGCTTATCCCAATGTGTTTATCATCGATGTACCGGAAGTTCATTGTGTGGTCAATCGCCAATTGTTTCATGTTGCCGGAAAACACATTCTCGGGCAATTGGATCAGCAGCGTATCGAAAAAATAGCGGTTCAGCTGCTTAAAACCGTATTTGCCGGCCTCCTGTGCCAACACACCCGTAAGGATGTTGATATGACGCGCAATTTTTTTCAGTCCCTTTGGCCCGTGGTATACGGCATACATGGCGGCGATGCTGGCAAGCAAGGCCTGGGCTGTACAGATATTTGACGTGGCCCGTTCGCGCTTGATATGTTGTTCGCGTGTTTGCAATGCCATGCGCAAGGCATATTGGCCGTTTTTATCTACTGATACCCCAATGATCCTGCCCGGGACGTTGCGTTTGAATTCCTCCCTGGTGGCAAAATAGCCGGCATGGGGCCCGCCGTATCCCATGGGTACTCCAAACCGCTGTGCGGAACCAACCACCACATCGGCGCCCCATTCACCCGGGGGGGCAAGCATGGTGAGGCTGAGCAGGTCAGCAGCAACCGCAATGCGGATGTCAAGTTCTTTGGCCTGGTAGACAAAATCCTGGTAATCATTAATGGTCCCATAACCGTCGGGGTATTGCAACAGGGCCCCAAAAAAGCCGTCATTGAGCGAGGCCTGGTGATGGTCTTCTATAACCAGGTCAATGCCCAGGGGCCTGGCACGGTTTTTCAACACATCGAGTGTCTGTGGAAAGCACCGCCGGGATACAAAGAACTTGTTGACCCCGTTTTTTACCGCCTGGCGCGGCCTGCTGTTAAACAACATGATCATGGCCTCTGCAGCGGCTGTGGCTTCGTCGAGCAGGGATGCGTTGGCAATTTCAAGGCCGGTGAGGTCGGTAATAACCGTCTGGAAATTCAGCAATGCCTCAAGCCTTCCCTGTGAGATCTCAGCCTGGTAAGGCGTATAAGAGGTGTACCAACCGGGATTCTCCAGGATGTTGCGCTGTATCACTCCGGGCATGATGGTGTTGTAGTATCCCATCCCAATGAATGATTTGAACACTTTGTTTTTTTGCCCCAGGGCTTTCAGGTGTTGTATGTATTCATATTCATTGAGGCCGTCCGGAATATCCATTGCTTTTTTCAGACGAATACTGGGTGGTATGGTCTGATCGATTAATTTATCGGCAGAGTCAATGCCGATTGTTTTTAACATGACTTCTTCATCCTTTTTCCGGATGCCATTGTGGCGGTCAATAAAGTTGTTCGTTATCATAGGTTTAATCCGTTTTATTTGAGATAAAATTCAGTTCCATAAGCCTTCTCCGCAGGTTTACATCATGCTGTTAATATAACCTGATTCAGGTGCTGTTTGTTTAACATGGGGTCTATTTCACGGTTTTGTTTGCCGCGGTCTCACGGCCGGTCCGGAGTGCTTTCAGGTTCAACTCCACAAGATCATCCCCTTTTTTGCCAAACAAAAAACGGATGGCCTCTTCGAGTCCTTCGTAAGGGATGTCAAGAAACAGCGAAGCGGCCCCCAGGATGACAACATTGGCGGCCTTTTTTGAGCCGGCTTCTTCGGCAAGGGATCCTGCATCCAGTGCCACATGCCGGGGCAATTTCTTTATTTCCTGCATGATCTCCTCCAGGGGCGGATAATTGGGGATGTTGATAAATGGCTCCGTATTGGTAATAAGCCATCCTTCGGGACCAAGGTAAGGCAGGTACCTGAGCGATTCCATTGGCTCGACCGACAGGATCATGTCGGCTTTGCCATATGGAATCAGGTCTGAGGCAATCTGATCAGACGACAAGCGCAGGTGGGATTGTACGTCGCCGCCGCGCTGACTCATGCCATGCACCTCGGCCTGTTTAAGATACAGCCCCGAATTTACAGCGGCATATCCAATGATGGCCGCAATGGACAGTATGCCCTGACCACCCACTCCGGCCAGTATAATATCATTCTTCATATTACGGTTATGTTGATTTATTTTTGTCTTTGAATTTCAGGCGCATCCGTTTGTTCAGTGTAACAATGCACTCGCGGCGCGGAATGATGACTGATACGCCTTCATAGGCCAGTTCTTCCTTTAAAATACGGGTATTTTCTTCGTGTTGTTTCCTTAAGGGTTTGATGACCCTGATGTGGTCCTCTTCCACCCCGAGGCCGCGACAAATCTCTTCAATCCTTCCAAAAGCCGAAGATGGCTGTCCCCCGGTCATGCCGGTGGTGGCATTGTCGAGGATCAGAACGGTAATGTTTGATTGGTCGTTAATGGCATCCAGCAGGCCCGTCATACCGGAATGGGTGAACGTGCTGTCGCCGATGACAGCTACTGCCGGGTGCATGCCGGCGTCGGCCGCACCTTTTGCCATGGTAATGGAAGCCCCCATATCCACACAGGTGTTGATCGATTCGTATGGTGGAAGGGCACTGAGGGTATAGCAGCCTATGTCTGAGAAAACGCGCCCCTTGCCATATTCGGCAATTGCTTCATTCAGGCCAAGGAAACTGTCTATGTGCGGGCAACCCTTGCACAATGAAGGGGGTCGCCTGGTTACCAGGTCCGGAATGGCAGCCAACTTTTCCTGGGGGAAGCCGAGCGCCGCACCAACCAGATTCGGGTTGAGTTCACCTGTTCTTGGCAGGGTACCGTCAAGACGTCCGTTAATTTCCTTGCCAAGATTCATAAACCCTTTCAACACCTCTTCAACCACCGGGTATCCCTCTTCCAGCACGATGATCCTCTCGCATTCATCATACAGCTTTTCGATGTGATTTTTTGGCAACGGATATTGTGATATTTTAACCACAGGATGGGGAACCTTCCTGCCGGGATAATTTTCCATCAGGTAATTATAGGCCAGTCCGCAGGCAACGATGCCTATAGAGCGGTCTTCGCCGGGGAGGTATTGGTTATAGGGTGACGTCTCCGATAATTCATGGAATGCATCCTGGTTGTCTAAAAGTTTTTGGTAGCGTTTCCGGGCAATGGCCGGCAACAAGATAAATTGTTTCAGGTCTTCGGGCAAACTGAACTGGTTTTGCGCCCTTTGTTCTTTTCTGGCCACCCCGGCGCGGGAGTGTGCCAGGCGTGTGGTGATGCGAAGCATGACCGGCACCTGGAATTTTTCTGATATGTCGAAACCCAGATGCACCATGTCGTAAGCTTCCTGCTGGTTGGATGGTTCCAGGATGGGAACCATGGCGAACCTGCCGTAGACCCTGGAATCCTGTTCATTCTGTGAGGAGTGCATCGACGGGTCGTCGGCTACGACAAAGAGGATGCCGCCATTGGCGCCTGTAATGGAAGCGTTGAGGAAAACATCTGCAGCCACATTCAGTCCCACATGCTTCATGCTGGTCATGGCTCGCTTACCGGCATAAGACATGCCCAATGCTTGTTCGGCCGCTGTCTTTTCATTGGCAGCCCAATTGGCTGCAATGCCTTTTTTTTTGGCTTCCGCCGAACTGCGAACGTATTCGGTAATTTCTGTGGAAGGTGTGCCCGGATAAGCGAATATCCCTGACATGCCTGCATCTATTCCGGCCTGGGCAATGGCTTCATCACCAAGAAGCAATCGTGTGTTCATAGAAGGTTGGTTTAATAATATGCTTCGACATTGTTTGGGTTACAAAGCTAAAAAAAATCTTTGTGCCCGGACATTAAACATGAAGACCATGGTGTGCATGAGAAACACCCTGTGTGGCAACAAATTCTGTCAGTTCGGGAAAAAACATCCTGAATTCGGTTTCATAGGTTTGGTAGTTTGATTTCAGATCGATCACCGCTTCTTCCATTCCTGAATCAAAGGGTGTGCGCCTTGCCATGCCCCCAAAATTATTACCAAGGCTCGACAGGTCGGCGTAATTGACCAGCCAGTTGTTATCAACCATAAAGGGAAGGATGAACTTTGCGCGGGGTGGGAGCATGTCGATATGTTTCTGCAACAGGGTATAGGTCCGGGCAACGTATTCGCTGAGCGGATGCCGGGAATATTCTGGCCAGTACCTGGCCAAAAAATGATCGTAATACATATCTACGATCACGCCGGCATAGAGACGGTACTTCGCACGCAAACGTGCCTTGCTTTGCAGGAACACATGGTGCTTGTCCGTAAACTGATCGATTTTCCTGTGCAGGCGGATGCCTTGAATAATTCCGGGATCGTAGCCATTGATCTGTTGCCCCTTCACCATGTCGGCGATAAAGTTGCCAACAATCAGGTCATCATCATTGCCGGACAAATACAGATGGGCCAGAAAATTCATATCAGAAGTACAGGTTTTTCTCCAGATAGGTTTTGAAATAATCATTCACGCCTTCCCCGAGTGAGTAAAAGGCTTTATCATAACCGGTGCTGCGCAATTTTTCCATGTTTGCCTCGGTAAAATACTGGTAGTTGTCGCGTATGGTTTCCGGGGTGTCGATAAACCGGATGATAGGGGGTTTGTCCAGGGCCCGGAAACTTACTTCGGCCAGTTCCCTGTAGCTGCTTGCATGGCCTGTGCCCAGATTGTAAATACCCGGTTCAGGCCGTTCGTTCATCAAAAACAGGCAAACATCCAGTACATCCATGATGTAAATAAAATCACGGCGTTGTTCCCCGTCCGGAATGCCGGGCAGGTGGCTGCGGAAAAGCCTGACCTCTCCATTTTCTGATATCTGCCTGAACAAGTGAAAAATGGCCGATGCCATCCTGTGCTTGTGGTATTCGTTGGGTCCGAAAACGTTAAAGAACTTCAATCCGGCCCAGAACGGTGGTTGATCCGGTTGATCCAGTACCCAGCAGTCAAATGCATGTTTGCTGTTTCCGTAGGCGTTCAACGGTTTCAATTGCTCAAGCTGTGCATGATCGTCGGAATATCCGTGTTCTCCTTCACCGTAGGTGGCAGCAGATGAAGCATATATTAGCGGAATCCGGTACGATGCGCATGCATCCCATATTTTTCTTGAATAATTCAGATTTAAGCGGTCAAAGACGGCTTTGCGCTGTTCGGCTGTATCGGTGCGTGCACCAAAATGAAAAATAATAGAAACCTGGTGGTGGTGTTTGTCCAGCCAGTTGAACAAGTCATCGCGATGAAGCATGTCCGCATATGTTTTTCCCGCAAGGTTCTTCATTTTGTCCGGGCGGGAAAAATCGTCTGCCAGGACAATATCCCCGTGACCCTGCCTGTTAAGTTCACTGATCAGGCAGCTGCCTATAAAACCTGCTGCACCTGTTACTACGATCATGGCATAACGCTGTTCTCTAATCCATATCCTTGTTTGGCCGCTCCAGCCCGTATCCTGATGTTTTGTCTTCGCGCTTAAGCAGAAACGCGAACACCAGCCCTATGAATCCGAGCAATGAAAACACCAGCATGGCGTTGGTGTAGTCGAGTGGCTTGATCACCTCGGCCTGATGCATCCCCTCATCCAGGCCAAAGTACACAGGATCGGCAAATACCAGGCGGCCATATCCCATGGGCAGTTTTATGCTGCCTTGTTCATCAAGGAAAAAACGTATGTTTTCCTGCCACACCCTGCTGCCTGAGTCCTCATCATAAAGGGTGATGGAGCCGCGCAGGGTATTTTCATACAAATGACTGTAAGCCTGATCAACCCGGGTTTTAAAGTATCCTTCCCGGTCTGCTTCGAACCTTCCGTCATAGATGCGTGCTTCCTGGCTTCTTCTGGTGGCAATGATCTCAGCACGGTAGGGTACATGTTCAATCAGTTGGCTGAAATCCACATTGGAAATCACGTCACCATGCCCGAAGTGCATGTCAAACTCCCCGCCGGCATTGGTTTCCACCATATGCACTTCACGCCAAATGACATTGCCGCTGATGCTGTCTTCGAAGACCGAAACATTCACATGAATGCTCATATTGGCATTCGGTTCCCCCTTTCTGTTGATGTATTTCCCCCTGTATTGGAGATCGTCTTGCTGTATTCCGGTAAATTCTAAAGTGCCGATTTCTGTCCTGTAAAAGGGGTTGGATGTATCGAGCACAAAACCAATGAGTAAAGGGAAGAACCAAAGCCCAATATTTTGCACCGAGAACATAAAACCATAGGCCGTGCCCAGTTTGCTTTGCCTGACAATTTTGGTCACGGCGGGCCACATGGCAGCAGGGACCAGTGAGAAAGCGATGCCAAGCAACACAATGGGTATGCGTGGTTCGATGTATGTTTTGGCAAACATCAGGTGGGCTATTATAAGCAGGGCCGATCCCAGGTACATCAGGGTGGCGCTTTTACCCTTGTTATCCGCTACCCACCCAAACAGCGGGGTCAGCAGTATGGTACCATACATCAGGTAGGAGGTTACATCGCCTGCCAGTGCCCGAGGCATGGAAAATTTATTCATCAGCAGGTCGGGGGCAAACTTGAGGAAAGGAAATACGGCTGAATAAAAGGTCACACAAAGCAAGGTGATATAGATTACCGAGCGGTTGGTAACCAAATCTTTCAGGTCTTTCCACTTGAATTCATCCTCGGGGTCTTTCACGTTGATCTTCACCTGGCGATCGAGCTTCAGGTCCATGAACATATAAAACAGGAAGGCAAGCAGGCCCAACCATAGCAGCATGGCGCCGAACCAAATGGCCGTGGTCCATTCGGGATAGATCAACCTGGGCGACATTGTAAACGCCAGGGCTGCGCCCAAACGACCTATGGCCAGATTTAACCCCAATGCCAGGGCAAGTTCCCTGCCTTTAAACCATTTTACAATCACCTTTGACAACACCACGATGCTGGTTTCTGCACCCAAACCGAAAATAAAGAAACCCAACGACATCATTTTCAGGGCCGGAGAATAGCCGGTCAAAAATGAATTCATGAAGTTATATCCGACCCCCCCGCTAAGAAAGGCATCGGAAGCGCCATAGGCAGTAATTGTACCCCCCAGGCCCATTAAAAAGATAAAAGAAAACCCGGTGATCCGGATCCCGATGCGGTCGAGGATAATGCCACCCAGGACTGCCATGGCCAGAAACACATTTGGAATGGAATAGGCAGAAATAAAAAAGCCGTATTCGGTGGAACTGAAGCCCAGGTTCATGCGAATAAGGTCTGCAAGGGGCGCCAGGGCATCGTAAAAGTAATAGTTGGTGGCCATGGCAAAACTGACTACAATCAGTACCACCCATCTCGCGGCTTTTGACTCATGGAGTTTTTTCTTGATTTTTGCTACCATAGAATTTTCTTTTATAATTTGGATTTCAGTGCCAGTAAAAAATCACGCATTTTATGGAGGGTTTTTAAGATTTCCATGTCCTGCCTGGTTTCTTCCGGGTTTTTGTTGAGTTTTTCTTTTGCACCCTTCAGGGTATATCCCCTTTCTTTGACCAAATGAAATATCATGTGAAAGTTGTCCACATCCTGTTTTGTAAATAAACGGTTCCCTTTTTTGTTCTTACGGGGGCGGATTATATCGAATTCTTTTTCCCAGAAACGGATCAGGGAGGTGTTTACGTCAAACATCCGGGCAACTTCCCCAATGGAATAATATATCTTGCTTTGTTCCGGATGTTCTTTCGGCATGGGGATTTAATTTGCCGGTAAAAATAAGAAAAACCTGTTAGTAATCAACCGGTTTTTTTCATACGTCCGGATGGCCGGATCAAACGTTTGCAAAAGAATCAGGACAATGATTGGTTTACGCGGGAGGCGCGTTCGATGATGATTTCAAATTCTTCGGGGGTAAGGTCGTTGTAAAAATAATGAACAGGATTTACCGAACGGTTGTTTCTGTGCACTTCGTAATGCAGGTGCGGGGCCGTGGAGGTGCCGGTATTGCCAACAGTTCCAATAATTTCACCTCGCTTTACCCTTTGGCCGCGCCTTACTTCCAGGCTGTTCATGTGGGCATAGAGTGTGGTGTAGCCATAACCATGGTCAATTTCGACCATGAGCCCATACCCATGCCGGTTCCTTTCGGCCCTGGTCACCACCCCGTTGCCTGTGGAATAAATCGGGGTACCCACATCTGCTGTAAAATCCACGCCGTGATGCATCCGCATGGTCTTATAAATAGGATGAATACGCATTCCATAGCCGGACATCAAATAGTTGGCACCATCCGGTATGGGCACTATGGCAGGAATGGAGGCCAGCATATCGGCCTTGTTGATGGCCATATCAAACACTTCATCATACGATTTCGACTGAACGTATAATTTGGCCGAAAGCTGGTCAATGCGCTGCATGGTTTTTGACATCAACTCGCTGTTTTGATACCCGGCCAGGTGGGCATAGCGGTCGGTCCCGCCAAATGCGGCCTCACGAACCGGACGGGGGATGGGGTCTGCCTCCATGATCACACGGTAAATGCGGTCATCACGTTCTTGCAGGTCAGCCAATACATTATTGAGTACATCAATGCGGTCATTCAATATTTGGTATTGCACCCTGAATTGTTCAATCTCGCGCTGGAGTATGCGTTCTTTGGGAGAATCGAAAAAAGTAAAGCCTATGATCAGTACAACAACAGAAAATACCAGCCCGGTCAAGACATAATGCAGGAACACCTTCAGCCGGTCGGCAAAAGACTTTCTTACGCGTTCAACAGAAAGGGATTTCGGATCAAAACGATATTGAACTTTGCCCATTGCGTTAAATCAATCCTTTTAAATACAAAAGATTTGGGGCAAAACTGCCGGTAATTCAGATTACGTACAGGCCGCCTTACTTCCAAAACAACATACGGTAATACAAAACTAAAAAAAATCATGTAATTTTGCCGCTTACCGGGGAAATAATTAAAAAATTCTTTTAATGAAGGCTTCGCAAATCAGGGATTCCTTTCTAAGGTTTTTTGAAAAGAAAAATCATGCGATATATCGTTCTGCCCCCATGGTGGTACGGAACGACCCCACATTGTTGTTTACCAATGCGGGCATGAACCAGTTTAAGGATATTTTTCTTGGAAATACAGCACCCGCCGACAAGCGTGTGGTAAACTCGCAGAAGTGTTTGCGGGTATCCGGAAAGCATAATGATTTGGAGGAAGTAGGGCATGACACCTATCACCACACCATGTTTGAGATGCTGGGCAACTGGAGTTTTGGTGACTATTTCAAAAAGGAAGCCATTGCCTGGGCATGGGAATTGCTGACCAGGGTTTACAAAATTGACAAAGACAGGTTATATGCCACGGTATTTGAGGGCTCTCCAAAGGAAGGGCTGGGTGAAGACAAGGAAGCATATGATCATTGGAAGGCATATCTGGATGAACGTCGTATTCTTTATGGTTCCAAAAAAGATAATTTCTGGGAAATGGGGGAAACCGGACCTTGCGGCCCTTGTTCGGAAATACATGTGGATTTACGCGACGACCTTGAACGCAAACAAGTAGATGGGGCTACCCTGGTCAACAAAGAGCATCCCCTGGTGATTGAAATATGGAACCTGGTATTCATTGAATTCAACCGTTTGTCGGATGGCAGCCTGAAACACCTGCCGGCCAAACACGTGGACACCGGGATGGGTTTTGAACGTCTTTGCATGGTTTTACAGCGCAAGCGCTCAAATTATGATACGGATGTTTTCCGTCCTTATATTGAAAAACTCGAAGGGCTTTCGGGAATATCTTATGGCGACGGAAAAGATACGGATATTGCCATGCGTGTAGTGGTTGACCATCTGAGGGCTGTTTCTTTTGCCATTGCTGACGGGGAGTTGCCTTCGAACAACAAAGGCGGTTATGTGATCCGTCGCATTTTACGCAGGGCCATTCGTTATGGGTATACTTTTTTGGGATTCCGCGAAAGTTTTGTGCACCACCTGGTGCCTGTGCTGGTAGAGCACCTGGGTAATGCTTTCCCTGAACTGAAAGCTCAAAAAGACTTGATTTCCAAAGTTATTTCAGAAGAAGAGCTGTCATTTTTGCGTACCCTGGCCGTGGGAATTCAAAAATTTGAACAATACCTGGCCACTCATCCGGGCCGGAATGTGATAGACGGCCGGTTTGCCTTTGAACTGTTCGACACTTTCGGTTTTCCCATTGATCTTACCACATTAATGGCCAGGGAAAAAGGCTGGGATGTGGATATGGAGGACTTTCAAAAAGGCATGGCAAGCCAGAAGGCACGCAGCCGCGAAGCCGCCGGTTTAGATACCGGGGACTGGCAGGAGGTGCGCCCACACCATGAAGACACCCGCTTTTTGGGCTATGAAACGCTGGAGGCCGAAGCAAAAATCATCAAATACAGGAAACTTGGGAACAAAGGAAAAACCTTGTATCAGGTGGTGTTGGACCAAAGTCCTTTTTACCCCGAGTCGGGCGGACAGGCAGGTGACAGGGGCTGGCTGGTTATAGAGGGTGAACGGTATCCGGTGACCGACACCCGGAAGGAAAACAACCTGACCATTCATGAAATGCAACAAATTCCCACCCAATGGCCTGAAAAACTGACGGCTGTTGTGGACGGGACCAAAAGGCGTCTTACCGAGAACAATCATACGGCGACTCATTTACTGCATTCGGCATTAAAGACAATACTTGGCAGCCATGTGCAACAGAAAGGATCCCTGGTAGACGATCAGCGTCTGCGGTTTGATTTTGCACATTTTGGCAAAATGACCGATGAGGAAATCCACGCGGTTGAACAACTGGTAAACCAGAAAATACGAGAGAACATCCGGATGGAAGAACACAGGGAGCTAAGTATGAGTGAAGCTGAGGAGATGGGTGCTACGGCCCTGTTTGGCGAGAAATATGGTGAAAAAGTGCGTGTGGTGTCTTTTGACAATCAATTTTCATCGGAACTGTGCGGGGGAACCCATGTGTCTGCGACCGGACAAATCGGATTGTTTGCCATTGTTTCTGAAGGCGCCATTGCTGCTGGTATCAGAAGGGTTGAGGCAGTTACCGGCCATGCAGCGGAACAATTTATCCGGTCTAAACTGGATGAACTGGAGGAGATAAAGCGTTTGCTGAAATACCCCAAGGACAGTTTGCCGGCCCTGAACCAACTGCTTGACCAGAATGATGCAATGAAAAAGGAACTGGCCAACTACCAGCAAATGCAATTAAAACAATTGGTTGATGACCTGATACGCAATGCCGAAGACATTCATGGGGTGCATTTTATTTCTACACGGGTCAAAATGGATGCAAAAGCTGCAAAAGACCTTGCTTTTCAACTAAAAGGCAAGGTTCCCAACCTCTTTCTCGTGATCGGATACGAAGACGGAGACAAAGCCGGTATTGCCGTGATGATCGCAGAGAACCTGGTGCACGAAAAAGGCCTGCATGCCGGGAACCTTGTCCGTGAACTTGCCGCCCACATCAAAGGAGGTGGTGGCGGACAACCCTTCTTTGCTACTGCTGGCGGGAATGATCCCAAAGGCCTGGATAAGGTGTTGTCGGAAAGCAAAAAGACATTACTTGAACGGTGCTAAAACCTGCGGCATACATGACTGAACATACAAAAACTGCAATTTTTTTCTTCCCCGGTTTGCCTGAAAGGCATGTCCGGATCCATTAACTCCCCGAGCATCTGTATGAACCTTGTTTCAAATGCACGAAGGTCGTCCGGTTTTAGGATGCCTTTTCCTCCCGGGTGTTTCATGGTTTGAAGTCCCCTGGCAGGATTGCGTGTGGAGATAATGCCTGGTTCAATCTGTGTTACCCCGGAATGTGCCTGGTGATAAAGCCAGGCATAACACAACAGCTGAAAGTTTTTTAATTTTTCGCTTTTTGTAAACGGCAGGTCCCAACCGGCGAAACTCAGTTCAGAAGACTGAATTTTACCTGTTTTATAATCGATTACACGGACTGCTTTGGCCGTGCAGTCGATCCGGTCGGCTTTGCCCGCAATGGTGACTTCAATCATTCCGCCATTTTTTTGCCGCATCTCAAGGGTTGCCTGTAAAGGTTCTTCCAGTGAGAGCAGGGTAATTTGCTCACCTGTGGTTTCCGATCGCTGAATTGCCGTTCTTTCGGCTTTTAGCAGGTTTTCAACAAACCGCCTGGTGAGATGGTATAACAGGAGGTTCTTTCCTGCATGGATGTTTCCGCCCCTGTATTCTTTCTCAAAACGCTTTTTCAGGTGTTCTTCAAGTTGTTTTTCCATGGCCTGAATGTGTGCCGTTTGCAATATCTGGCCCGTATGTTTACGATACAGGTCCTCCATCACGCCGTGCACAATATTTCCAATGGTACGCGCCTCCAGGGTTTCTTCTACTTCGTCGGATTCTTCAATGCGGGCCAGCCGCTCAAAATAAAATTGCAGGGGACAATTAATATAGCGGGCCAGGGCAGATGGTGAAAAGCCTTTTTTGGCCATTTCGTTCAGCTGCGTCATGACATCTTCCGTTTTAGGAATGCTGATTTCTGCGGAGCATTCATTCATGGGGGGTGGCACGGAAACAATCTCCTCCCTGATGTCTGTATTAGGATTGTATTGCGGCATCTCATATTGCAGCTGGGTAATGTACCGGCTTTTCTCGCTGCTCCCGATGTCCTGGGTTTGGGTGTTGTAAATCAAACAGATGTTTTCGGCCCTTTGGAGCAAACGGTAAAAGTGGTAGGCATAGATGGCATCCTGCTCATGGTAAAGCCGCAGGCCAAAGGATTTTTTGACTTCATAAGGAATAAAAGAGTAATTGCTTTTGGGTTTGGGCAGGATGTTTTCGTTGACGGAGAGCAGGATCACGTTTTTAAAGTCAAGGCTCCGGGTTTCCAGCATACCCATCACCTGAAGCCCTTTAAGGGGTTCACCGGAAAAAGACAACCGGGTTTCTGCCGTAATTTGCCTCATGAGCCGGTAGAGGGTTTTCAGTGAAGCCAGAAAAGGGAATCGTGCAAGGAAGCTTTCCATTTGCCTGAATATTCTGGCAAAATAATACAGGGATTCGAAGTCTGCGAAAAATGGGGTGTTGACAATATCACGGCCCTGTTTGCCTGCTTTTTCGCGCAACAAAAGGTCAAATTGTTCTGATAATGCCAAAACGGATGAGAAAATGCCCTTCACATCGGTTTGCCAGTTTTTGTCCAAAAAAGAAAAACGTTCGGAAAAATGGCGGGGATCCTCCGACAAAGACACCAACTGCCCGAAAGTATAATGGCTTTGATTGGATTCGTTCATTCTTTGCAACAGGCCTGAGCATTGCTCATCGCCTGTATCCATATCCCACAAAAGGCCGGAGTTGCTGTGCGAAAATAAACGATACAGGTCTTTGTGGTAAAAAGCGCATTGCTTGTCCTTGTTTTTGCCTGGCGCAAATGCCCGGAGATGCAACTGGAAGAGGGTGTCAAAAAAGCCCGACATATTTGTTTTTGACAATGGGTAGCCCATGGTCACATTGATGTCTTCTGCCTCTTTTGGCAATGCATTGAGCATTGGGATGAGCAGCTGCTCATTTGCCAGAACCACCGCGGTGGACTCATGGTTGGACATGCTGGGTATTTCTTTGATCAGGTTGCCGGCCAGCCTGGCCTGGTTCACGTTTTTTGCCAGGCCGTAAATGCGGATCTTTTTAAGCCCTGACCGGAAAAATCCTTCCCCTTGTTCGCGCTGTACTGCTGGAAATTTTTTACGGTATTTGCGGATAAAATGGCCCGCTTCGTGCCCAGGATTATTCACATAAAAAGGATCGGCATCTGTTATGTATTCGGCGTGCCCTTCCCTGAGCAATGTGTGGATGATTTGTTCTTCGGCCCCGGTGAGGGCATTAAAACCGGTAAATAGTATTTTTTTCCAGGGCAAACTTGTGTCGCCGGCTTCGATTTTCCGGGCTGCCTGGCGCGAAGACAAGCCCTGCCAGGCCAAATTCTTTCCGGTCAGATGCTCATGCAGGGCGCTGTGGTATGTTCCCATCTTCTTGATAAAGGAAAGATAGCCTTGCTGGAAATCGGTTAATTCCGAACCGTCGGGATTCCAGGTGTCGATGTGCCGGATGTTTTTAAGGTAATCAAACAGAGTTTCTGGATCCGCCAGGGCATTGTCGATGTCGTCAAAGTCGCGGATCAGGGCAGGAGCCCAGGCAAAAAACCTGTCGATGTCGTCGGCCGATTCCTTCTCAATTTGCCGGTATACCGTATAAAACTCAAAAAAAATGCCGGGTTTTTCGCAGATGGCATAGCCGCTGATGCTGTTGATAAAGTCTTCTATACTCAGGACTTCGGGCGACCACATGGGGGCTTTTATCCTGGAAGCGAAATATTTCCGGAAGAAAAGACCTGCCCTGCGGTTCGGTGTGACAATACAAAGGTCACCGGTGTCATCCGGATAATTTTCCAGGACATGGTCACTTACTTCTTCTAAAAATGCGCGCATATGCTTTTGCTGTTTTACTGAAATCGTTCCGGATATTGCTCCAGCAAACGGGCTGCATGTTTTAGTTTTCCGGGGGTTCCAATGTCGGCCCAGTACCGTGCTTCATGCACATAAGCCATCAGATCATAATCCCGCGCCAATCTCAGGTACAACTGCCTGATGGAGAACCGTCCGTTTTCTGTGATAAGCGGCAGAATGTCCGGTTCCACCAGATGGATGCCGCTGAATGCCATTGCTTCTGGTTGCCGGTTGGCCAGATCCCTGCAGCGTATTTTTTCCCCTGTAACGGTGTTTTCCCAGCCGGCCAGCTTTCCATCCAGCCATAAAAAGTGCCGGGGTGACATACGCCGGGTAACCGCCAGGGTGGCCAGGGGGCGGTGTTGGTTGTGGGCCCTGAGCATGTCAGCCAGGTTTATATCGCATAACACGTCTGAGTTGTACAGGAAAATGGCTTCATCTCCCTGCAGCAAGCCGGCCGCCTTCTTTAATCCACCCCCCGTATCGAGCAGTTGATCCGTTTCATCGGATATGTGGAACCTTACGCCCGGGTAATATAGCTTCCTGATGAATGTTTCCAGTGCATCCCCATGATGATGTATATTTACGACGATATCGGTAACGCCTGCGGCAATTAGTTTCTCAGCCACCCGGACCAGCATGGACTTGCCTTTTAAGCGGACCAGCGCTTTTGGCTTTGCAAGGGTAATGGGTTTGAGCCTGGTGCCCAGGCCTGCCGAAAAAATCATGGCCTTCATAGCAGGGAAGGTTTATTGCCAGTTTGTTTCTTCAAAATGCTTGACGATGACATTGACACTGCTGCTGAATTTCTGACGTAGTCTTTTGGCCAGTTTTTCCGCACAATATACCGAACGATGCTGGCCGCCCGTGCAGCCAAAACAAATGGCCAGGCTGGTAAATCCCCTCTCCAGGTAGTTTGATATGGTGGGCTCCACCATGGTGCCTGCGGCATCTATGAACAGCCTTACGTTGTTGTTTCTTTCGAGTAATTCAATTACTTCGCCGTCTTTCCCGCTGAGTGCCTGAAATTGATTTTCCCGCCCGGGATTTGGCAGTCCGCGGCAGTCGAAAACAAACCCACCTCCATTGCCGGAATTGTCGGCAGGGATCCCTTTTTTATAGGAAAAACTACATACGCGGATGGTCAGCCCATCGTCCGGTGGGGGCAGTATTTCTCCGGCTTTCTTTGCGGCAATTTTTTGAATGATGCCGGTCAGGTATGGGATGCATTCAGGCAACAACCCCTGTTCGTCGAGCCATGCCAGGTTATTCAGTGCAAATGGCACACTTTGCAGAAACAGGGGCTTTTTTTCCACCCCGCCCCGGAAACCGTAGGTGCCCAGAGCCTGCAGTATACGCATCAGTACAAAATCGTAGAACGACCTCCGGAAGGCTTTTTTGTTGACGCGTGTTTTTTCATTCAAACAATCAATATAATGGTCGAGCAGTTCTTCGCGGACATCATATGGAATATTTGCCTTGGCATCGAATAGAAGTGAGGCAATGTCATAAGCCAACGGGCCCTTTCGTCCGCCCTGGTAGTCAATAAAATATGGTTGGCCATCCTTGATCATGACATTTCTGGACTGGAAATCCCTGTACATGAAAAAGCTGGCCGGGGTGTTCATTAAATGGTCAGTGTACCGCTCAAAATCATCCTCCAT
>PWON01000079.1 GCA_003557385.1 Bacteroidales bacterium | reverse complement strand
TGGAGATCAGTTCACGGTCCATGGTTTTCAAATTGCCTGCATGGGCTAGGTCGATCTTGGTTGCTCGGCGGGCAAGGTTCAGAACTCCTGACATAGCGCTATGGGATTTTGAGCGGTTCATGTGACCGGACACCCAGCCTCAGGCGGAGGTGCGTACCCGGAAATGTGGTGTCCCAGGTATTCAGTTCATCGCACAGGGCGGCGATGGCCTTCGTGCGGTGGGGAGAGGATTGTGGAGCCAGCTCCACAAACAGTTCACTTCCCCGAATCTCGATGCGCCCCATCGATTGAAAAGCAGCTTGCAGCAGCGTCCGTCCTTCGTCCTCCGTTCGCGCATAGTGTGGGCCCAACATTCCGAAGAGTTGCGTTTCGACCTGGTAGGCAGTCATCTTGATCGTGTCCGCAATAAGCTTGCGTTCTGTCTTCAATGTCTCCAAGCCGGCGGCTGGAATCCGCCGAGGCAACGCCTCCAATTCCTCACGAATCCGGGCAACCTCTGCTTCCGCCTCCGCAATCTGCGCCCGCAGTTGGCAATGAGCGATCTTGAAGCCCCGCACCGTCCGTTGACGCGGCGCACCGTCGGAGCTAACCTCCGAGCCCAGTTCTGCCTGCAGACTTTGCAACCGTTGCCGGGCAACTGCCAGATGACGCTCCCAAGGACGTCGAGCGGGATTCGGGCGATCCGCTTCGGGAGAGACTGGATCAGCCCCATATTCCAGTAGCCCGTCGAGCTCGAATTCCTCTTCCATATACTTGAAAAAGTTC
The DNA here is from genome assembly GCA_003557385.1 of Bacteroidales bacterium. Taxonomy (GTDB): domain Bacteria; phylum Bacteroidota; class Bacteroidia; order Bacteroidales; family UBA7960; genus PUPG01. The sequence continues at coordinate 1,745 of PWON01000079.1, read as the reverse complement.
TCTTGACGCCACCGGTTGAATTGTCGGTAAGCCACCAGGGCTTTCTCCAAATCACCGTTCGTGGTTAGAATCGATGTTTGACGACCATCGGAACGAAGTACACGAACCTCACGCATCCAGAGGAATTGCGGGCCATCCTTCGAAGACTCCTTCTTCTTCTTTCGACGCAGACGTGCCACACGCACCCGCTTCCGTTCCGCGAGCCAATAGACATAGTGACGTTCCTCCATCTCCAAAGTTTCCTGGACAAAGTGCGAGGTCGGCCAAGCCCGGATCTTTCCCTTGCGGTACGTCATGACGTCGAAACCTAATTGGTCCAGACGGACAAACAATTTCGGACTGTAACCGCCGCGGTCGAACACCACCGTCACCCGACGCTCGCCCACCAAAGCTTTCACGTCCTTCAGGATGGGTTCCAGCATTTGCGTGAGCGACTCATTCAGTTCACTCGTTACCACCAGTAACGGTTCCCCCTTCGCGTCATGAACCCAATGATCGGTCGCCGCCGGCTTGGCCACTTGATGCTGCGACTTTTTCGTCTTGCTCAAGGGATACTTGCCATGATAAATCCGCACGTGTCCGTCCAGATACAAGAACGCCACTCGCTCCGGGTCTTCGCTGATGCAGTGTTTGGCCCTCTCCATCATCAATTCGCGCGCTTGGCCTTGAGCCACCAACTGGTCCATTTTCCGCCGGATTGTTTTCACTTCCGGGACGCGATCGAGACCCAAAACGTGTCCCAGCCCCTGAGGATTATGTTCCTTAAAATGCTCGGGACGCTTGATCCGCAAGAGGGCAGCCACGAACAGAACCACGACGAACGTTCGAAGGCCGTAGAAGGCGGGGGCCAGGGAACGGTAGACAGCGAAGAACGTCTCCAGCAGTTTACTCCGCACCAGCAGTGGAATGGCCAACAGCACACCGGCCTGACGTACGGCCGGGCGATCAGCGAACAACGGGGTGGCATCCTCCAGCAGACCAAGTCTTGCCAAAGCCCGGTCTCCGCTACGGTCGTCGGGGTCTCGATCGATGCTGAAACCTTTCTCTTCCAGGCTTGCCAATACTTCCTCGAGAGGTTCACCGAACCCCAACAACGGCGTTCCGGGTTCCTCCGATTCCATTCCGTTTTCAGTCAGGATGGGTTCGTCAACAAGATGCGTGATTGCCCCACAGAGTTGCTGCTCCGTCGTGGCCTCCCGGCAGGATTCCTTGGAGGACTGGTGCTCCAGGGCATCCGAAGATTCGGAGCTGGAGTGTGACGATCCGGCCTCCACAGGCTCTTCAGGATTGTGGTTCTTACCGGTCGTGCTGCGGGCCTCTTCCGAAGGCGTTGCTTCCGCTGCTGGTGCTCTGTTCTCTTCCGCTTCGGCAGCTTCTGTTTGGCAATCTTTGTGGTCTTCCGCCGGGGATGTTTCTTCCACCGGGTCCACCGGCCAGGGAAGTTCTCTCCCGGGAACCGGACGCTTTAATTTCAAACGAGCCAAGGCACGACCAATTGTGGGCTCACTGACTCCCAACCGCTTGGCCATCTCGCGATTCGAGACACCTTCTTCAAACCATTTCCTTAACACGCCATCCACTGCCTTAGGAAGCGAAGGCGGCCGACCCGTGGATTTGCCTCGCTGCAGTCCTTCTAGACCTTGAGCGAGAAAACGTGTTTCCCAGCGGCGCTGAGTCGCCACGGAATGCCCGAAGGCTTGGGCAATTTCTTCTTGGGTGGCCAGATTTCCCAAGCGAAGCTGAAC
>PWON01000167.1 GCA_003557385.1 Bacteroidales bacterium | reverse complement strand
CGGCGGGCCAGCGCCACCATGCCCGCGATCATCGGATACGACAGCCCAGAAGAAGCCGCTCTTGGTGGCCTTTCGCCCCGGGTCCAGCACCGGCGCGCGGGTTTCATCCACGAAGATGCGCTTGGCGCCGCGCAGATGGGCACGCATATGGTTGATGACCGGCATGAGGTGGAAACAGGCGCGCCCGACCCAGTTGCCGAGCGTGCCGCGGTCCAGGTTGATCCCTTGCCGCTTGAAGATTTCGGCCTGTCGGTAAAACGGAAGGTGGTCGCCGAATTTCGAGACGATGATCCAGGCGATGAACAGCTCAGTGGGCAGCCCGCCGGGCACAACATGTTCGGGGGCATGTGCCTGTGCCACGGCCTGCGAGCAGCGGCGGCAGGCGTATTTCGGCCGCCGCGTAACCAGCACCCGGAACTGGGCGGGGATCACGTCCAGACGTTCGGACACATCCTCGCCGATCTTCGCCATCTCGCCGCAGCCACAAGGGCAGAGCGTGCTGGCAGGCTCGATCACGCGCTCGACCCGGGGCAGATGCGACGGCAGGTGCCCGCGATTGCGCTTGGGCTTGCGCGGTTCCTCACCGCGCGCCCGCTGCATCGCTGCCTCGGCTTTCTCCTGCGCGGCCTCGAGCACGCCCTGGGCGAACTCGGCATCTTCGAGGGGAAGGTTGAACTGGTCGGGTGACAGCTTCTCGGAGCGCTTGCCGAACTTCTCGCGCTGCGCCGCGCGCAGAATATCCTGCAGTCGACGATTGGCCTCCTGCGTCTCGGCCAGCGTCGCCTCGACCTCGGCGAGGCGGGCTTTCAGCATGGCATTTTCGCGCGCAAGATCAGCGGTTTCCATGAGGGAAGTGAATCATAGCATGCTCTGTCAGACCAGTAAAAACAGGCCTTTCGGCACAGTTTCCCGTCACCCCGCAGCCAGCGGACGCCGCGCCCGTTCTGGTCGCACCAGCCGCCAATCCACGCCTTCAAAGAGAGCCGCAAACTGCGCGCTGGACATGCGCATGACCCCGTCGCGCACCTGCGGCCAGACGAATTTCCCGCCTTCCAGCCGCTTGTGAACCAGCACCATTCCGGTCTGATCCCAGATCAAGAGCTTGATCCTGTCGGCCCGTTTCGCGCGGAACACGAAAGCTGCGCCGCAGAACGGGTCCATCCCGAACATCTCCTGCACCGCGAGCGCCAGGCCATTGATGCCCTTGCGGAAATCTACTGGTCGCGTCGCCACGAAGACCTTTACCGGCCCACCATGACCGAACATCACGATGCTGCAGCCCGTGCCGCCCGGATCGCCCGCGTCAGCTGCCCCTCATCGGCATCAGCGCCAGCACGGATCACGACATCACCTACCACGATCTCGAGATCGGACCTTGCGACGGACACCGCCGGCTCGGCCGAACTGTCATCAACAACGAGCTCTGCGAAGACCGGAAGGGATGCCACGCTCTCGGGCACCACCAGGTTGCCTTTGCGAAGCTGCTTGCGCCAATCGTAAATCTGCCACCGCGTCGTGCCGTGCTTGCGCGCAACATCGGCCACCGTCACGCCGGGCATCATGCTTTCCGCCGCGATCCGCGCCCGTTCCGTCTTGGTGCGCCGCCGCCGACCACTCGGGCCCTCGATCACTTCCAGCCGAGAAACTCCAACACCCCTCGAGCCGTCCAAATGGACGCCCATTTTGCCATCTCTCTCCAAATCCAACACCTCCACTGCACGAGTGCGTGCAGAATGCTGGCTTCACGTCAGAAATGGCAGGAGGGGATCGGCGTCGCGCTTACGCCCGCACTGGCGTGCATTGGCCCGCATTCGCGGGCACGCAGGACGGCGAAAATGTGAGTTGAACCCCTTTTGGGTTCTTACCTTATTCAGTAAGGTTGATCTGCAAGACTTCTCTCGCTTCGCCAATCTTACCGTAAAAGGTAAATTGCCTTGAATGCATCCCTCGGCGCCTCGATCCTTGTTGAAAACGGTAAGGTGACGCGCTTGGTGAATGTTGCCGAGAACAAGCTGTTGGCGGATGCCGGCCGCCGCATCCGCGAGGTCCGGACCGGTCAGGGTTTGAGCTTGGAGCAGCTGGCGCTGTTGACCGGTATCAGCGCACCTGCTTTGTCCGTAATCGAAAATGGAAAACGTGATCCGCGGCTGACAACACTCAGCCGGATCGCTGAAGCGCTACGTGTGCCTCTTGCAGCTTTGATTGCAGGCGGGGTTGGCGCCGCTGAGAGCGCCGCACCGTCGCCATCAGGGGGCTATGATCTTGGAGAGTATCAGTGACCTCATAGCGTGATTAGGACCTTGCTCGCCTTGTCACAGCGCCGCGCGATGTGTAGATTACCAAGTCATACTTGGAGTCTCATCATGACAGTCAAAACCACGCTCAGTTTCACAGATAGGCATCATCGCTTCTTGACTGAGAAGGTCGGCGAGGGCGTCTTTGCCTCGCAGAGCGCGGCGGTTGCAGCGGCGCTGGAACAGATGATCCGGGATGAAGAAGAGCGCGCGATCGCCTT
>PWON01000129.1 GCA_003557385.1 Bacteroidales bacterium | reverse complement strand
TTATCATCGATGGCCGGTTGAGGGGCGTGGTTTGTTTCGAACATGTTGGTGAGAAAAGGACATGGCATCCTGATGAAGAAGCCTTTGCAGGCAACATCGCTTCTTTTGTTGCCCAAATGCTGATCAGTGAGGAACACAGAAAGGCCAAAGATAAACTGGTTCAATCGGAGCGCATGTTGAGCCTGGTGATGAACACCATTCCGGTGCGTGTTTTCTGGAAAGACCTTAAAGGCGTATATGTGGGGTGCAATCAGCCATTTGCCAACGATGCCGGCAAGAGACATCCCGATGAGGTGATTGGCAAGACCGATAAGGATATGCCCTGGCAAGACCAGGTGGATTTGTATCGTGGCGATGACAGGAAGGTGATTCAAAGAGGGGTGCCCAAAATAAATTATGAAGAACCACAAACAACGCCAACAGGCAACACCATTTATCTGAGAACATCCAAAATCCCTCTGAAAGACAATGCAGGCAATATAATCGGTGTGTTGGGGACCTACGAAGACATCACTGCCCTGAAAAAAGAACACATCATACAGGGCATTCAGTACAATATCGCCCACGCGGTGGTTACGTCGAAAACCCTCGAGGAATTGCTTTTGACCGTAAAAGGTGAACTGGACCAGGTAATGGACACCTCGAATTTTTTTATTGCCTTTTATGAGCGTGAAACCGACATGTTGTCTCCTGCCGTTTACAGGGATGAGAAGGATTCTTTTACAAGGTGGCCGGCCGGTAAAACATTTTCAGGGTTGGTAACAAAAAAGAAAAAGTCGTTGTTGTTTGGCCGCGATGATGTGGCGCGCCTGGCCAAAGAAAACAACATTGAACTGATGGGGACCATACCCGAAAAATGGCTGGGGGTTCCGCTGATCAGCGGGGACAACATTTTAGGGGTCATGGTGGTACAAAATTACAACGACCCCCGGGCCTATGATGAAAACAGCAAGGTAATACTGGAGATCGTCGCCAGTCAACTGAGCTTGTATATTGAGCACATACGCTACGAAGAAGCCCTGGTAACGGCCCGTGATAAAGCCGAAGAGAGCGACCGGCTGAAAACGGCTTTTTTGAACAATTTGTCGCATGAAATCCGCACGCCGCTCAATGCCATCATGGGATTTTCCGAGATCCTTGCGGAGGGCATTCTCGACAAACCCAAAACCCGCCAGGCCAACAGCATTATCAATCGCAGTGGCACCCAACTGCTGTCGATCATCGATGATATTATCAACATGTCGGGCATTGAAGCCGGGGTGATCACGGCCACAGAAACGGAATGTGATGTCAACGAACTGATGAAAGGGTTGTTTGACCAGCTGCTTCCGGTGGCCGGAGCCAAATCCATTGACCTGAAAATAGGCGCAAGGCTTAACAGGGAAAAGAATTTTGTAAAGACCGATGCCACCAAACTGACGCAGATACTCAGCAATCTTCTGCAAAATGCCATCAAATTTACCGACCAGGGTCATGTGGAATTCGGTTGCCGGCCAAAGAATAATACATTGCATTTTTATGTAAGCGATACCGGTTTGGGAATAGCCCCCGGAGACCATGACATCATTTTTGAACGCTTTCGCCAGGGCGGGGTACAACCCGGTCAGGGAGAAACGGGCCTGGGCCTTGGTCTTTCCATTTCAAAATCTTTTGTTGAATTGCTGGGTGGGACCATTTGGTTTGAATCGGAAATGGGAAGCGGAAGCTCTTTTTACTTTACCATTCCAAGGAAACCAATTAAATAATGAATCATCATGGATGCATTATCCCGAAAAGCCGAACAACTTGCGGCAGAGAACAAGGAATTTCGCAAAAAAATTGCCGGGCTGGAAAAACAGGCCAAAGAAGCCATAAAAAAAGCCGAGGAAAGCGATCAGCTAAAATCAGCATTCCTGGCCAATATGAGCTATACGATCCGTACCCCCATGAATACCATCCTGGGGTTTCTTGACTTACTCAAACAACCCGACCTTGAAGTAGCGCAAAAGGAGGATTTTATCCGCATTGTGAACAAGAGTGCACAGCGTCTGCTGGGAACCATCAACGACATTGTGGAAATATCGCTCATTGAATCGGGGCAGAGCGAGGTGCACATTTCGGAGGTAAACATCGAAGAAGTGATGGGCCAATACCTGATGTTCCTGGCGCCCCAGGCCGAAGAAAAAGGCCTTACATTAAGGATCTCAGAACAAATCAAGGACGAAGGTGCCCTGATCCGCACCGATAAGTATAAACTGGATGGCACCATGATCAACCTGATCAACAATGCCATCAAATTTACCCGGGAAGGAAGCATTGAAATCGGCAATTACCTCAGGAGAAATTCGCTGGTTTTTTATGTGAAGGATACCGGTGAGGGCATTCCCGCCAACCGTCTCGATGCCATTTTTGATCGCTTTGTACAGGCTGACATGAACCTGCCCCGCGCACAGGAAGGGTCCGGGCTTGGCCTGGCCATTGCCAGGGAATACATCAAGATGCTCAACGGCAAGATCTGGGTGGAATCGGAGCAAGGGC
>PWON01000117.1 GCA_003557385.1 Bacteroidales bacterium | reverse complement strand
GTCGCCTCGTCCATTCTTCCTTGTTGCATGAGCCGTTGTGCCTCTTCCATCATTTCTTCCAGGTTGACCATTTCCCCGCGTTCCTCATCAAGTTCTTTGGTATATTCCCGGTACAGAACCTCATCGCGGGTCATTTGTCTTCCATCATAAGCGGTTTGGTCGGACAGCCCGAAATAAGCGTGATCAATAAACCCATACTGCTCGCAGACCGCCCGGAAATCGTTGCGGCTGTATTGATCAAGGCTGTTATACATGTCGCGGAATGGCCGGAAATATTCCGATGAACAATGCCGTGAGCTCATCTGCCGGATGTCCTGAACCCTGACACCCGGGTTCCTGGGAATGTCATACACTTTTAATACGCCAAGCTGTTTTACGGTCACTTCAAGCAGGGTCGACCGGTAATGCACCCCTGGCTCCACCTCCTCCATTTCCCCTGTTTCCCTGTTGTAAAATGCCACCACTTCCCGGACCGGGAGAGGAGAATGGAATGCCACTGTAAAACCGAGAGAAGGAATGTCGGCTTCTTCCGGTGCAACATTGCTTTCGTACACAATGGCATCAGGCGGCGGGGGCGCCAGCAATTGGTCGTGCTGGGCAACAAGCGTATTGTTTGCCATAGATGCCATGAGCATCGCGCTGAAAAATACAATCATTGTTTTTAGCATAGCAACATGTTTTTGGTGAATATCTGTTGTCATCTCGATGCTGCTGTAACGGGTAAGCCGCATTGACATGACATTGGTTTTCTCCGGACAAAAATTCCATCAACAGATGCAATCTAAGCATTTTCAGGAATAAATCCAAAACTACCGGGTCAATGCCAGGCAATGGGCAGAACGCTTGCCGGTCACAGTGCCGGCGGCCCGGAAGAATGATCACGGATGTTGTCTCGCCCTGGATTGACTGTATGCAGGCCTGGTATATAAATGTTTTCCGCCGGTGGGTTGCTATTATGGATTAAGTGTCATATATTTACATCTGAACCAGGCATTGCAAGTATAATTCAACTCCCGGTGCGGCAGGCAGGGTGTCATTGGGCAACAAAATGACAGGAAATGATCAGGGTGGTGGAAAGAGATAAAGGTTGGGGGAGCAAACACCTTATTTCTCATGAATACATCACGGAAAGTACCCCAGGCATTGTTTTGTTGTTTGCTTTTGATCATCGTGCAGGGAGCCCTTTATGCCACTACCACAAAGGTGGGCATAACGGTTGCCGACAGGTATACGGATGTTCCGCTTGAGTCGGCCTGGGTAGGCATCATACACCAGGGGGTGGTATTGGATTCGGCCTTCACCGATGCAGAAGGTTTTGCAGAGCTGCAATATACCATTACCGGGGTGGATGACATTCCTGCACTGCCCGATGCATTTGAAATCAGTCAGAATTATCCAAATCCATTTGTGTCTTCCACAAGCGTTGACCTGGCTGTGGGCACACAGCAGACAATGTATTTTAGCGTGCTGAATGTGTCAGGTCAACGGGTGGCGTCTCATCAGCAGGTGTTGACGCCTGGCAATTACCAGGTTGACTTGTCGCTTGGGCATGTGGTGCCCGGCATTTACTTTCTGCATGTATACGGACACCTGGGGACATTTCAGACGGTGGAACTGGTAAAAACAGGCGCCCGGTATGGACAACCCGGACGGTTGATTGAAATCCATTCAGGGGCCGGCAGCAAAACATTCCCCGATTGGGCTGACGCGGGTTCCGGCAGCGCCGGTGAAAAGCCCCGCGGTGCCCCCCTGCCTGTCTTTGGCGCGGACGAAGCATCCGGCTGGGCTGACGCGGGTTCTGGCAGCGCCGGTGAAAAGCCCCGCGGCGCCCCCCTGCCTGTCTTTGGCGCGGACGAAGCATCCAGCTGGGCCGCAGGTTCTTCCACCCGCACCGGCGGCGATCTCTTTGTCCGTGCATTCAAGGACCGCTATGGAGTGTTGGAAACAGACATCGTAGCCGGGCAGGATACCACCATGCAGATAGGGCTGCAGCGCTACAACGAAGTGATCCTGTTGACCGAAGATCAGGATGGTGAACCCTTTCCCCTGGAACTCCTTGTATCCGGATTGTTTTACAACATGGAAATCACCTCACCAGACACCCTTATCATGCCATCGGGAATGTATACGGTAAGCTCCGACAAAGGCTTTATCGTGCCTTTTGAATATCAGGTTGAAGTTGCTTCGGTCGATATGTACGTTTTGATTATCGTTGAAAGGGTATCTTCGTTTGAATGGACCATTTTGGATGATGAAAATGAGCTCTTGTTTGTGATTGACAACGAAGATGGAACCTCTTCGTACTTCTTCGGATTGCGCGGAGAAAATGAAGAAAATGGCAATGAAGAAAAGCGCCCTGGTAACAAAGAGCTGGCTTCAGGGATGGATGTGACCCATGTCACCATCGAGTTTCCCGACGGCAGCTTGTCGACCATCATCTTCAATGAAGAAATCTATCCCATATCCTGGACGGCCCCCGGAGTATCCATTTCACTGCGGCGGCAACCCGGCGACGAAGCTTTTGAC
>PWON01000239.1 GCA_003557385.1 Bacteroidales bacterium | reverse complement strand
TGCCCGAATTAAGGATGATGCTGGCTGAGAATCCCGTGTCGGCACATTTTGGCTTGCACACCCCGGTGAGCGATCCGCATGTCAACATGGGCCTGGCCGGCAGCCTCAACCTGGCCGGCATTGGCACCTTTTTCCCGCTCAAAGAGGGGATGGTCCTGGAGGGTTTATTGGAAAGCAGGCTGGAGGCTGCCGGGAATTTGTCGGCCCTGGAAAAGGGTGCTTACCGGGACTTCCATGCCGAAGGATGGATCCGGGCCGGCGACATTGTTGCCGAGGCCGGTTTTTTGCCGGCCCGCCTGGAACTGCCGCGCGCCGAAGCGACATTCAGCCCGCAGTACCTCGGGGTGCGCTCACTGCAGGCGAAGCTGGGCGACAGCGATGTGCAGGCCAGCGGACGCATCGACAACATCATACAATACCTGTTTGACGGACAGGTGCTCACAGGCCGTTTCGATGTCCGTTCCGCCTACATGGACATCAACCAGCTGATGCCGGGAGCGCCGGAACCGGAAAAGCCTGCTACAAGGAGGCCTGCCACACCTGAAGAAAAAAGGCTCCGGGCACCCGGAGAGAGACCGGAAGGGGATGCTGTTGCGCTTTCTGTGATCAATGTCCCTGGAAATATTGATTTTACCCTGGATGCACGCATCGGGCATCTTTTATTTGGCCGGATGCAGATGCAAAACATGAATGGGCGCCTGCGGGTAGCCAACCAGCAGGTAAATATGGAGCGCCTGGCTATGGACATGCTCGGGGGGCGCCTGACGCTCAACGGCAGCTACCATACGCGCGACGAACTTCCGGATGTTTCGTTTGCCCTGGATTTCTCTTCCTTTGATTTGACGGAGGGTTTCCGGACCCTGAATACTGTGCGGGTGCTCGCACCCATCGGGGAATACGCCCGGGGCAAAATCTCCGGGGGGCTTACCCTGAATGCACAGCTTGATGAAAGCATGATGCCGGTGCCGGCATCCTTGTCGGGACGGGGGAATGTGCGTTCCGAAAACCTCGTGGTCGACAACCATCCCGCCATGCTGAGCCTGGCCGACAGGATGCACATCGACTTGTTCAAACAGATGGATGTGCGCATTGTGTCACTGCGTTTTTCCTTTGCTGAGGGCAAGGTCGAAACCCCGCCTTTCGACATCCGCTTTGGCCGTTCGCAGGCGCAGATCAGCGGAACTACCTGGTTCGACCGGCGCATCGATTATGCCATGCGGATCGACATCCCGCGTGAGCAATTTGGCCGGGAGGCCAACCAGGTGCTCGAAAACCTGGTGTCGCAGGCGGCGGCCCGGGGCATACGGGTGGACCCCGGCGACAGGGTCCGCCTGGATGTGCAGCTGGGCGGTACGGTGACCAGCCCGGAAGTTTCGGTGAGCATGCCGGGCGTGATGGATGCCGTCAGGGACCAGCTTCGCGATGAGGTGGAGCGGGTGGTGCGTGAGGCCGAAGGCCGGGTACGTGACGAGGTGAACAGGGCGCGGGAACGCGCCGAAGACGCCGCCCGTGAACGGATTGACGATACGCGTGAACAGGTACAGGAGGCTTTGGAAGCCCGGGCGAGGGCGGTGATTGAGGAGGCGGAGGCGCGTGCGGCATCCATTCGGCGCGAAGCCGCCAGGGCGGCTGCTCGCATTCGCGAGGAGGCCCGCAAACAGGCTGACCGTATGGTGGAGGAGGCCAGCGGTGTGGTGGCAAAGGCCGCTGCCCGGCGTGCGGGAGATGTGGTGGTGGCGGAAGCCGACAGAAGGGCGGATCAATTGGAGGAAGAGGCTGACCGGCGGGCGGGGGAGATCTTGGAGGAAGCAAGGGAGGTGGCTGAACGTGTAAGGAGGGGGGAGGAGTAGTAAGAAGTAATTAGTAGTTAGTAATTAGTAATTAGTATAAAAAAAAGGGTGTTTGGTTTATGGGTTTTGGGTTATTTGGGGTTGTTGAATATTTTCATTTCTACAATATAGCGGGTGTGGGTGCCGAAGCCGATGTTGCCTTGTTCGTCGTGGGCTTCGATGTTGAATGACAGTTTTTTGCCTTCTGTGCGGATGAGTTCCGAATGTGCCTTGACTTGTTGGTGCAGGGGGGTGGCTTTGATGTGTTTCACGCTGATTTCGGTGCCCACTGTGGTGTAGCCTTCGGGCAGGTGTGGCTGTACGCTGCTTTGGGCGGCATTTTCCATCAGCGCCACCATGGCGGGGGTGGCAAATACCTCTACCGTACCTGACCCATGTGCCAGGGCGGTGTCTTTTTCCTGCACTTTGATGGTTTTGCTTCCTTTGATGCCTGTGGGGATTTCCATAGGATGTTTTTTTACAAAAATATGTTTTTATTGGTACAGGCCAAAGCCGTATATACTTTTACCCAATGAAACTTCTTTCTATCTTTGTACATAGCAATATCGTATCCCACAAATGAATATCATTACCTACAATGTGAACGGCATACGGGCGGCAACGGCCAAGGGTTTGCCCGAATGGCTGGCGGCAGAATCGCCCGACGTGCTGTGTGTGCAGGAAACCAAGGCGCAACCG
>PWON01000133.1 GCA_003557385.1 Bacteroidales bacterium | reverse complement strand
CCGGGTCGTTGAGGGTTCCGCCGCGCGCGCCGCCGGCGATGGTTGGTCGCGGCTCGGGCGGCCCTCCGCTCGGAGGCCCGGGGGGCCCCCCGCCGCCGCTGGGGCGGCTCGCGCCTCGGCTGGGCATGAAGAGCGCGCCGGAGCCGATGCCGGGCGTCTTGCCGGCGACCATGATGGTGCCGAGCAGGCGTTCGAAGATCTGGCTGATGGCAGCTACGATGACGATCGCGGCGATGATCCCAACGATGAGGGACAAGACGCCGAAGACGAAGGTGTCGGCGAGGCCTACGACGCCGCCCAGGAAGTTCTCGACCGACGCCATGGGGCTTCCGCCCCAGAATTCGGCGACGTCTGCGTACACGCCGAAGGGACGGAGGAGGTTCGTCATGAACGTCTCGCCCCAGGCTGGGCCGTCGCCGGTGCCCTGGAACGCGTCCAGCGCATCGTTGAAGTTGTTGATGAAGGTCGTGAGCGGCATCAGGACGCCGAGGTTCACAGCCACAGCGAAGATCAGCGGGAGCGCGATGACGGCGCCGAGCGATGCGATCGTGCGGCTTATGAGGCCTGCGACCAAGCCCCCGCCGACAGGCGTGAGGAGGAACGGCAGCGCGACGGGGAGCAAGATGGCGGCGATGAGCGACGTTAGTGCGGAAATGAAGAGCAAGATCACGAAGAAGAGCATTATGGGGACGAGCACGAAGCGAGCTGCTCGAGTGAACCACCGGAAGACGGTGCGTGAGAGGGCGTTGTTGCCGAGCGCTCCGCCCGCGGCGACAGCAGCGGTCGAGGTACCGAGGCCTCGCAGCGCGTCGCGGTCCTCGCCGGTGGCGAGCGTGAGGACGGCGGTCAGTGCGGTGGCGAAGTCAGAACCGCCCGTCAGGGCGTTCATGCCATCTTGGAGGTCCCGACTCGGACTGTTGATCAGGTTGAGGGCCGCGCTCGAACCCCAGGCGTACGCCTGGACCCAGTTCCTCGCGAACTGGTCCTGAATCCAGGGCATGCTGGTGAGGAGCGCGCCGACGATGATGAAGCGGATGAGGAAGCCGCTGACATCGCCGCCGCGGCCGGCAGCGGCGGCGCGCCAGGCGCGAATGGCGAATAGTGGGGTGAGCACGAACCAGCCGAGCGTGATGGCGCCACTGAGCAGACCGATATCGGTGGCCTGTAACCACGCCATGCCGACGAGGTTGGTGATCGAGATGCCGAGGATAGCGTCCATGGCAGCCTACGGGCTCGGGGTCTGGCCCGGTGGGCAGTAGAAGCGAGCGCAGAAGTCTGGAGGGTACTCACCTGCGCCGAGGATGTTGTCGACGGTTTCGCTAGTGAAGATCAGTGAGCCCATGAACGCGACGACGTCGCTGTGAACGCTCAGCATCTCGCCAGCCAGCGCAGCTTGCTGGGCGTCGATCTCGCGCTGGCGTTCGTCGATGCGCGCGACGGCTTCGACGCGGAGGGCTTCGTTCGTGACGGTCTGCTGTCGCACGAGCTGTTTGAGGCCTTCGATGATGGTGCCGGAGAAGACGGCGTCTTGCCTCATGTAGTCCGCCCAGCCGCGCGCGAGCTCGTTGATGCTCTCGCGCGTGCTTGTGGCCGCGGTAGCGCGCTCGGCGAGTGTGACGGCAGTGCCGTCGGCGGGGTCGAGGGCGCGCACGACGCTCTGCTGGTAGTCACTGGTGTCGAGGAACGTTTCGGCCGAGAGCGCGCCGGACTGGAAGGCGGTCTCGGTATCGACGCGCTCTAGCGCCAGCGTGAGGCTCTCTTCGATCGCCCCGAACGTAAGTGCCTCGACCATGGGGTTGAGGCTCAGCGCCTGCGCGAAGGCGCGCATGCCGCTGCCGTCAGGGAAGGCTTGGGGATTGCTGGCGAGCGACTGGAAGTAGGCTCGGGCGTTGTCGGCCTCATCGGTGAGGTACTGCCGTGCGAGGGTGCGGTAGTCCTCAATGGTCGGCGCGGTGTCATCGCCTGTGGCGATGCCGGTACGGATCTCCTCGAGGAGCACAGTGAGGTCCTGCTCGATGTTGCGTGCGGAGGGTGTGCTCACACCGGGACTGAAGGGGGTGCGGGTGAAGCGCGCGTGAATGTCGTTGTAGGCGCTCGCGGCGCGCTGGCGGGTGGTGTCGTCAACGGCCTCGAAGAGATTCGTGACGGCGCGTGTGGCGCGCTGCAGGACGCCCTGGTAGTCGCACATGAACATGAGGGAGTCGAGCGCTTCACCGGCGCCGAAGAGATCAGCGACGTTGCCCGCACCGAACCCGAAGACGGAGAAGCTCGTCATGTCGCACACGTCGCGGAGGAGGCCCTCGATGACGTTGATGGCGTCCTGGGGGGTGGGCAGTGCGCTGTGTTGCGCTTGCGCGTGGGGAGCGAGGGCGAGGTTGCTGCTGAGGAAGAGCAGGAGCGTGAGGCGCTTGAGGTTAGGCATGCGTTGGGCCCCCTGGGCTGGTGGAACGGATGCCGGCACCGTGCGGGTGCGTGCGAGCTAGCTCGAGGAGTGCTTGTGAGAGACTGCCTTGAGCGCGAGCTATGGCGGCTTCGCGCAT
>PWON01000092.1 GCA_003557385.1 Bacteroidales bacterium | reverse complement strand
CAGATCACTTCTGCCACATCTGCGCCTGAAAGGGGCTTGTATCCCTTATAAACCTCTTTGGCCCTTTGTGTGTCACCGTCAAAACGCACCACGGAAAATCCGGTTTCGGTTGCCCCGGGGCTTACCTGGCTGACCTTGATGCCAAAGGGCAGCAAATCCATTCGCATTCCCTTTGTCAGGGCAGCTACTGCGTGTTTGGTGGCACAGTATACATTCCCGTTGGGATAGGTTTCCACTCCGGCAATTGATCCAATGTTTATGATATGGCCACCGTGGTTTTTTTTCATCAACGGGATCACTGCCTGGCTAACGTACAAAAGACCCTTGATGTTGGTATCGATCATCTGGTCCCAGTGTTCAGCCCTGCCCTGGTCAATGCCCGAAAAGCCCTTTGCAAGCCCTGCATTGTTTATCAACACATCTATCTTTTTCCAGTGATATGGCAACGCATTGATGGCATTGTTTACTGCTTCACGATCGCGAACATCCAATATAAGGCCATGTACCGCAACGCCATATTGTTTTTCGAGCCGCCCGGCTGTTTCATGAATCTTCTCAGCATTGCGCCCGCATATGATCAGCTGGTGTTTATCCGATGCAAATTTTTCGGCACAGGCTTCCCCGATTCCACTGCTTGCACCTGTAATGAATATGGTTTTCGACATGATGGTTTATTTTTTTGAATTTGCAATACAGGGTTAAAATTAAAGAAATATTTTTTGGATTGGCATTGTTGCGTATTTTTGTCTGTAGAACAAACTGGATACAATTATAGCTATATGGATAAGTCGATATATTGTCAGCCTGTAACCCCGGAAGTAGCCAAAGAACTGGGTTTGCTGCCCGAAGAGTTGGAAAAGATCGAAGCCTACCTTGGCCGGACACCAAATTTTACAGAACTGAGTATTTACTCAGTCATGTGGTCGGAACACTGTTCATACAAGAATTCAATAAAGTGGCTAAAAACATTGCCACGGAAGGGCGCACATCTTCTGGCAGAAGCCGGCGAGGAAAATGCCGGATTGGTGGATCTGGGAGACGGGCTTGCCTGCGCATTCAAGATAGAATCGCACAACCATCCTTCAGCCCTGGAACCGTACCAGGGAGCAGCCACGGGTGTGGGAGGTATCAACCGGGATATATTTACCATGGGCGCCAGGCCTGTTGCACAACTCAATTCACTGCGGTTTGGCAACCCCCGGCTGGAAAGGACCAAATGGTTGCTCAAGGGTGTGGTAAAGGGCATCGGTGATTATGGGAACGCTTTTGGAGTGCCTGTGGTGGCCGGAGAGGTTTTCTTTGACGATTGTTATACCACCAATCCGCTTGTCAATGCAATGTCTGTTGGGGTTATGAAGAAAGGGAATACCATCTCGGCCATCTCCTACGGCAAGGGCAATCCGGTTTTTATCGTGGGGTCTTCTACCGGGAAGGATGGCATCCATGGGGCGACTTTTGCCTCCGAAGACATTACGGAAGCTTCCGCAGAAAAAATACCGGCAGTTCAGGTCGGGGACCCTTTTCAGGAAAAACTGCTTCTGGAGGCCACGTTGGAGGTGATCAAAACCGGCGCGGTAATTGGCATGCAGGATATGGGGGCTGCCGGCATTACCTGTTCAACCTCAGAAATGTCTGCAAAAGGGAGGCACGGCATGGTGATTCATCTGGACAGGGTCCCCATGCGTCAGAAAAACATGAAACCTTTTGAAATACTGCTTAGCGAATCGCAGGAGCGGATGCTTGTGGTGGTTGAAAAAGGCCAGGAAAATGAGGTGAAATCTGTCTTTGAAAAATGGGATCTGAATTGTGTGCAGATTGGTGAAGTCATAGAAGGGGATATGTTGAAATATTATTTTCATGGGGAATTGGTGGCCGAAGTGCCGGCCGATAGCCTGGTATTGGGCGGCGGCGCCCCTGTGTATGAACGCGATTACAGGGAACCGCCCTACTACCGGAAACAAGCGGATTTCCGGATTGGGCAGATTGATGTTCCCGGCGACTTAACGGCTGTGGCCCGCTTTTTACTTGGTTCGCATAATATTGCATCAAAAAAATGGGTGATCGAACAGTACGATACCATGGTGGGCACCAAAAACATGAGCACCAATAAGATTGCAGATGCCGGGGTGGTGAACCTCAAAGGCACCAACAAAGCCCTTGCACTTACCGTAGATTGCAACCCCCGTTATGTATATGCTGACCCTGAAGTGGGCAGTGCCATTGCCGTATCTGAAAGTGCACGGAATATTGTGTGCAGCGGGGGTGATCCCCTGGCCATTACCAACTGTCTGAATTTTGGCAACCCTTATAACCCTGAAGTGTACTGGCAGTTCGTGGGAGCTGTCAAAGGGATGTCGAAGGCATGTATAAAATTTAATACCCCGGTAACGGGCGGAAATGTAAGTTTTTATAATCAGGCCAGTTCCGGTGACAGGCATGAACCGGTGTTTCCAACCCCGGTCATTGGCATGCTCGGGTTGCTGCAAGATAAAAAGTACCTGACGGGCATCGGTTTCAGGCAGGAAGGAGACCTGATATACCTGATCGGGCAATCGCGCAACGACATCAATTGTTCCGAATACCTCTACAATTACCACGGGGTAAAATTGTCGCCACCACCGTATTTCGACCTCGATGAGGAATTCCGGGTGCAACAATTGACCAGCCGGCTTATCAGGGAAAGATTGGTACGATCGGCACACGATGTGTCGGACGGAGGGCTGTTTGTCAGTCTTTTCGAATCAGCAAACGTGTCTGGTCTGGGGTTCTGCATCGACAGTGATCATCAAATACGCAAGGATGCGTTTTTGTTTGGTGAGGCACAGAGCCGCATAGTGGTCAGTGTAGCCCCTGAAAATGAAGGCGCCTTTGCGGCATTGCTTGCGCAAACGGATGTTGCTTTCTCATTGCTGGGAAAGGTTGCAGGAAACCATGCAATCATTGACGGCGCAGATTTTGGTTCTATAGAGCAGTTAACCGGCCTTCATGAAAGCGTCATCCCGGCAATGATTGGCGACCATGAGATAAGCCCTGATTTGTTAACATAGATTCGTGATGCGATTCAATACGATGTGGCATAATACATTTTGTAGAAACTGGCGGATTGTTGTGTTTGCTGCAGTGGTTTTTGCCCTTGGTTCCTGCGGACAGTCCATGGAGCCACTCGACGGCTTGAGTGTGCTGCGTTACAATGAAGATCAGGGCATCACCTCACTGGATCCGGCATTTGCCCGAAACCAGGCCAATATATGGGCTGTGTCGCAATTGTATAACAGCCTGGTGCAGCTCGATGAAAAATTGGATGTACGACCAGCGCTGGCCAAATGGTGGGAGGTGTCGGAAGATGGGCTTACGTATACGTTTTATCTCAGGGATGATGTATACTTTCACGACAATGCGTGTTTCCCTGATGGCAAAGGGCGCCGGGCAGTGGCAAGTGACATGGTGTACAGCCTTTCAAGGTTGCTGGATCCGGGATTGAATGCACCGGGGGCCTGGGTCTTGAACCAGGTGGCACGCAGGCCGGACGGCAGCCTGGATGTGAATGCCCCAAACGACACCACATTTATTGTAAACCTGCGACAGGCATTCCCGCCATTTCTGGCATTGCTCAGCATGCAATACTGTGCCGTGATCCCATTTGAGGCCGTGGAAAAATATGGCAGGGAATTTCGCAGAAACCCGATAGGGACAGGGCCTTTCCGCTTTGCCTACTGGAAAGAGGGCGTCAAACTGGTATACCGGAAAAATGAACGCTATTTTGAGTTTGAGGATGACGTCAGGTTGCCATACCTGGATGCTGTATCCATAAGTTTTATCATCGACAGGCAAACCGCCTTTCTTGAATTTGTGAAAGGCAACCTTGATCTGCTTACCAGGGTTGACGCCAGCTATCAGGATGAATTGCTTACGCCTGCAGGCGAATTGCAGGAACGCTACAAGGAGAGGCTGAAAATGATCACAATGCCTTTTTTGAATACCGAATACCTTGGGATGCAGGTTTCGGAAAAAAATGTGCCAAATGGGTGGCCTTTGCTGGACCGCAAGGTGAGGCAAGCCATTAATTATGGTTTTGACCGTGAAAAAATGATCGCATTCATGCGCAACAACATCGGCACCCCGGCACATGCAGGCTTCGTGCCCCTGGGTATGCCGGGTTTTTACAGAAATTCCGGGGGCTATTCCTACAACCCCGATAAAGCCAGGCAGTTGCTGGAAGAAGCCGGATATCCCGGGGGACAGGGACTTCCTGTTATTGCTTTGCGGACCAACCAGGCATACCAGGATATTGCACAATACATTCAGTTTGAACTGGCACGCATCGGACTAAGTATAGATATAGATGTGATGCCGCCGGCCACCCTCCGGGAAATGATGGCCAATGCAGAATCCCCTTTTTTCAGGGGTTCCTGGATTGCAGATTATCCCGATCCCGAAAACTACCTGGCACTTTTCTATAGCAGAAATAAAACACCTGCAGGCCCCAATTACACACATTTTCACCACAGTGAATTTGACCGGCTGTACGAAAAAGCCATCACTGAAACGGATGGTGGCAAGCGGCAAGCCATGTATCGGGCTATGGACAGCATAGTTATTGCTGAGGCTCCGGTGGTTTTTCTGTATTATGATCAGTCGATGCGTTTTGTGCAGCGCAACGTGGAAAACATGGGCAACAATCCGTTGAATCACCTGGTATTGAAAAATGTAAGGATCAGGCAGAATCATACCAATGAATGACATGATCGTGGGCATAATACCAATATACAGGCATTGTTTGATACTGGCTTTGTTTTGCTTTGTTTCAGGTCAAATGCATGCTTCCGGAAACCGGCATGAGGTGCTTTTCGGGGGGCAGTATCATTTCCAGTATATCTGGCCCCACCGGACCGACCTTGCGCCTTACGCAGAAAATAAGGTAACATCTTTTGAGGTAAACCTTGGGTTGAGAACATCGGGCAAAAATCACTGGCATCAATTATATAACAGACCTGCTTATGGCATCGGTTTTTCTTACTTTGACCTGGGCAACCCCGATGTTTTGGGTATTGTGCGATCAGGATTTGCTTTTTTGGAAGTTCCCCTTGGTCAATCTGGCTTTCAGAAACGCAGGTTTAAATTATCTGTGGGCTTGTCTCATTTCGACACCTATTACCACCCCAGGTTTAATCCGGAAAACCGTTTCATAGGCACCCCCTGGAACCTGCACTTTAACTTGAATTATGCATGGTTGTTTTACCTGGGTAATCATCTTGAAATATCTCCCGGCGTTGCATTTACCCATTTTTCGAACGGGGCTGCCCGGGCACCAAACAGGGGCCTGAACCTCTTTGATGCCAATATTGGTTTGCGGTTTATGTTCGGGCATGGCAATCCCGGCATGTATGTGCCTGAAAATTATCATGTGCCTGCCCCCGGGGCCAGGCAAAATCTTTTCATTACATATTCGGTAGGGCAGATGCAACGCGAAAATGAAGACCACATTTACAGGGCCAGAACCATATCCTTGAATACGACCATTAGAAAGGGCATGCGCATGCGCTGGGGGGTAGGCCTGGATTTTGTATATGATGACCACTCCAGGCAGCAGGTGAGCATGATGGGCGACATTGACGGATTTATGGACTATGTAACGGCATGTGGATTTGTATCAGGCGACATTGTGTTTAACCGGCTATCCATTATGCTCAACCTTGGCACCTATCTCTACTATGGTTATGAACCTGAAAAATTGCTGTTCAGCCGTATTGGATTGAGGTATTTTTCAAGCCTGGGAATTTTGGCGCACCTGGCCCTTAAGTCGCACGATGGCAGGGCTGACTATGTGGAATGGGGGCTTGGCTATGGCTTTTCTTTCTGATAGATGCCTTTGTAGCCGGAGTTGACAAAAAATCAGCTGTAAAAACGTAGATTGTCGCTGGCCAGGGATATGCCGGAGGGCAGGATCTTTTCAATGTCTTTTTGCAGGCCCATCTGGTGACTGATATGGGTGATGTATCCTTGTTCGGGTTTCAGGTATTGCAGTATGTCAATGGATTCGTCGAGGTTAAAATGTGAAATGTGCTTTTCCTTTCGCAAAGCATTGATTACAATCACCCTGGAGCCTTTCATTTTATCCAGCTGGTCGTCTGCAATGTAATTGGCATCTGTCAGGTACGAAAAACCGCCTACCCGGAATCCATACACCGGCATTTGATGGTGCAGGGCGCTGATGGGTATGAGCAACATGTCTTTGATGGCAAAAGGAGAACCGTCTATCCTGTGCAGTTGAATGTCCGGAACGCCGGGGTATTTGTTGTCGGCAAAAGCATAGGAGAACTCTTTTTGAACACTTTCCAGGACACTTTCCCGGGCATAAATGTCCATTGGTTTTTTTTGTATCCAGTTAAATGCCCTTACATCATCCAGGCCACCGGTATGGTCTTTGTGATTGTGGGTAATGACCACTGCATCGAGTTTTTTCACCTCTGCACGCAGCATCTGCTGGCGAAAATCGGGTCCTGCATCAATAACAACACAGGTGTCTTTGTACCGGATCATGGCGGCCGTACGCAGCCTTTTGTCGCGGGGGTCCTTGCTCTTGCATACATGGCATTCGCATCCCACCACGGGAACCCCCTGCGAGGTGCCGGTGCCCAAAATGGTCACTTCGGTTGCTGTGGATCGATTCCCGGATTGCATATGCAAATATACGGTTTTGATTTATCGACGGCTACCTGTATTTCCCGGGGCGGTTTGCCAATGCTGGTTTTGGTTTGCCTTTTTTTAGTAAATTGCGCTAAATTTATATTCCCGGAAATATGAATATTATGGATGATACATTTAAACAGATTCACCCAGAGAACATTCATGATAATGTGTTCAAACTCATTGGCAAAGACTGGATGCTGATCACCGCCGGCACGTCCGATCATTATAATATGATGACGGCAAGCTGGGGTACGGCAGGTATCCTTTGGCGCAAGCCAATCGTCATCACGTTCATCAGACCCCAGCGGTATACTTTTGAGTTTATGGAGAAACATGCCTTTTTTACGGTGTCGTTTTTTGAGGGTAAATACCGTGAAATATTGAACATTTGCGGAACAACATCCGGCAGGGATCTGAACAAAATGACTATTGAAGGTCTGGAGCCACTGGAAACAACCAATGGTGCCGTAGGGTTTTCGGAGGCTAAGCTCATGTTGGAATGCCGTAAGATATATTTTGACGATATTGACCCCACGTTTTTCCAGATCTTTGATATTGAAAAGGTTTACCCCGCAAAGGATTACCACAGGTTTTACATTGGCGAGATCATTCAGGCCTGGGAGAAAAGATAGGCATGTCAATCATCAAAAAAATCAAATACAGGATCAGGCTTGCCTTGTTGCGCCGTTCCCTGAAAATTCCCCGAAAAAACCGCCGGGTAGTGGGTTATGACCAGGCTGCAACAATGGTTTTGCTTTATGATATGCCTTTGGATGTATCCGGCAGTTTCATCGCACGGTTCATCGGTCAACTGAAATCCGATGGCAAGCAGGTGGACGACGCCGGACTGTATTTTGCGGCTTCTATCCCTAAAGACATTCAGCTGCCCATGCACCTGAATGTCTTTTGCAAAAAGGACTTCAAATGGAATTTGCGGCCCGCTGCCCTGTATTTAAAAGAATTAATTGAAAGGGAATATGATATACTTCTGGATCTGTCATCACGGGATTCATGGCCTATGAAGCTGATAGCCGCTGCTTCCCGTGCAAAGTATAAAGTTGGGGCGCATCATCCGGACTTCAATCAAATATTTGACCTGATCATAAAAGCGGATACCGAATGCAAGGACGAAGACCTGGCTGCAAATGCGGTCCATTATTTAAAAATCATCAAAACACCACAATCCAATGATTGAGCAGTTTAAAGGTACGGGTACGGCCATCATTACCCCTTTTCACAAAGAAGGAAACATTGATTTTAAATCGTTTGAGAATATTATTGAGTACCAGATCCGCAACGGGGTAAATTATATCGTGTTTCTTGGTACCACAGGCGAAGCGGTTACCCTGAGCCCTGATGAGCGGAATGCGGTGGTTCATTTTGCCATCGAGGTAGTGAATGGACGGTTGCCGGTGGTCATCGGCATTGGCGGAAACAACACCCGCGATATTATAGACACCATGCAGCATACAACATTTGAAGGGGTGGATGCCGTGCTGTCAGTCAGTCCTTATTACAACAAACCGCAACCCAAAGGTATTTTTTACCACTATAAGGAGATAGGGGGGGCTTGCCCGGTGCCGGTGATCATGTACAATGTTCCCGGACGGACAAGTTCAAATATGGATTCAGAAACCACCCTGCGTATTGCATCCGAAGTGCCCAATGTAATTGCCATCAAAGAGGCGTCAAAAGACCTGGAGCAATGCGCCCGTATTATCAAGAACAAACCCGAAGGGTTTTTGGTCATTTCCGGCAATGATGAGCTGACCTTGCCGTTTATGGCCTTGGGGGGCGACGGGGTTATCTCAGTGATAGCCAATGCCTTTCCATCAGAATTTTCCCTTATGGTCAAGCTTTGCCTTGCGGAAAAATTCGGGGAGGCACGCAAGATCCACCTTAAATTGCTGGATGTCGTTCAGGCCATTTACGCAGATGGAAGCCCCTCAGGAGTCAAAGCCATATTGGCCATGAAAGGGCTGTGCAATCATGTAGTCAGGCTTCCCCTGGTAAAAATAAACAAGGGCCTGCAGAATCACATATCGGGCTTGCTTGAACAAATGGACCACCTCAATGAATAATAAGATCGCTGCACAGCTTTTTTTACTCTTTTTCTTTTCATTTCAGGCCATTTTCCCTTACAGGGGGATGGCAGACGATTCTTTATCCGGGAAATCCGCCATTGAGTATTTGCAGGGAAAAGGGGAGGTGTATTTTTCTTTTCCAATGCCCTGCAAAACCCATTTTGCCAGCCTGGCAAAGAGGATATCTGTCGACCGTATCGTGGACGGCAGGGTGTATGCTTACGCCAACCGGGATGGCTTCGATGCGTTTTTGAATGCAACACTCCCTTATGCAGTGCACACCCATCCGGGTGATGTGGATTTTGATCTGCAAATGAAAGACTGGAATGCATTGCAAAACAAGGACCTTACGCAAAGCTGGGATTTCTATCCGACCTATGAGGCCTATGTGGCACTGATGTACCAGTTTGAAGAGGATTATCCGGATCTTGTTGAAATTGTGAATATCGGACAAACTGTACTTGGCCGTGACCTGTTGTTTGCCAGAATATCCCCCCAGATACAATATGACAGGGCCGTACCGCAATTTATGTATTCATCCACGATGCACGGGGATGAAACCGCCGGCTTTGTATTGTCATTGCGCCTTATATACCACCTGGTTTCCAATTATGGCCATGACGATGACATCACCCATCTGATGGATCATGCAGAGATCTGGATATGCCCGAATGAGAATCCTGACGGGACCTACCGGTATGATAACTCAACCATTGCCGGTGCCACCCGTGGCAATGCGAACGGGGTTGACCTGAACCGCAATTACCCCAATCCGGTCAATGACCCCTGGCATGATCAACAGCCGGAAACCACGGCCATGATCAGTTTCACCGACACCATGAATTTTATTATGTCGGCCAATATGCACGGGGGTACGGAACTGGTAAATTTTCCGTTTGACAGCTGGACTTCAAATGTGAATGTACATGCAGATCATGAATGGTGGGAATTTGTCATGTATGAATATGTCGACACGGTGCACGCTTACAGCCCTTCCGGCTATATGACAGCCATGGGGGATGGTGTGACCCACGGCGGGGATTGGTATGTAGTATACGGGAGCCGCCAGGATTATTTTAATTATTACAAGAGCTGCCGTGAATTTACCCTGGAATTGAGCAACCAGAAGATGCTCAACCCTGCCTTGCTGCCGGCCCATTGGGAGTATAATTACCGTTCGCTGTTGAATTACATACGCCAGTCAACCTATGGCGTGCACGGTTTTGTATATGACAACCAAACAGGTGAACCGCTTTTGGCAGAAATATCCATACCGGGTTATGACAACCACCATTCGGAGGTGTACACCCGCATGCCCCATGGCAACTATAACAGACCCTTGCTTGCGGGTATGTACGATATTACGTTTTCGGCCGGAGAATATCCCCCGGTAAGTGTTGATGGCATTCAAGTCGTTAATTATGAAACAATCCGCTTGAATGTGGCTATGGGAGAAAATGTAGGAGGACAGATCGTCAAT
>PWON01000091.1 GCA_003557385.1 Bacteroidales bacterium | reverse complement strand
TTCACCCGCCCCGACGGCACCGCCATCCCACCCAAGCGCGCCTCGCAGCAGTTCACCCGACAGGTCGACGCCGCAGGCCTGCCCCGCATCGGCGTCCACGGGCTGCGCCACACCTGGGCGACCCTCGCGCTCCGCGCAGGCGTGCCCATCAAGGTTGTCTCGCAACGCATCGGCCACGCCGACCCTGCCGTGACCATGCAGGTCTACGCCCACGCTCTCGAAGGCGACGACGCCACCGCCGCCGAGATCACCGCCACCGCGATCTTCGGAGACGGATGAACACCCGCCCGGTCCTTGGAAGAGACTTCCCTTCCAGGGGCATCTCAGTCGGCGACCTCACGGTTTCGGCCGTCAACCCTCGATGTCCTCAAGCAGCGCCGCCCCGGCGTCGGTGAGCCTCCAGCGGTTCGCGGGACTGTTTCTCTTGGCCGCTGTCGGAGCCACGAGCCCCTCATCCTCAAGGCGATGTAGCCAGTACAGCACGTTCCGCTTGGTACCGATCTCTACACGATGGTGAAGCTCGGCTGCCGACGCTGGACTCTCCGTCAGAGAGTGCAGCAGCACCCGTGCCTGTGGTGCCTCGCTCGTTGGCGCTCTCCGTGCTCGCGGGGCCCCCGCAAACGGTGGGGCTTCTGTGCCCTGCGCTGGCTGTACCGAGGCACCCGGCACGAGGCGCCAACTGCTCCCACGCCCCTGCCCCATCCGTTCCAGCACCCCAAGCTGCCGTAGGCCGACGAACGCCGCCCCGACATCCGACGCCTGCGCACCAGAGACCTCTCGCACCCGCTCGTTGGACACGTGCTCCTCCCGAGCGGCGAGCGCCACAACCAGGCGCTGCAGGTCGCTCCACCCCGACGTGTTGAAGCGCTCAAGATCGTCCAACGCCACGTCGTCCAGCAGCGAGGTGCTGCTGAGTCGTACGGTGAAAGTGGCGACCTCGTCGGTTACGACCGGTCTTCCCATCCCGACCGCTTCGAGCCGCCGCGTCAACGTCACGAAGCCCGACCCGCGGTTCTCGGCCACCGGCCCGTCGGTGCCGGGGAGCAGGGTGTCCTCGAGGAGCTTGCTGAGTCGCGCGTTGCGCGACGAGGTGATGGTGCGCACTCCGAGGTCGCGGACCGACACGGGTCCGAACAGGCCACCAGCGTTGTGGACCTCGAGGCGGTCCGGGTAGATCTCGATGCGGACCTGCGCACCGCGGGCGCCCGGGGAGAGGTCGCGGTGCATGAGCGCGTTGACGATGAGCTCGCGGATCACCTCGATGGGGAAGTCCCACTCGTCCTCACGGAACAGCGACGGGACGCGTGAACGGCGGCTGAGGTTGCGCTGCACCGCCGCGACGGCGTCGACGACCATCCGGGGTATCGGCCCGTCGATGGCGACGTTGTCCAGGAAGCGGGTGCCGTCCGCCAGCGGTTCGTTGTTGGGCGTCGGGTACGCGACCACGGCGACGTTGAGCTGGGGGTGCCAGCGTTGTGGGTAGCGCCCGAGAGCCAGCAGACCGGCCAGCGTGGGCCGGAGGGCACCGCCATCGTCACGGTCGGCTCCCCCGACCAGCAGCAGCGTCTCTTGGGCGGTGGCATCGCGGAAGGTCGAGGGCTTGTTCGCTCGGAGCCGAGCGACGAACGCGTCCACCAGCGCACCGTCGAGATCGTCGAGCGTCGCCTCCAGGACCAGCTCGGCGTCGTATCGCGGCTGGGTGCGGTTGGCCAGCAGGATGGACACCTCGTACGTCGTCAGCTGCCGATCGCTGTCGTGCACCCGGACGTAGGAGCCCCGGTTCATGCCCCTGTTCTTGACGTAGGCGGGCTTCTGGTCGGCTGGCAACTCGAAGATCCGCGCCGCCACGACCTGCTTGCCTTCGACCTCGACGATCTCGACGGCTGCCGACGCCGGCGGTTCGATCGACTCCCGGCACACCTGAGCGAGCTGCGAAGCCAGCTGGGAAGCATCGACGTCGACGACTTCGAAGCCGCTCTCCTCATCGACTCCGAGCAGGATCAGGCCGGTGCCGGTGTTGGCGAAAGCGCTGATCGACTTCAGTAACGCCGAGCCCGGGAACCCGCCCGCAGCGGCCTTGGCCTCGACACCTTCCGTGTCGGTACCAGCAGCGCGCAGCAGTTCGATGGCTGCTGCGATCTCCTCGTCCATGGGCGTCCGTCCTGCATCGTGCCAAGACAACTGCGAAAGGCTACATGCACTGCGAAGGCGACCGCGCTTTCTCAGCTTGTTTCCCAGTTCCGCACACCGCGACGGCCCGCCCTGAGTGGCCTCGACGGTAGAGGGCAGCTGACCTGAGCCGACGATGCTCACGGGTCGAAGCCTCGCCTGGCTCCGAGACCCGCGGTCCGAACGTCATCGCGAAGGAGCACCAGCCGATCATCTTCGGAGACGGATGAACACCCGCCGACACAGCAACGGACCCGCAGGAACGCGGTGTCACCACCCCTACTGGTGTCAAGATGGTGTCACGGACGCAGAAACGCCCCCGCTGGGAAGCGGAGGCGCTCGAGCGAATCTGGCCTGTACGGGGTGCTAGACCGGCCTACGAAGGTGGTGGGCGAG
>PWON01000193.1 GCA_003557385.1 Bacteroidales bacterium | reverse complement strand
CAGATGCAAACGAAGGCTATGAATTTGTAAGATGGACCATTGACGGAGAGGAGATCTCGGAAGACCACAGCCATACATTTGCCATGCCTGCCCAGGACCTTGTCATCAGGGCAGAATTTGCCGAAGAGATAACCGGAGATCTTATGCTGGTGCATTACTGGCACTTCAACGATTTGACCGGTGCTACCATTACCGATCCGCTGGAATCAGATTATTCCATAGGAGTCCTCAGCGCATATATAACCTATCCTGGCGAAGGTGCCGGATATATGGACGCAAGGACGCACCGTGCATCTGACCCGGTGTCCAACTTTAACCTCAGGCTCGGGCAAGAACCCGATCAGGGTGCCGTACTCAGGGCAAGAAACCCGGCTGCTACGCGGGAATTGCTCTTTGAGATCCCATCCACTGGATTCGAAAGCCTGGTGGTTACATTTGCGACCACCAGAACTGAGAATGGTTCGCAAGAACAGCGGTTTGAATACTCGGCTGATGGTGGTGTTACCTGGGTACAGGCAGGCGATGATTACGAAATCCCATTTATTGAAGATGAAGAAGGAATCTATCTGCATAAAATCATTGATCTTGCCGGCATTGAAGAGGTGAACGATAATCCTGACCTGTTTTTCAGGATTCTGTTTGTGGGCGAAGGCAACGATAACGACAGCGGCAACAACCGTTTTGACAACTTCACTGTGGACGGAATCCCCTTGTCTGACGACGTAAGTACCTTTGAACCCGAAACGCTTCCCACAATTTTTGTAAATCCCAACCCGGCCCGCAGTTACTTCAATATTACGGTAACTGAACCCGGTACGTTGGTAAGCATTTACAACATCAGCGGACAACTGTTGTTCCATGAAAAAGTGGAAAGCACCACGATCACATTGGATACCAGTACGTTCGGTTCAGGTTTGTATTTCATCCGGGGAATCAGCCCCTCGAAAAACCTGCCGGAAACATTGCGCCTGGTCATTCCGTAGCAATAAAACAGTCATTGTACTGATCAATAAAAAAGCCGCGGGGGCAATAATACCCGCGGCTTTTTTTGTATAAATCCCAAAGAAATGGTTTTCTTTGCGGTGTAATAAAATCAACTTTCATGGAAGGACTTACCGGCGTATTTTTCAGTTTATGCATCCTACTTTTGTTTTTACTTGCTGGTAAAATACTGCGCGCCAAGGTGGTATTATTCCAACGTATATTTTTGCCGGCCTCCATCATTGGTGGGTTTCTGGCACTTTTTTTCGGACCTTACCTTTTGGATGTATTACCAGGCTTTTTATTCGACACCTGGTCGCAGATACCCGGCCTGCTGATCAATATCGTGTTTGCCACTTTATTTCTTGGAGTAGTTATCCCGGGGATAAAAACCATGTGGACGCAAGGGGGCAGCCAATTGTGCTTCGGGATGGTGGTTGGTAGCGGACAATACCTGGTGGCCATGCTGGTGACAGTTCTTTTGCTGATTCCTTTGTTTGATGTACCGCCCATATTTGCCACCATCCTGGAGATCGGCTTTGCCGGAGGGCATGGAACGGCCGCAGGCATGCAGCAGGTATTTACGGAACTGGGATTTCCTGCAGGCTCTGCCCTGGCGCAGATGTCCGCCACAGTGGGCATCATCACCGCCGTGGTTGGCGGTGTGTTTTACATCAATATTGCCATACGCAGAGGCTATTGTGTCAACCTGGATGAGACAAAGGGCATTCCCAAATACAAAAAGGTGGGATTGATCCCGGAAAGATACCGTACCATTGCTTCTAAGGCTACCGTGGCGTCAGAATCCATAGAACCTTTGGCTTTCCATTTTGCCATTGTGGGGCTGGCCATCCTGATCGGATGGGTCATGCTGACCGGCGTCAGGCAGTTACACCCTATGCTGGGAGGCTTCCCCTTGTTTCCCCTGGCCATGATGGGTGGTATGATCGTGCAGATATTGTCTGTACCGCTTAAGGTCAGCCAATACTACGACCGGCTCACCTTTGAACGCATCCTTGGCTTTTCACTGGACGTCCTGGTAGTGGCTGCCATTGCATCCATCCGCCTGGACCTTTTTATAGAAAACTTGTGGCCTTTTCTCATCCTGATGGCTGCCGGTATTGCCTGGTTGTTCTTTTCGCTCACGGTGTTGGCACCCAGGATGTTTCCCTACAACTGGCTGGAGAGGGGCATTACCGAATACGGCATGCAGAGCGGGGTGACCGCCATGGGGCTATTGCTGCTTCGCCTGGTAGACCCGCATTACAAGACCGATACGGCACAGGCCTTTGGCTTCAAACAGATGCTCTATGAACCATTTTTCGGAGGTGGATTTATTACGGCAACAGCCCCATTTATCCTGATAGGCCTGGGAATATGGTGGTCCATTTGGGCCTCAGCCGGCATCATTTTGCTGTTTTTAATTATATCCTGGCTTAGCGGTTGGACGCGAAAACAACCACAAAAGAAAGTCACCCGGCATGGGTAAGGGAAGTCCCTGCATCAGTGAAACAGATGCCAGCCGGATCACCGGTTGGCCTGGAGCAAATCAATCGCCGCTTCTATGATGTCATCCCTGCCTTGCAGAAT
>PWON01000086.1 GCA_003557385.1 Bacteroidales bacterium | reverse complement strand
CGCAAGGATGCCAGCTATGTGAAGGTGGCGGGTTTTTCCATAACCGACCTGGTGCTCATGCCACTTGACCGCCTGCAGGAATTCTTTCAAAACATCCCACTGGAAAAAGAACAAGTTGCCGTGGCCAAACGGCTCCTTCTTGAGATCAACAACAGGCTTGAGTTCCTGAATGATGTAGGACTGGGCTACCTGACCCTTAACCGGCTTTCCAATTCTTTGTCGGGCGGGGAGTCGCAGCGCATCAACCTGGCCACTTCGCTGGGCAGCAATCTTGTAGGGTCTATGTATATTCTTGACGAACCAAGCATTGGTTTGCACCAGCGCGATACCCACCGTTTGATCAGGGTGTTGAAAAAATTGCGTGACCTGGGCAACACGGTCATTGTGGTGGAGCATGATGAAGACATCATACGGGCGGCCGACCAGGTGATAGACATAGGCCCCCTGGCCGGTACGCATGGGGGGCGCATTGTGTTTCAGGGCAGTTTTGAAGGATTGCTGGAACACAGCGAGAGCATAACCGCCCGTTACCTGAATCATCAAATGGGTATTCCCATTCCTGACCGGCGGCGAAAGTGGAAGGAATTTATCGGCCTGAATGGTGTGCGGCAGCACAACCTGAAAGGCTTCGATGTGAAGATCCCCTTGCATGTCATGACTTTGATAACCGGGGTCAGTGGCTCGGGCAAAAGTACACTGGTAAAGGATATCCTGTATCCCGCCCTGAAAAAGCACTATGGCGGTTATGGGGAGCGAACCGGGCATTTTGACTCCCTTGATGGGGATCTTGACAGTTTGGTCGATGTTGAATATATCGACCAGAATCCCATCGGTAAATCATCGCGCTCCAATCCGGTCACCTATCTGAAGGCCTATGATGAAGTCAGACAGTTGTTTGCTGCACAGCCCCTTTCCAAAGCGCGTGGGTACAAACCCGGATTTTTTTCTTTCAACATAGAAGGGGGCCGTTGTGCTGAATGCGAAGGGGAGGGCACGGTAAAAATAGAGATGCAGTTTATGGCCGACATCGTACTTACATGTGAAAGCTGCAAGGGAACACGTTTTAAGGAGGAGATCCTGGATGTAAGGTTTGCAGTGAAAACCATATCGGATATCCTTGATATGACCGTAGACGATGCCATCGGCTTTTTTAGCCAGGCAGAAGAGTGTGGTGCGATATGCCAGCGAATCGCCAGCCGTTTGCAGCCGCTTCAGGACGTAGGGCTGGGCTATATATGCCTGGGACAGCCTTCCAGCACCCTCAGCGGGGGCGAAGCACAGCGCATCAAGCTGGCCTCATTTTTAACCAGGGGGATCACCCCGGAAAAAACCCTGTTTATTTTTGACGAGCCCACCACGGGCCTCCATTTTCACGATATAGAAAAACTGCTATTGGCCCTGAATGCCCTGATCGACAACGGCCATTCGGTCCTGGTGATTGAACACAACCCCGAAATGATCAAAAGCGCCGACTGGGTATTAGACCTGGGCCCCGAAGGCGGTGAGGCCGGCGGCAACCTCGTGTTTGAGGGGACACCGGAAGCGCTGGCGGCTTGTCCTGAGTCGTATACAGGGCAGTTCCTGGGGAGGAAGATTGTTTAGCTGTTGGCTTTTGGCTGTTGGCTTTTGGCTTTTGGCTTTTGGCTGTTGGCTTTTGGCTGTTGGCTGTTGGCGATTGGCTTTTGGCTGTTGGCTGTTGGCTGTTGGTGATTGGCTGCGGCTGCTCAAACCCTCCTCCCGGGGTACACCTTGAGCGCTTTATCAATGCACTCCATGGCTTTGCGGAGGTTTTCCACATTCAGGACGTATGAAATGCGCACTTCGGTTTTCCCGGCCCCGGGTGTGGCGTAGAAACCTGTGGCGGGGGCAAGCATGACGGTCTGGTCCTTATAATTGAAATCTTCCAGCAGCCACTGGCAGAATTTGTCGCTGTCGTCGATGGGTAAACTTGGCGTAACATAGAATGCTCCTTTTGGGGTGGGGCAGATTACGCCTTGCATGTTCCCAAGGGCTTCGACCACCGTATTTCTGCGGGCAAGGTATTCTTCGATTACTTCTTTAAAGTAGCTGTCCGGGGTATCCATGGCCGCTTCGGCGGCGATCTGACCGAGCGATGGCGGGCTTAACCGTGCCTGGGCAAACTTCAGGGCTGTTTGCATCACTTCCTTGTTGCGCGAAACCATGGCCCCGATCCGGATGCCGCATGCGCTGAAACGCTTGCTTACAGAATCGAACAAAACGACATTGTTTTCGATGCCCTCCAGGTTCATCACCGAGTAATGGGTGCTGCCATCGTAGCAAAACTCGCGGTACACTTCATCGGCAAACAGAAAGAGGTCGTATTTTTTTACAATCTGCCGCAACAACTCAAGCTCATCTTTTGAGTACAGGTAACCGGTGGGATTGTTCGGGTTGCAGATCATGATGGCTTTGGTCTTGCTGGTGATGGCCTTTTCGAACTCCTCGATGGGGGGCAGGGCAAAACCTGTTTCAATACTTGATGGAATGGGCTTGACTTCAACCCCTGCACTGATGGAAAAGCCGTTGTAATTTGCATAAAAGGGTTCCGGGAT
>PWON01000008.1 GCA_003557385.1 Bacteroidales bacterium | reverse complement strand
GACAACTGGGTAAAGGGCGACCTCGTCCTCAAAGACGGTTCGGTGATCACGCAACAGGATTTCCGCTACAATGGCTACCTGGATGCCCTGATCTGGCGACAGCCAAACACCCTCCAGTCGGTCAGGGCAGACAAGGACCTGGTGAAGCAGTTTATGCTCTATCCGCCGGGTGCCGATACCATGGTGTTTCAAAACATCACCATCCGGCCATGGTATGAAACCAGCCCCCTGAACATTTACGCAGAGATTCGCTACCAGGGCGATATTTCGCTGGTGATCCACCGCAGGATCCGGCAAACCGGTGAAACGCTTGAAAGCAGGGGCGCACGGATCATTTCCAGGCCCCGTATTGAGCCAGACCCCGTATATTACATCCTGATGCCCGACAACGAAGCCCGTGAGCTCCGGCGATTGAATCGTCGCGCTTTGTCCAGGCTCTTCCCGGACAACAGTGCCGCCATCCGGTCAGCCCTCAGGCGTGAAGGGATCCGTATCGACAACGAAGCAGATCTTTTGCATGCCGTAGCGGTGATCGATCAGCTGCTTCAGGAAGATTAACCGGAATGATGAATGCAATAAGGTTTTCTTCATCACATGACTTACACATCTGTTTAATATGGCATTATTATTGATGTTTACCCGGGGAAGCATCAACATCATAATTAAGCATCAAAACCATAAATACAACCTAGCATGAAACAAACAGGATCACTTCTTTCCATCAGCATGTTTTTGCTGGCCGGTATTTTTTGCCATTCCGGCCTGAATGCCGGTGAACAAAGCCCTGGCAACATTGCCCTTGATAACCTGCAAGCATTTGAATATATGCTGCCCGGGCAAAAAGTGTATGTGCACACCGACAAAGACAGCTACCTTGCCGGAGAAAGGATATGGTTCAAGGCATACGTGACATCGCTCGGACAATTGACACCCGACGACACACCCACCAATCTGAACGTAGAACTGATCAATATGGATGGCAAATACCTGAACCTTTCGCTGATGCCGGTAGAGCACGGACTCGCCTATGGTGACATCCTTCTGCCCGACTCGATGCACGAAGGGAGCTACTTTCTGCGTGCCTATACCGACTGGATGAGGAATTTTGGTGACGATTTTTATTTCGAACAGGAGATTACGGTGCGAAATCACAGGGAAAAGAATTTCATCAGCCGCCGGGAAATACGTCAGAGCCGAAACTTCAATGACAAATTACAGGACAAAGAATCACAAATGCAATTCGGGATGTTTCCCGAAGGGGGAAACCTGGTGGCCGGCATGGAGAACAGGGTGGCGTTTAAAGCAGCCAATGCTTTGGGAAAAGGTGTTGCAGCAAGCGGCGTATTACAAAACAACAGGGGAATGGAAATCCTGACATTTGAAACCACCCATGATGGGATGGGCCGTTTTTCCTTTGTTCCGGAATCCGGGGTCACCTATACGGCCATTGTGCACTTTGAACAAGGGAACGAAATGGAATACACCCTGCCTGCCATTGCAGATGAAGGCTATGTTCTGCGTGCAGACCATTCCGAAAGGGGGTTGGTGATCCGGACAGAGGCCACACCCGGCATGTCACAGGAGATTGCCATCCTTGCACATACCCGCGGGCGCGCTCAGTTTTTCCGTGAAGCCACCATGGCCAACAACGGCTTTGAAACCACCATTCCTTACAGCGAACTTCCCGATGGCATCAGCCACATCACACTGTTTGACGGAAAAGGCCCTGTAGCCGAGCGGCTGGCCTTTGTTTACAAGGATGGGTTCCGCCATGTGGAATTCTCCGGCCATGAAAAGGGCCTCCAATTGACATTTGATCTCCCGGCCGACCTGACAGGCAGCTATTCTATGGCTGCTGTTTCCAATATTGGGCAGGATGAAACTGAACACACAGAGCACATTGCCACCTACCTGCTGCTCACCAGCGATCTCGAAGGGATGGTATACAACCCGTCTTATTACCTTTCTTCATCCGGCAGCGAGGTTCAGCAAGCAGCCGACCTGTTGATGATGACCCATGGCTGGCGGCGTTTCGACTGGGGAGAGATCATTGCCAGGGATTTCCCGGAGATCCTGCATGAACCGGCCGAAGGGCTGGTCGTTTCCGGAAAAGTTGAATCTCTTTCACGCAGCCACAGTTTCGGGGGCATACCGGTAAGATTAACAACAACAGTGAGCGGCCGGCGTCAATATGAAACAGAAACTGACCGGCATGGGAATTTTCATTTTTCCGGGCTGGATTATGAAAACATATTCATGGGAGAGATCTCCATTGAAACGAATGCGCCCCGGCGCATGTACGACATCTTCCTGGATGTTCGCAAGCAAGACGACATCCAATACGACATGAGTTTCCTGACTCGCGAACGTTTGGTCCGGGAACGGGGTGACAATTGGTCGCGCACATCGCGCCCCGGTTACCTGATTGAAATAGAAAAAAGAGCTCAGCCGAGAGGATCAAGGGGCTACTACGGAGAACCTGACCAGGTGGTATATGTGGATGAATTGCCCACTCATTACCATTCCATGCACGATTTGCTTCGCTCAAACATCAGGGGGCTGACCATCAGGGATGGGATGATCTACCTGCGGGGGCCCATCAGCATGCAGGGCAGCAGCCTGCCGGCATT
>PWON01000229.1 GCA_003557385.1 Bacteroidales bacterium | reverse complement strand
TGATCAACCAGGGGATGATCCAGGGCCGCTCGAATTTTGTATACCGTGTCAAAGGCTCCAACCGGTTTGTTTCTTATGGTCTCAAAGACCTGTACAATACCATCCCCATTCATGTGGATGTGAATATTGTGGACAATGACGTGTTGGATGTGGAGGCCTTTAAACAGTGGAATCCTGAATACAAGGATGCGGAATTCGTACTGGAAGAGGGGCAATATGTGTGTGGCTGGGAGGTGGAAAAAATGTCCAAATCGTTCCACAATGTGGTGAACCCCGACGATCTGATCGAAAAATACGGGGCCGATACCCTGCGTTTGTACGAGATGTTCCTGGGTCCGATCGAACAGGCAAAACCGTGGGATACCAAAGGGATAGAAGGGGTGTTCCGTTTTATCCGAAAACTCTGGCGCCTGTTCCATGGTCCCGGCAACACGCTCGATATATCAGATGCGCCTGCCGGCAAAGCTGAACAAAAGGTGCTGCATAAATGCATTAAAAAGGTAAGCGAAGACATCGAACGCTTTTCATTCAATACCGCGGTAAGTGCCTTTATGGTGTGTGTGAACGAACTTACAGAAAAAAAGTGTAACAAGCGGGAGGTCCTCGAACCACTGAGCATCATGGTGGCGTCCTTTGCCCCCCACATTGGCGAGGAGCTGTGGCACCTGCTCGGGCACCGGAAGAGTGTTGCGGTAGCACCCTTCCCTGCATGGGATGAACAGCTGGTCAGGGACGACATGGTGCTTTACCCGGTTTCATTCAATGGCAAGACCCGCTTTAAGATGGAGTTGCCGGCCGGTAGCACCAGGGAAGAGGTGGAGCAGGCTGTGCTGGCAGCCCCGGAAGCACAAAAATGGTTGCAGGGTCCGCCCAAAAAGGTGATTGTGGTGCCTGGAAAAATTGTCAACATCGTGGTATAACCATGCGCACGGCGCTTAACAGGTGGTATGTTTCCTCCGGCTTTCGGATCCTTGTGCCGGTTGTAGCCCTCATGGGCTTCCTGGCCGTTTTCATAGCCATTGCCACTGCCCTTACCAAAACCATTACTCCCGATGGTGTTTCCCACCTGCGCAATGTGGAGCGTCATGCATTTAAACAGGGGGAACTGTTGGTGTTCCGGGCGTTGTATTACAGCCGGCTGACCGGCAATGTGCCGGCCGGCGACGTCAGTTTTGAAATACGGCCCGAAACGGTGGTCGTGGATGGTCAGGAATGCATGCATGTGGTGGGTCAGGCCCACACGCGCGGGGTATTCAACTTTTTCTATAAAGTGGAAAACATATACGAAACATTCATCAGCAAAGAAGCCCTGGCTCCTGTGCGTTTTTCAAGGAATATTCGCGAAGGCCGTTACCGGCGCGAAGACAATGTGGTGTTTGACCACCAAAGCGGCCGGGCCGCCAGCGAGCGCGACACCATCACCACCGGCCCGTATATCCAGGATGTGCTGTCGATCTTTTATTATTTCCGCACCTTCGACATGGATACCCTGTCGCCCGGAGAATATTTCATGGTTGATTTTTACCTGAGAGATTCGGTGTATGTGAGCCGGGTAATGTTTGAAGGAAGGGAACAGGTCACCACCAGTCTGGGTACTTTCAATACCATGCGTTTCATCCCCGAAATGCAAAAAGGAACCACCTTTGAACAGCGTTACCCCATGACATTGTGGTTGTCGGACGACCGGAACCGGATCCCCGTCCGTATGGAGTCCGGCATGGTGGTGGGCAATGCCCGTTTCGACCTGGAAGGTTTCAGGGGGCTTCGCCACGACCTGGACTCTTTTGTGCCCCAGCCCTGACCGCCCACCAGCCTTGACCTGCCGCCCGCACAAAGCGTTCCCGCCGCCCCGCATTACCCCCGCCGCCCCGGACCTCGTCGCCTGCCAGCACCCCCGCCGGCCCTGGCCTTATTGCCGGCGCAAAGCGTTCCCCCGTCCACTGTTCGGAATTCCCCACCCTCCATCATTCTACCGGGTCATTTTGCAATTAATTCATTACTTTTGGCTAAACATTGAGCCGCAATGATGAACCATTTTAGCACCATTCCTTTTCTGTTGCTGATGACAGCTTTTATTTTTGCCGGTTGCGACGGCGACAATGGGGACGAACGCAACAAGTTCCTTGGCCGCTATGAGGTTGAGGAGCAGAGCCTGGAGACCTTTGCCCCACGCGAAGATTACGAGGTGAGGATTCGAAAGGACCTGGCCACGGAACACATGGTGATCATCAGCAATTTTTACAATTACGATGTGGATGTGACGGCCGCGGTGGAGGGCAATGATCTGGAGATCTACCCGCAGGTGCACAACATCTTTGAATTCGAAGGCACCGGGCACCTCAGCGGCAGCATCATCATCATGGATTATACGGTAACGTCCGTACAGGAAGGTTCAGATTTCTTTGACCGCCTGCGGGCCGAGATGACCCTGAAAGAATAAACTGGAGTTTGCGATCGGAACGCACAATGTGCGTTTGTTGAGACACAAAAAAAGCGGACCGGCAATACGCCAGTCCGTTTTAAGAATATATAGCGGGTTGGTTGATTACATCATTCCGCCCATTCCGCCCATACCCGGATTCATCGGGGGCATGTCAGGCTTTTCTTCCGGGATGTCGGCCAGCACACATTCGGTGGTG
>PWON01000098.1 GCA_003557385.1 Bacteroidales bacterium | reverse complement strand
ATCGAGTAGGAGACAAAGATAGGTAATATTACCTAACTTTGTCGTCCTCTCACACCACCGTATGTACTTACGTGTACGGCGGTTTCCTTAAAGTGGATTACGAAACAAACGTTTATAGTTCTCTGTAAGGCTATAAAAGCCTTGTTCTAAGAACCATTTGTTATTCATGCCTATACTCAATGCCGGGCTGTTGGATAGTCGCCACCAACCCTTTCCACTCAAAGCCGTTCGCCAACACAGGGTCTTTTCAACTCCTAATTTCCTTAAAAATCTGACTATTCCTATTGCTCGTTTGCATTGTTTTAATCTGAAGCATTTGAGCCGTCGGCGTAGCCATCCCTCTATGGCTGTGAGTTTACTTTTCATCTGTGCCAGTCGGAAATAGTGTAGCCACCCTCTAAGAACTGGTTTGAGTTCCTTTAAGATTTGCTCAAAACTAACTCCACGTTTGCGTTGGGTTATCTTTTTGAGTTTCTCTTTTAGGCGGGTTTCACTTGTTTCACTTAACCGTAAATTCCCTTGCATTGTCAGACTGTATCCCAAAAAGTTCATCTTGTATGAGGGTTTTATGCTACTCTTTTCCCGATTTACTTTTAGTTTCATCTTGTTTTCTATGAAGTTTATTATGCCTTTCTGCACTCGTTCAGCACTCATTTGACTACTTACAAATATTTGTACATCATCAGCATATCGAACAAAATCTAATCCTCTTCGGCTTAATTCTTGGTCTAATTCATCTAAAACAATGTTGGATAATAGCGGACTTAGTGGGCTTCCCTGGGGAGTGCCTTTTATTCTTTGTTCTTCTAAACCGTTTTGCATTATGTTCGTCTTGAGTATTTTGCGTATTAGTGCAAGCAGACGCTTATCCCCTATTCTCGTACTCAATATCCACATTAGCCGTTGGTGGTTTACTTCATCAAAGAACTTCTCCAAGTCCAAGTCTACAATTATTTTCTTCCCTGTTTGTACGATTTTATGTACCTCTTGTAATGCTTGGTGTGCATTGCGTTGAGGACGAAAACCGTAGCTATGGGTTGAAAATTTAGGGTCAAATATCGGTTGTAGTACTTGACTTATGCCTTGCTGTACTACTCGGTCTTTGACTGTGGGAATTCCCAATTGTCGGTATCCCCCTTTAGGTTTGGGTATTTGTACCCCTCTCACAGGTTGAGGTTGGTAGTTTTCTTGTAAGATTTGACTTTGTAATTCTTTATAGTTCTTTCCGAACCATTCTCCAAAGTCTTTGATACTTACATTGTCCACTCCTGCGCTCCCCCCGTTTCGCCTTACCTGTTTATAGGCTTTAATCAGATTGTTGAGACTTACCACTTGTTCCAACAATGCTGTCGTCTGATTTCGTTCTTCTTCGCATATAGAAAGCCACTCGGGGTTTACCTTTCCGTTGTTTTGATACCATACGGGTATCTCCTCAGCGATTAGGTCATCGCTATAACTACATTCTCCCTGTCTTGCAGGATTCATCTGAGTTCTCGATTGTTTTCTACCCTTTTCCATTGGCTTTTACTATTCTAAAAAAAAACTCCCCAGCTCTAAGGATTCGACCCTTCGCTCCATTCCCATTACAGAAACTTCTTCACTACTATGGTCTCTGCTGACTTCTGTATAACGGCTTTGCCTTACCAGTTCGCTCGGAATAGCCTCCGCTTCGTTATACAGACCTCCTACGGTAAACTCATTACACTTTCCCAATAACTG
This sequence comes from Bacteroidales bacterium, assembly GCA_003557385.1. Taxonomy (GTDB): domain Bacteria; phylum Bacteroidota; class Bacteroidia; order Bacteroidales; family UBA7960; genus PUPG01. The sequence continues at coordinate 926 of PWON01000098.1, read as the reverse complement.
TCATCATTTACTACCCTTGTTTACGTTCAACTATTGGGCTTCGCAATCCAATGCTCACTAACCCACAAGGTAAGCCTTATATGATGTTTCTGTTCGTACAGTCATTGGTTTGTCGCTCCGACTTTCATCGGTCTTCTTTTGGCTTCCTTCAGATTTCATCTCACAATGAACACCCTTGCCTTTGACTAACACTTCCCGTTGACTGGTGTGTTCGGGACTTGCACCCTATAGTATAATGGTATGCGTAGCGCACATAAAAAAAGGAGTGGCGCTAACCACTCCTTTTTAAAATCCTAAAAGATTTCAATTATTTTATCACGGTAAAAAGCTCGACAGCTTGAGCATTTCCATCATAGAATTTCACAAAGTATTGACCTGCGTTCTCAGGAGCCCATCTCAAGGCGTGAGCACCGGCAGTAAATGAATCGAAATCGGAAAGTACTTTAACCAATTGTCCTTTCATATTGAAGACTTCAATCAACATTTCTGATTCATTTTCAATTTCAAATTCGATATTTACATAATCAGTAGCCGGATTAGGGAATACGGATACACTTCCCTTGAAAGGGTCATTATTGGTTACACTTACAGGGCGAGTATCCATTCTGATGTTGTCTATGAACAAGCTATTACCCCAGTCAGAAATAACATCAAACTTAAACAATAACTCATCACCTGCCGGATCCTCAATTACGATCACATCAGTATCCCACTGATTTGCTCTTGGCACAAAGAAGGGTTCAACTGGAGGAGAAGTAGCTAAATCGGCACTTTCCTTACTATATACCATTTCCCAACTTTCTCCACAATCATAGGAAACATAAGCTTCTAAGCGATCATTTGATGGGAACCCGGAATAAGCTGCATGCGCCCTATCAAAACTAATTTCAATTCGGGATACATTCGAAATGTCCACATTTTCCATT
>PWON01000031.1 GCA_003557385.1 Bacteroidales bacterium | reverse complement strand
CAGGGTGATGCGTGTGCTGAAATGGCGATGCGGACGAATGTCACCGGGTCGTCCCATGTACTCTGTATTGGTCATGTTTTTGACGGCTATGGAGAGTTTTATTCCCGGGGTGATGCGGTAAGAAATACTGAAGTCGAGGAGTATATGGCCCGCGTTATGGTCTTGCCAGTAATCAAAAAAACCTGGCAATATTTGTTCGCGTGTAGCAGGATTGAGGAATACATCATCAATGGCAAGGATTCTTGATCGTGCCATCAGGTACAGGCCTGCTTCAAACTGGCGATATGCAGAACTAATGCCGGCTGACAAGGCATGTTTTCGTCTGAATTTTAGATAATCCCCTGTGCTTCTGTAAGTTTCTGTATCAAATTCTGTGGGATGCATGAATACATATCCGAATGTTGCCGTGTTGTTCAGGCGCCCCACCCGATGGTTTATGATTGTTTCCAGTTCCATTCCGTAAACCCTTGAATATTCAATATTCAATGCGCGAAACCCAAATTCATGCACATTGGTATGGGGGTTGCGGTGAAAACCAAACTTGTATTCGATCATGTCTTTGTTCTGGCCATAAAAAATTGCCAGGTCAATAAGTCCATCAATACGTGATGAAATAATCCCTTGCTTGACCCCCACCTCTGCGTTCCATCCCGATTCAGGTTGTATATTGGGGTTCGGGATGATGCTGATGGCTCCAATGGTTGTGGCTGCGAATTTCTCTGCAATGGACGGATAGCGGTATCCCTGCCCGAACGATGCCCTTAAAAAAGTGGCCTGTCGCATGCGGTAATTAAGCCCGGCCCTGAACAGTGGAACCACTTTATCACTGATCTCATCCAGGGCATTGTATTCGATCCTTAATCCGGCCACCAGGGTCAATACCTCCGAAGGACGCACATCGGCCTGGGCATAGGCGGCAAGGTTCATGCCGTGGTGGTTGCCGTAAAAATTTGAGCGGATATGACTGTTATACCACAAAAGCCCGCTGTTCAGATTTACGGTGTTGCTGACGGGGACCCATACCTGGTATTCGCCAAATATGGAGCGGGTTGTACTGTTGTTCTTTGTTTTTTCCCTGAATGCGTTGTCGGATGCCTGAAAGCGCATCCTCAAGTGATGGGTTTGTTTTCCTTCCTGCGCATAGCTGATAAATGGGTCAACAAAAAGGAAAAGCCCGCGCATTTGCGCCGCGGTAACCGGGTTTTGTTTCAGGGCACCGTATTCGGCATCTTCCCAAAGCAAAAAATCATGCTTGTCCACCATGCCGCCATTCATTGCCAGGCCATAGCTTACACCGTCCCATTTGCGGTGCGTTCTTTTCAACCGGACATTGAGTCGTCCGAGTTTTTCGTCATCCAGTTTGCGGTATCCATTGTCGAGCATCAAAAAGTTTCCCAGGCTAATGCCGGTTCGACCATATTGTTTGCTGTGTGAAAAAGAGGTTGTATATGTTGTTCGGGGGGCATCCCACCATATCCAGTTGGTTTGACGCGGATTGTCAAATATCCCTGTTTGTGCATACACACTGCTTTTTCCTTCTTTGGTGGGTTGTGCCGTGCGGAAGTTTACAATGCCGTTAAGTGCTGAGGAGCCATACAGAACGGATGATGCCCCTTTAATGATCTCAATCTGTGAGAGGTTCTCCAGTGGCAGGGAATGCCACCGGATGCTGCCTGCATCCGGGGTTAATGCAGGAAGCCCGTCAATAAGTACCATGACCCTGCTACCGGCACCGTAACTATATCCACTGCCTCCACGAACCGAAGCCTGTCCGTCGAGCACTTCGATGCCCGATGCCCTGTTGAGTATTTCGGTGGCATCGGTCCGGTGACCCGAAGCCATGCCTTCAGGGCGAAGCACACTAACCGAAACAGTTGATTCCGCTACAGGCTGTTCCATCCTGTGTGCGGTTACCACCACCTGGTCGATTTCTGTGGCTACAGGTTTCAGGGCTACGGACAGGTTCAACAAACTGTCGGCATGTACAACTACTGTGACCGTATATGTTTCATATCCCACATAGCGGAAAGTTAAATCCTGCTTCCCCTCCGGCAGTGAAAGTGAAAACAATCCCCGGGTATCGGTGCTGCTGACACGACCCCGTGCATCAATGATGCTTGTGCCTGGCATAGGCTCCATGGTTCTGCCGTCAAAGACCCGGCCCGAAACATTGAAGGGAGGCGAAGCGTGGAGCGTTGTCGAAACAAGTAACAAAATATATAGGATTGCCCTCAAACGCATGGAATGATTTGTTGTTCATGCAATTTAGTCAATCTTTGTGAATTTGGAAATTATATCATAAATTTGAATGAAATCAATATGAAAAAAGTGCTGTGTCTTGATGCCCTGTTGCGAATAATTTTTCACCAAAAAAAAAGGAGGGAAACATTATGATTGGAATGAATTTTCTAGCTTTTTTAATCCTATTGGTTATCAGTATTGTGGTTTCTGCGATCTTGCACTACGGGTTTAAGTATCACGTCCGTCCGGGCTTCGATTCTTTTGTTTCCAAAGTGATTTTTGGATGGATTGGCGCCTGGTTGGGCTCTCCGGTTCTGGGTCATTGGTTCGGGGCCCTGGCCTATGAAAATGTATACATCATACCGGCCATATTGGGCTGTCTTGCCGTATTGATCTTACTGGTCGACATGACTTTGACTTT
>PWON01000215.1 GCA_003557385.1 Bacteroidales bacterium | reverse complement strand
TAATCATCGAGCCACCACCGGTTGCTGGTACAAAAGCTTTTGTATTGCTTTTTGATCTCTTTGTCTTCTTTGGATGCCTTAAACCGTTCAAATGATTTTTCGAGCAAATTGTATTTGTACCGGAACACCTTGCCAAAATCAACGGCATCGTCCGGGAAGGTTTCGTTTTTGGGCAGTTCTGAAGGCGTCAGCAAACCCTCTTCAATGAGTTTTTCCAGGTCGATGATCAAGGGGTTTCCCGCGAAAGCGGAAAAACACTGATATGGCGAATCGCCATACCCGGTATGCCCCAGGGGAAGTATCTGCCAGATCTTCTGACCCGAAGCCACCAAAAAATCTACAAAATGCCGCGCCTCCCGGCCCATGGTACCAATCCCATACCTCCCCGGCAGAGACGTAATATGCAATAAAATTCCACTACTTCTCTCCATAAAATATGATGCCTAAAATTATACCTATCGCAATAATATTAATACTAATTACTAAATACTAACTACTAATTACTTCTTACTAACTACTTCTTCCCTCAAGCTCCTCAAGCGTCTTCCTGATAAGCTTCTCATCCGGATCATGCACCACAAAGATCATCATAATGGCTGCAATGGACAGGGAAATGCCTCCGAATACCAGCCCGAAAATGGGCTGCCCGGGCGCCACGATGCTGATAAAAGATCCAAGCACGCTGGCGGCCACGATCTGTGGCACCACAATGAAGATGTTGAACAACCCCATATAGGTTCCCATTTTATGCGATGGCAAAGAGCCCGTGAGGATGGCGTAGGGCATGGCCAGGATGCTTGCCCAGGCGATGCCTACCCCCAGCATGGAAAGAATGATCCAATTTGGGTTGGGAACCACCAGGATACTCAAATATCCCAGGGAGCCCATCAATAGGGCAAAGGCGTGTGTATAGCGTCTGTTTGTCCTGCGTGCTATCACGGGAAGCAGGAAAGCGATCAGGGCGGCAAACCCGTTGTACACGGCAAAGGATACGCCCACCCAATTGGCGCCCGTATTGTATTCGCGGTCGATATGCAGCAGTTGTGCCCGCAAATCTTCGGGCAAGTCGATCTTTTCGGCGTGTTGCTGGAAAAAGCGCACGACGCGCATCGAAGACACCACCTGATCGGCCCCTTCGGCAATGGCTGCACTGTACATGTCAATGTCTTCGCGGATGGCGGGCAGCCGGCGCTCCCACGCTTCATGAGGCTCCTGTTCCATTTTGTCGGCCATCTGAACCAGCATCGCCACATGGCCGGGCTCCAGCTTCATGTCGTAATGGTGGCTGGTGATGCCTGGGGTGCCGAATGTCCACAGGGTAAACAATCCCACCCATGAGAAAAACTGCACAATGGCCAGTTGTCCCATGGTTTTGGGCATGCGGAACAGATCGTTGACCACTGTCACAAACCCGTTATCGGTCTTTTCCCTTTTGATCAGCTTGCCTGCGATGAACTGGATCACTCCAAATATCATGAATCCGAAAGTAAGGATGTAGAGGTCGCTGCGAATAAAATCGTAGCGGTATACCAAAAAGGTCAGCACCGCCCCCAGCAAAATCCACAACACAGAGGGTTTACTGAAACGGGTGTAGGGAAGCAACTCGCCCGCCTTGTGATCCTGTTCGACACGTTCCTTGCCTTTTTCCAGTTCTTCAAACTCCCTGAGTTGTTTGGGCGAGTATTCGCGGGTGCGCAGCACGGTCCACAAAACGGCCAGGAAAAATACCATGCCGCCCATAAGGAAAGCAATCCTGACAGAGGGCGGCACCTGTCCCTCGGGGGCAATGTTGGCCACTCCGGCCAGGTTGGTAAGGGCCCAGGGCAGCATGGAGGCTACCACCGAACCGGTCCCGATAAAAAAGCTCTGCATGGCAAACCCCTTGTTGCGCTGATCAGGGGGGAGCATGTCGCCGACAAAGGCCCTGAAAGGCTCCATGCACATGTCGATGCTGGCGCCGAGAATCCAGAAGATACCCACGGCGATCCACAGCAGGGGTGCTGTGGGCAGAAGGATCAGTGCAATGGATGCACCGATCGCCCCAAATAAAAAGTACGGCCTTCGTCGTCCCAGGCGGGTCCAGGTGTTGTCACTCATGTATCCCACGATGGGCTGTACAATAAGGCCCGTGACCGGTGCAGCGATCCACAGGATCGGGATGGCTTCTACCTGTGCACCAAGGGTTTCAAATATCCGGCTGACGTTGGCATTCTGCAAGGCAAAGCCAAACTGAATACCCAGGAAGCCGAAACTCATGTTCCATATTTGCCAGAATGACAATCGCGGCCTGGTTTTCATATAGTGTGGTTTTGTTTTTTTGTTGAAATCCGGATGTTAAAAAAGGGGTTAAAGATAAAATTTTTTTTACTAAATCGGGGCCATAACATGAAAATATACCCCGCCTTTGCCATGTCGGTTCATGGTGAGTTCGGCACGCAATACCGTATCGTAATAGGTGTGGAAATCAAGGCCAAGCCCGGTACCGGCCAACCATTTGTTGGCCAGTTGGTTGTTGTGGGCAAAGTGCCTGTCATTGATTATTCCTGCATCCACAAAAAGATTAAGATAGAGGGCATAATGGATGCGGTTGAATTTTTTTGATGGGATAAAACCAAGCTCAGATACCTGTTCGGGCAACAGGTTGTATTTGATGTTTGATTTAATGATCAAATATTTGTGTCCATCCACCACATGGTTTTCATACCCCCTGACCAGCGAACCGGAAAAGCCCAGGCCCCGCTGGTCAAAATAAGAGAGGGTGGTTCCTTCGCTCCACTTGCCATTGATGCTCCAGGCCGTATACCACCTGTGGGCAAGTGGCGTGTAGTAGCGTATTGCCCCCCTGAGGGTGGTAACGTCCATGATCTCACCAGGCAATGTCCTCAGCCCCTTTCTGGTGATGCCTCCTTCAACCAGGTAGCCATCGAGCGGATATACGGCCATGTCGCGGACATCGCGCCGGAAATGGTAACTGAAGCTTAAAAAGGAAAAACGCCTTTCTCCTTCAGGGCCAAAACGCGGGTTGAGGACCAGCAGGGTATCGGCGTAATCATGGTAATGAAAACCGAGTGAAACCGTGTGCTGGTTGTAATATTCCCGGCGGTAGCTCATATTGGTGGAAACAGTGTATTCGTTCGATATGAACCGGTCAGACCGGACAAACAATCGCTGGTTGTCTTGCGTGTTGTATGCACGCCGCTTGCTCCTGTTCATCCCATAATAAATGCCCCATCTCAGGCTCTGTGCCCTGTCAAAATAGGGCGTCCGCAAAGCAATGTTTATGCTTTGTTCATTGCCTGTTTTGGCTGACAGCCATATGCGTTCATTGCGTCCGGTAATGTTGGCCATAAACAGGTTGATGCCATAATTGATGGTTGACAATGATGGGTCTCTGAGCCATTGATTTACATTGGGTTCATCGAGTTCAAACACAGGAATGGGCCAGATATTCCAACGTTCAATAAAGGAGAATGTGATGGCCACAGACGGGTGACGGGTCTGGTCAACATGGATGTCCACAAAGTTAAACAGCCCGGTGTTCATCAAATTCGACCGGCTTTTGCGGATGTTCCGGATAAGTTCATCGGGACTCATGCGGGTGCCCGGGTCAAAAAGCAACTCACGCATGATGATCCGGTCGCGTGTGAGCCGGTTGCCTTCCAGGATGATACTGTCGATGAGTACTTCAGGTCCTGCAATGGCAGGCATGTCAATGGCCGGTTCATCGTTTCTGTGACCGGCCTGGCTTACTGGATTGGCATGCAGCAGGGCATGGCTTGGCCAGGCAACCGAAAGGATCAGTATGATATAACCGGCGATTATTCTTGTCATGATCTACCCCTTGATCGATCAGGTGTCGAGGAAACGCATCAGCGACTCAAACCGTTCACTCAGCAGGCTATCATACTGGCTCTCTTCAGCAAAGGATGCCTTGATGATGTAATCGTAGCGGTTTAGTGTCTGGATGATCGACGAAAGATCCATGACACTGACTTTGATGGTCACTTCCAGCTGGGTGCTGTCGGGACTTGACGTAACGGCAGCATGCAGGATTTTTGCGTCATTGGCTTCGATGATCCTGGATATTTCACTCAGGGAATATTGCTGTGCGCTGATTTCGAGTACAAGAATGCCTCCCGGCTGGGTAACGGATGTAAAGTTCGCCATGGCCTGAATGATCTCCGACTGGGTAATGCTTCCCTTGTAATGGTTGTGGTGGTCAAGGACCGGCACTACCGAGAGTTTTTCTGCATCGGCCAGGCGCAACACGTCAAAAAAATGTGCATCGGTTTGGACATAGAACCTGTGCAGGGGAATTTTGCTGACGTTCAGTGGCTCATCAATGTCTTCCCGGCTGTAGATGTCAGAGTTTTTCACCAATCCCAGATAATTGTCATTGTCTGTCACAGGCAGATGCACCACACCAAGATCCTCCATCCAGTTCAGGGCAAGGCTGCACGTATCGGTTGGCTTCAGTGGCATTACCAAATTGCTTAAGAGATCCTTGGCGCGCATGTTTGAGGTCCGGATTTTTTTGTGAAGTTACTAATAATTTTATTTTTGATAGCTTTGTGAGAAAAAGGCGCAATGGTACGATTAAGCGTGAATATTAATAAAGTGGCCACGCTGCGAAATGCACGCGGGGGCAATATTCCGGATGTGGTCAGGGCGGCAGTCGATTGCGAGCATTTTGGTGCCCAGGGCATTACCGTGCATCCTCGTCCGGACGAACGGCATATCCGTTACCAGGATGTGTTGGACCTCAGACCGGTGGTCAGCACAGAATTCAACATCGAAGGGTATCCTTCACGAAAATTCCTGGATCTTGTATCGAAGGTAAAACCCGAACAGGTGACCCTGGTGCCTGATCCGCCCAATGCCCTCACGTCCAATGCCGGCTGGAATACCATCCGTCATCGGGATTTTCTTACGGAGGTGATCGCCGAACTGAAGGCTTACGGCATCCGTACGTCCATTTTTATTGAAACCGACCCGGAGCTGATCGAGCGGGCCGCCGATGTGAAAACCGACCGGGTGGAGTTGTATACAGAACCGTATGCGGCCATGTTTCCATCGGACCATAAGGCTGCTGTAACTCCCTTTGCCCAAGCGGCGGAAGTGGCGCACGCAGCCGGTTTGGGAGTGAACGCCGGCCACGACCTGAGCCTTGAAAACCTTCGGTATTTTGTCGAAAACGTACCCCACCTGCTGGAAGTATCCATAGGTCATGCCCTGATATCGGATGCGCTCTATTTCGGACTGCAGAATACGATCCAGTTGTATTTGCGTTGCCTGGATGGGGGGAGGAAGAAGTGGTAATTAGTAGTTAGTAATTAGTAATTAGTCATTAATATTAGGTGGTTGGTGGGGTTTTGTTATTTTTGGTTTGGAAGTGAGTTTGAACAACATATAACTTTTGGTGTGACATTCTTTTTTTTATTCAAAATAGCGTTATATCATGAAGCCCTCAGAGAAAATAATTGAAGAAATTGCAGATTACCTGGATTCAGGTTTAATATGTTATTTGCATCTGAAAACCCATGAGATTGAGGTAGTTTTGGATTTTGACAGTTGGGAATATAGTGATGAAGAGCCATGGCAGGAAATTATTGAAAAGATCGACAATAACTTGAATGATTATTTGGAATTTTCGACAATGTCTTCGAATGAAAGTTTTCGTGTGATGGAGGATTTTGCCGAGACTGTCGAAGATGATATTGTGCGCAACAAACTGTTCAGGGCATTGGGCGCAAATAAACCATTCCGTCTTTTTAAGTGGGAGGTTGAATCTTCAAATTGGCTCAGGGACAGATGGCATGAATACAAGAACAAACGATATATTGAATTTGTAAAAAAACAAATTGATGAATATAACCGGGGTTTGACCTGATAACCCTTCAAGATTAAACAACCGATTTTTTACTTTTGGAATTATTCTACAGGGAATTTGGGGAAGAAGGCCTGCAGCCGTTGGTGATACTGCACGGTTTGTTTGGCATGTCCGACAACTGGGTGAGCCTGGCCAGGCAAATGGCTGAGGAAGGCTATCATGTATTTGTGCCGGACCAGCGCAACCACGGCCGTTCGGGTCATAGCGAAGTATTCAATTACCCGGCCATGGTGGATGACTTGCTGGAGTTTATGGATGACCGGGAGCTGTTCGGGGTGCATCTGCTGGGGCATTCCATGGGCGGAAAAACATCCATGCAGTTTGCCTTTGACTACCCGGAAAGGGTCAGAAAACTGGCGGTGGCCGACATCAGTCCGGCGGCCAGCAGCCATGGCGCCACCCATGTGAATATCATTGATGCCTTGCTGAAGGTGGATCTTGGGCAATATGAAAGCCGCCAGGAGGTGGCTGCGGTACTCCGGAACATCCTGTCCAATCCGCGATTAAGGGAGTTTCTGCAAAAGAACCTGTATTGGAAAGACCGGAGCAACCTGGGTTGGCGCATCAACTTTGTGGCGGTGCGGGAAAACCTCGGAGAGATTTTTCGGCCCATTGAATCACCGGAGGCCTTTGATAAACCCGTGTTGTTTATCCGGGGCGGCCAATCCGATTATGTGCCTGATGCAGACATCCCGCTGATTGAGTCGCTCTTTCCGCAGGCAAAGGTCAAAACGTTGCCCGGTGCCAGCCACTGGTTGCATGCCGAGGCCCCGGAGGACTTTTTACGGGAGGTGTTGTATTTCCTGAAGGAAGGCTAAGGACGGCGGCTGTGGCGCCATAAGTGCCGTAACAATGGCAGGGCGACAATGAATTTTTTTTGCCCGGTCAGCAGGTGAAAAACCAATATCCTACAATACAAAACCTTCGCCCTGATAGAACTCCAGGATTTTCACTTTAAATACAAATTCATACATGGCCTGCAGTGCACTGACCTCGGCCCGGTTCAGGCGGGCTTTGGCTTCGTTGTACTCGAGGGTGCTGACCAGCCCCAGCCCGAATCCCTGTTCTGAAAACTGGTAGGATTCTTTGGCGGCATCCAGGGCCTTGGAATTGCTTACATACCCCTGATAAGCGGCCATGGCGTCGGCGTGTGCCTGGTGTATGATCTGGCTCAGGTTGTTTTTTGTGCGTTCGTAACCGATTCTGGCCTGTTCCAGGTCGATGCGCGCATGCTGGATATTGGTGCGCACCTGCATGTTGTTGAAAATGGGGATGTTCAGAGTCAATCCCACCGACCGGTAATAGTTTTCGGTAAGCTGATCACGGTATGGGATGGTTTCCAGAACAGGCGCATCGCCGTTTTTTGCATGGGCCAGGTAACTGCCTGTTCCGGCATGCATTGTTTGTGTCTGGTCATTGTTGGCAACGCGTTTAAAGGCTTCTGAGTAGGCCGTACCCAGGTTTGTGTTCAACGACAGGATGGGCATGCGTTGTCCCCGGGTCATGGCCAGCCCGTTTTCTGCCATGGAAATTCGTTCCCTGGCCGCTGTTACCGAAGGTTCAATGTTGAGTGCCTTTTCGATCACCATGGTGGGATCGTAAATCACAGGGATGTCGGCTACTTCAAGTCCGGGTTTTTTGATGGCAAATTCTTCTTCGGGATCCAGTTCGAGCAGATGCACCAGTTCGAGATAGGCCAGGTTCAGGTTGTTTTTCGTATTGATCATGCGGACTTCCTGTTCGGCTGCCATGGCCTCCATTTCCAGCAGGTCGCCACGCGACACCGTACCGCCTTGTAATAATACGCGTGTGCGCTCCACTTGCTGCCGTGATAGTTCAAGTTGTTGTTCGGCCACTTCGAGCATGTCTTCGAAATACAGGATCTGCAGGTATGCATTGGCGATGGTCAGGATCAAATCGTTTTGCATTCGTTCGGTATCGTGACGCATGGCGGTTTGACGGGCCAACTGGTAGCGTATGTTGTTGATGGTACGGAACCCGGCGAACAGATGAATGCTGCCGGATGTCGACAAACGCTGTGAGGCGATCCGTTCGGTGAAAAATTCATTGGTGACCTGGTCGATGGTGCGGCCGTAGTTGTAGCCAAAAGTGCTGCCGGCATTGAGGGAGGGCAGTATATTGGCATAACTCTGTATCACATCATGGTCGGCCCGCTCGGCCTGCAGGCGCTGCTGCCTGACATCGAGGTTGTTCTCCAGGGCGTGGGCGATGCAATCCTGCAGGCTCCACACAGTCTGTGATTGGGCACTATGGGCTTGCAGCATGATGATGGTGAACAGGAACAGCAGGTTGGCAGTCTTTTTCATGGTTTTTTTATTTGAATGTTTGATTTGCGGACGCATGCAACATACGACCGCTTTTTAACCGGAAAATGATCGAAAAATATGCCAATAAAGGTAAATGGTTGTAAATAAGGTGATTAATCACATATGGCGACCAAAAAAAGCGGCCCAGGTGTTCGTTAAGCTACAATGATCGTTCGTAAGCGGACAGTTGTTGGCAGCCTGGGGAGACCAGGGAAGAAACGGACACTTATTGGCGGCCCGGGGGTAACAATGGAAGAAGCGGGCACTTATTGGCGGCCTGGGAAGACCGGGATCAGAAGTGCAGGGTGAACTTTGTTTCCACCCCGGGTTTTGACTTGACGGTGATGTTGCCTTTATGCAGCCGCATGATCTCGCGTGCCAGGCTGAGGCCGATGCCGGAGCCTTCTTTTTTCGAAGTAAAAAAGGGCACAAAGATCTGTTCCAAATTGTCGGGTTTGATGCCGTGGCCATTGTCGCTTACAGAAATGCACAAGCGGTTGAGGCCTTCTGTGGTGGCCAGGATTTGGATCCGGGGGTTTTTGGCATCCTGCACGGCATGAATGGAATTGATCACCAGGTTGATCAGGACTTGTTCGATGAGATCGGGGTCGGCGGTCAGTTTCAATCCGGGGGGTACCACCCGGTAGGCGCATTGAATGTTGCGGTCGACAATTTTTGGTTGCAGGAGTTGCTCCACATTGGTAAATAACTCACTGACCTGAAAATGCCGGAAACTTGGTTTTGGGATGCGGGTCAGGTTCCGGTAAACCTGCACAAAGTTCAAAAGGCCCTGGCTTCGCCGTTCGATGGTGTTGAGTGCACTCTGGGCACTTTCTATATCATCGGAGTCAATGTCCTGTTTTAGTTTGACACTGTTGTCGTCAATCAAAAGCCCTTTGACCGTGGAGGAAAGAGAAACAATGGGGGTGATGGAGTTCATGATCTCGTGGGTAAGCACCCGGATGAGTTTCTGCCAGGAGTCCATCTCCTTTGCTTCCAGTTCGCTGTGGATGTTTTGCAGCGAAATCAGCACATAATCGTCGCCTTGCATGCGGAATTCCGTTGCCCGTATCGACAGCTGCATGAGTTCATTGTCTGAAAAAACTTTCAGCAATTCATTCTCCCCGGCCTTGATATTTTGCAGCAGTTCAGACAGGTTTTTGTCGATTTTTTCCAGTTCGTCGATAAAGCGCAGGTTGCTGACGCGGAACATGCGTTTAAACGCGTTGTTCAACAGACTTACTTCGCCGTTTTTTTTGTATACGATGATGGCATTGCTTACGTGCTGTACAACCGTTTGCAGATAATTGAAGTGCTCTTCCTTGGCGGCCCGGGTTTTTTGGAATTCGGTGATCACCTCGTTGAAGGCCTGGTTGAGTTCGTCAAAACTTTTCCCCAGCCCTTTGTCTGAAAAAGAGGAGGAAAAGTCGCTGTAGCGGATGGCGTCAAAAAATACAGACAGCTTTCGATTGGTGCGTTCCACGTATTTTACAAGGCTCACAATCTGGAAAACGATCAGCAATGACAGGATGACGGAACTGATGACGAACTCCGGTCTCCGGATGATGGTCAACAATGCCACTACAGAGATCATGATCAGCAGAACCCTGCCAACCACCATGAAACGGAAATTCCTAAAGTTCATACTTTTCGAGTCTTCGGTATAGCGATGCCCTGGTGATGCCCAATTCTTTAGCGGCTTTGCTGATGTTGCCGCCATGTTTGTCAACTACTTTCCTGATCAGCATTTTTTCAGTGGCCTCAAGGTTGGATGCAGACTCTGCGAGGTTTTGCTCTGGTTTGTCTTGCGCCTGGGAAATGAAAAAATCGTGTGGTTGCAAAATGTTGGAGTCGCTCATGATCACAGCCCGTTCCACGGCATGCTGTAGTTCGCGGATATTCCCCGGCCAGTGATGTTTTTCCAGCCGTTTCAGGGTGTTGGTGTGCAGGCGCTTGTTGGGCATCTTGTATTTTTTGCAGTATATCTCCAGAAAATGATTTACCAGCAAGGGGATGTCATTTTTACGCTCGCGCAGCGGGGGCAGGTTGATCTCGACGGTATTGATGCGGTAAAGCAAATCCTGCCGGAACTTGCCTTCATCCACCATTTGATAAAGCGGCATGTTGGTGGCACAAATCAGGCGGACATCCACCGGGATCTCTTTTACTGAACCCAGCCTGACCACGTTTCGGTTCTGTATTACGCTCAAAAGCTTCGATTGCAGGGGCAGGCTCAGGTTGCCGATCTCGTCCAGGAAGATGGAGCCTTTGTTGGCCGCCTCAAAGCGTCCGGCACGGTCTTCCCTGGCATCGGTAAAAGCCCCTTTCTTGTATCCAAACAGTTCGCTTTCAAAGAGGGTTTCGCTGATGGCGCCCAGGTCTACGCTGATAAACACCTCATCTTTGCGTTTGGAGGCACGGTGCAGTGCCCGGGCAATCACCTCTTTTCCTGTTCCGTTTTCTCCGAG
>PWON01000245.1 GCA_003557385.1 Bacteroidales bacterium | reverse complement strand
TTTAAGAATATATAGCGGGTTGGTTGATTACATCATTCCGCCCATTCCGCCCATACCCGGATTCATCGGGGGCATGTCAGGCTTTTCTTCCGGGATGTCGGCCAGCACACATTCGGTGGTGAGCAACATGCCGGCAATGGAGGCGGCATTCTCGAGAGCCACGCGGGTTACCTTGGTGGGGTCGATCACGCCTGATTCATACAGGTTTTCATAGGTTTCGGTACGTGCGTTGTATCCAAAATCTTCTTTTCCTTGCTTTACGCGCTGTACCACAATCGATCCTTCCACACCGGCGTTCTCCACGATCATGCGTAAAGGTTCTTCCAGCGCCCTGCGGACAATGGCAATGCCAGTGTTTTCATCGGCATTGTCTCCTTTGAATTTCTCCAGTGCTTCCAGGGCACGGATATACCCGATGCCGCCGCCGGGCACGATGCCTTCCTCAACGGCTGCACGGGTGGCGTGCAGGGCATCGTCGAAGCGGTCTTTCTTTTCTTTCATCTCCACCTCACTGGCAGCACCCACATAGAGTACGGCCACACCGCCGGCCAGCTTGGCCAGACGCTCCTGGAGTTTCTCCTTGTCGTAGTCGCTGGTGGTGTTTTCAATCTGGGCCTTGATCTGGTTGATGCGGGCCTTGATGTTGTCTTTGTCGCCTTTGCCACTGACAATGGTGGTGTTGTCTTTGTCGATGGTAATTTTTTCTGCGGCTCCCATGTGCGACAGATCGGCGTTTTCAAGCTTGTAGCCTTGTTCTTCGCTGATCACCGTACCGCCGGTCAAAATGGCGATGTCTTCCAGCATGGCTTTGCGGCGGTCGCCAAAACCGGGGGCTTTTACCGCAGCGATCTTCAGCGAACCGCGCAGTTTATTCACCACCAGGGTGGCCAGCGCTTCACCGTCGACATCTTCTGCAATGATCAGCAAGGGCTTGCCTGTCTGGACCACTTTTTCCAGTACCGGCAAAAAGTCTTTCATGGTGCTGATCTTTTTGTCGTAGATCAGGATGTAAGGATCTTCGAACACCGCTTCCATTTTTTCGGTGTCGGTTACAAAGTAAGGGCTGATGTAGCCACGGTCAAACTGCATACCTTCCACCACCTGTACGCTGGTATCGGTGCCCTTGGCTTCTTCGATGGTGATCACACCCTCTTTTTTCACTTTCGACATGGCCTCGGCAATCAGCTTGCCAATGGAGTGGTCGTTGTTGGCTGAAATGGTGGCCACCTGCTCGATTTTTTCGATGCTGTCGCCCACTTCTATCGATTGTTTGCGCAGATGCTTGATCACTTCGACCACAGCTTTGTCGATGCCGCGCTTGAGGTCCATGGGGTTGGCACCTGCGGCCACATTTTTAAGCCCGCTGTGAATAATGGATTGTGCAAGCACCGTAGCCGTGGTGGTGCCGTCACCGGCCACATCGGCAGTTTTGCTGGCCACTTCTTTGACCATTTGTGCGCCCATGTTTTCTACCGGGTCTTCCAGTTCAATTTCCTTTGCCACGGTTACCCCGTCTTTGGAAATGTAAGGTGCACCGAATTTTTTGTCTATGATCACATTCCGCCCTTTGGGGCCGAGGGTAATCCTGACAGCATTCGATAATTTGTCAACGCCTGACTTCAAGGCATTTCTTGCTTCCAGGTTGAACGTTATGTCTTTTGCCATGATGATTTCTTTTTTTGATTATGTAATGATGAATAATTGATTAAACAACTGCGTAAATGTCTGATTCTCGCATGATCAGATAATCGTTGCCTTCATATGTCAGTTCTGTGCCGGCATACTTGCCGTACAACACCTTGTCACCGACTTTTACGGTGATGGGGTTATCCTTGGTACCCTGCCCCACTGCAATGACGGTACCCATTTGTGGTTTTTCTTTGGCGGTGTCGGGAATGATGATGCCGCCTGAAGTTTTTTCTTCGGCCGGTGCAGGCTCAACCAAAACGCGGTCAGCCAAAGGTTTGATGTTTACTTTAGTCATGTTCTCTGGTTTTATTAGTTAGACAAAGATGATTTATTTGGAGTTTGCTTGTTTTGTTGCCATGAGCGACAACTCATATACTGTGCCAAAGCTTTAAAAGGGGGTTGCGCTTGTCAAAATTGCATAAATCTGCCAGAAGTATAAAAAAAGTGTCAGAACGGTATGCCATTCTGACACTTTCTGCGGGGGCCCTTATAAACTTGTAATATTGATCAGTTGTCTATGTCCGGAACGGGTTCCAGGTCTTGAATGTCATCGGGAATGGCTTGTGCAGGTGGCCGTGAAAAGTCCATCGAAGGAAGGTCGGATGCGGGTACAAGGTCGCGTACCTCGCTTTGCGCCGCTTCCTGGATCTGGCCCCGCGGGATGACAAAGTTGGAGGTCAGTGTCAGGGCCAACAGTACTATGGCCAGCGTCCAGGTGGCTTTTTCCAGGAAGTCAGTGGTCTTCCGAACGCCCATGATCTGGTTGCTGGACGAAAAGTTAGATGCCAGCCCACCCCCCTTGGAATTCTGAACCAGCACGATCAATACCAGCAAGACGCAGGTAATCAGGATCAATACAGATATTAAAACAAATGCACCCATTATAAATTGAATTTAATTGGTTTCTTTTTTGACAGATTCGATTTTTTTTGCAAAGTAACGGCTTTTTTCGGGAAACATCAAACTTAATTTTTCATAAATGGCGAT
>PWON01000146.1 GCA_003557385.1 Bacteroidales bacterium | reverse complement strand
GGGCTCTAATCGCAGAAGATATAACATGAATACTGGCCAGGTTTCCGTTGTTGAAGAGGCATACGTTGACGGCAACCCACACCAGACAGGGGTCAATAATTACGGAACAGCCGGAAGGGCATTTCCCTTAAGAGAGATCTGGTATCAAAATGTTGTGGCGGATGAAATCGTGAAAATAGGTGTGCCCCACAACCTCTCCCGCAGTGTGCAGTTCTCCGGAGATGGTTCCTACCTGTATTTTCGCTATGATCACGGAGACAACAACTACCTGCTCCGGACCAGCGGCCTTACAGAAGATGCAACGGTCGATACGGTGGCTGTTTTGCCTGGAAATGTGAGGGTTATGACAATTCTGCAGTAAAACAAGCTGCAGACACTTGATTCATTTACCGTACTACGTGCAGGCGCCGGATAACTTCTCCTTTGGCTGTTTCTGCGCGCAAAAGGTAAACGCCGGGGTATAGATCACCCACGGGTATTTCAGTCCGCATGGCATCTATATCCATGGTTAAGACAATCCGGCCGGAGAGGTCTGCCAGGCTGAGTCTGTAAATAGGATGATCCGACTCCAGCACAACATGGTTTGATGCCGGGTTTGGGTAAACAACGAACCGTCCGGCTTCTGTTTCGGCAATGTCCACATCATCCTGCTCGAAAATGGCTGTCAGGCTCACATCATTTGCAGGCATTGTGTAGGTAAATGAGGCCTGGTCGCTTACTTCCACCCCATCTGCATCGGCCCATCGGACAAATAACCAGTTTTCACCCGGGGTGGCCACTACGTCAACTGCCTCCCCCTCTTCATAGTCGCCTTCACCGTGCACAGAGCCTCCCTCTTCAGGGTCGGCCAGCAGTGTCAGGTAAAACATTTCTGCGGCCAGGCCGCCATCGGTGATCTGCCACCCAAAAGTATCAATGATGTATTGCCTTCGCTCTTCCGGCTCTCCGGGATCATAGTTGGAGTCTCCCCCATGGAATTCCACGTCATGTTGCAGGTCAAGGTAAGACCAGGCAATAAGCAAACTGTTGTAATGTTCGGTAGACAGCTTGGAAAAAGCCAGAAAAACAGCAAAGCTCTCCACCTTGGATACATCCCACTGGCTGATGTCCTGGTCAAAATCTGTTCCGTTTAGCATGTATTCCATATTGCGCACCTTGCTGACATCCCAACCCCCGATGTCCTGGTTAAAGGCAGACCACCTGAACATAAAACTCATGTCTTCTACCTGGCTCACATCCAATCCGCCAATGTCCTGGTTGAAATCCGACGAAAGGAACATATGCCGCATGTCCGTTACATTGCTTACATCCCAATTGCCAATATCATGATTGAACGCCGAGGTGTGAAACATCCAGCTCATGTCGGTGACCATGCTTACATCCCATTCGCCAATGTCCTGGTTGAACTCTTCGGCCGACCGGAACATGCCGCTCATGTTGTTTACATTGCCCACATCCCACTCACCGATAAATTGATTAAACTGGGTGTCCCAAAACATAGTCGACATATCGTTCACGTTGCTTACGTCCCAATCACTGATGTCCTGGTTGAATGGCGACTCCCTGAACATTCCGCGCATATTGGTGACCATGCTTACATCCCACTCGCCAATGTCCTGGTTAAAGTCTGACTTGCTGAACATGGTTTCCATATTGGACACATTTCCCACATCCCAGCCGCCAATGTCCTGGTTGAATTCTGTGTTCCAAAACATGCTGCCCATGTTAGTTACCTGGCTTACATCCCAGCCGCCAATATCCTGGTTAAAGGGATTCCGGTAAAACAT
This sequence comes from Bacteroidales bacterium, assembly GCA_003557385.1. Classification (GTDB taxonomy): domain Bacteria; phylum Bacteroidota; class Bacteroidia; order Bacteroidales; family UBA7960; genus PUPG01. The sequence continues at coordinate 892 of PWON01000146.1, read as the reverse complement.
GTCGCCGGAAAACATCCCCTCCATGTTGGTTACATTGCCCACGTCCCAGCTACCTATGTCCCGGTTGAAATTACCGTGCGAAAACATTCTTTGCATGTTGGTCACCTGCCCCACATCCCAGCCTCCAATATCCTGATCAAAAGGTGTCGTGGAAAACATATAGCCCATATCCGTCGCCTGGCTTACATCCCAGTTGCTGATGTCCTGGTTGAAATCAGAACCCGCAAACATTTTGTGCATGTCTGTGACCTGGGCCGATACATCATCAAAAAAGTTTTCGGCGCTAAAAGCTTCTACCTTGGTAATATAGAACATTTTACGGGCACTGGTAATGCCGCTTACGCCATCAGAAACAGGGGTCAGTATGTCTTGTAGCATATGACCATGAAATACTTCAAGCCCCGTAAAAAAAGCGATGCGTTCAGCCCGGCCTTCAATCTGGATGATCCACTCACCGGCTTCTCCGTAGTCGTGTGAGGGCTCCACATCACCATTATAAAACTCAGAATGGCCGTCACCCCAATGTATGCCAAGATCTTCCGCACCATCAACAACAAACTTGAATTCCGTTTGTGCAGAGGTGGTCTCAATGACCAGGGCAAACACCTCTTCGTCATCCAGGTCATTCGCACCGGCGGGATATAATCCCGGTGAGATTAACAAAAACCATGATAAAAAAATCAAAAAATAACGCATAAGCCTGCCTTTCATTAATAGGTTCCTTTTGTAAAACACATGAGAAACGAATTGAACTCAGGCCGCAAGCTTACTGTCACTCCTTATGATAGGGTACGCTCCAGTCGTTTATTTCATCCGACCAGAAATACAGCAGGTTGCCCTCAATTTTGTAGGTAATGTAACGTGGCACGCCATAATCGACGTATAGCTTGAG
>PWON01000123.1 GCA_003557385.1 Bacteroidales bacterium | reverse complement strand
CAGCAGGGGTCGCTGGCAAATACCTGATCGTCCGGGTGAATACTTACAATGCAATGATGCGGGTTACACGGACAGGCCCTGTCAAAGGCCCTGAATTCATCCATCGATACCCTGTACACAATAATGCCCTGGTACCCTCCGGATTCGGCTTGTGAGAACTGATGCGACAAACCCGGGCTATTGAGGTTGTAGTGGATGATGTTGAAGTTAAAATCCACAAACACGTAGGGTACCGGGTGTTCCCTGTCTTTATCGCAAGCCTGGAACAACGCCAGGTAAAATAAAGCCAGAAAGACAAGTAATATGGTTGTTTTAAAATGCATCCAGGCCTGTCGGTTTTTCGTAAAGTTAGTATTTTTTGATACATTTGCTTATAAGTATAGTGCCTAATTGGTGAATTATGGAAGAATATGTATATATCATACTTGTTGTTATATGGTTGTTGGTCAGTATTTTAAGAAGAAGGCCAAAAAAAGATGCAACCAAGAGCAAGCCCCAAACGGCCCCGCAGGAGAAAACAAGTGCGCCCGCTGAAAAAGACATGAGCATGGAGGAGATGCTGGAAGAGTTTTTGGGTGGCGGAAAGAAAAAGTCCAGGGAGACAAGCCGGGACAAACCGGTTGATGAACCCGTATATAATGCACCGGAACGAAGAGAGGTCAAAACAACCGCATATCAAACTCCTGAGAAACAGGAAACGGCATTTGAGGAATTTGAGGGGGAGACAGTTGCCGAAGATCATGCATTTGTTTCTGAAGGAAAGATCAAAACGATTGATGAACTGATCGAATCACATAAAAAGGAAGAAGCCCTGAGATTGGCCCGGGAGCAGGAGGAGGCTGGCATTGAACCGGCGGAGGGCATTCCTGAGTTTGATTTAAAGAGTGCCGTTATTTTTTCCGAAATATTAAACAGAAAATATCAATGATTTTTTAGGAAACTATAAAATTATTGCTTATCTTTGTTTCATTAACGCAAAAAAAGTATGTAACAGCCTGATCTTGGATATATTCCAATATCAGGTGTTTTTTCTGTAAGCCCCCTGTTTTCATTGAGCATATGGAGGGGCTTGTTTGTTAGCCGGAATGGTTCAGGCAAGTCCTGCGTTTCTTTATGAATTCAGGGGCAAACTATTAATAAAAAGGAACATCGACAAATATTCCAGACGTTCGGGTCTGCGTTTGCCATCGAATGTCTGGCATTGTTTTTTTAAATACAATTTGGCATGAACCAGGTGAAATATTTTACAAAGGAAGGAATTGAAAAGCTCAGGGATGAGCTCGAGCGGCTTAAATCGGTGGAGCGTCCTGCGATATCGCAAATGATCGCTGAGGCGCGTGAAAAGGGGGATCTCTCGGAAAATGCAGAGTACGATGCGGCCAAAAATGAACAAGGCATGCTGGAGCTTAAAATTGCCAAGCTCGAAGACACCCTGAGCAATGCAAGGGTTATTGATGAGAGTCAGTTAAATACGAATAAGGTTTCCATCCTTTCGAAGTTGAAACTAAAGAATCTGAAGAACAATGCCGTGATGGAGTATACCCTGGTGCCGGAAAATGAGGCAGACATAAAAAACGGTAAAATTTCCGTCAATTCCCCGATCGCCAAAGGCCTTCTTGGGAAGGAAGCCGGCGAAACAGTCGAGATACAGGTTCCGGCCGGGATGATGACATTCAAGATCATGGAAATTTCCCGCTAACCTGGGCTGATAACCGAAACCAAACAACGGATATGGCTAGTATTTTTACCAGAATCGTTCAGGGCGAGATCCCATCCTACAAGGTTGCCGAGCATGCCGACTTTCTGGCTTTTCTCGACATCAATCCGCTTGCCAGGGGACACACCCTGGTTATTCCGAAAAAGGAAGTGGACAATCTGTTTGACCTGGACGACGATACCTACGGGGGACTTTGGTTGTTTGCCAAAAAGGTGGCTGCAGCCATAGGCAAAACCATGCCTTGTGAACGGGTGGGGGTGGCGGTGGTCGGCCTGGAAGTTCCCCACGCACACATTCACCTGGTTCCCATTAATGGAATATATGACATTGACTTCAGCAAACCAAAACTGGAATTGGTCAGCGAAGAATTTGAGCGCATTTCCCGGCAAATCGCAGCGGAAATAAAGTAGGAAACTATCCTGAAACCCGCCCTGGATTGTCCCCGATAAATGCTTTCCAACCACTGTAGGATTTTTTGTTCCCTGCAGAGGTATTTCCCTGGTAATGGTGACAAAGGGCCACGGCCAGAGCGTCCGTAATATCGGTGTTGTCAGGAACCTCTTCAATCTTTAGTATCGTATACAGCATGGCGGCCACCTGTTCTTTGGAAGCGCTTCCCTTGCCGGTAATGGATTGTTTGATCTTGCGCGGGGAATATTCAAATACGGGGATGCCGCGATGCAGTGCAGCCGCAATGGCCACTCCCTGGGCACGCCCGAGTTTTAACATCGACTGCACGTTTTTGCCGAAAAACGGACTTTCAATGGCCAGTTCATCCGGATGGTAGGTGTCGATGGTACGCAACACGCTGGCAAATATTTTTTCAAGTTTTAGTGCCTGGTTTCCAAGTTTTCCAAGTTTCAAAACATCCATGGCGACCAATTCAACCTTATCACCTTTAATCATGATAACACCGAGCCCCATGTTGTTGGTTCCGGGGTCAATACCTATGATGATCTTTTCTTTT